>NZ_JBHYJX010000039.1:0-76831 GCF_042740985.1 Streptomyces sp. NPDC058985 | reverse complement strand
GGGGGGGCGCACCCGTCAAACCACTGGGGGGGGGGGGGCGGCCCCCCCCGCCGTCCCGCCCCGGGGGCGGGCGCCGGGGGGTCGTAAACCGGTCAGGCCGGTGAACGGGTCAGTGAATGATGCCGGTGCGCAGGGCCACCGCGACCATCCCGGCGCGGTCGCCCGTGCCGAGCTTGCGGGCGATGCGGGCCAGGTGGCTCTTGACGGTCAGGGCGGACAGGCCCATGGAGACGCCGATCGCCTTGTTCGACTGGCCCTCCGCGACCAGCCGCAGCACCTCCACCTCGCGGCCGGAGAGCTCGCGGTAGCCGCCCGGGTGGCTCGGGGCACCTGGGGGGCGGCGGTGCAGGCGGGCGGCCGCGGCGCCGATGGGGGCGGCGCCAGGCCGGGTGGGGAGCCCGACGTTGGTGCGGGTGCCGGTGACGACGTAGCCCTTGACGCCGCCGGCGAGGGCGTTGCGCACGGCGCCGATGTCGTCGGCGGCGGACAGGGCGAGACCGTTGGGCCAGCCCGCGGCGCGGGTCTCCGACAGGAGGGTCAGGCCGGAGCCGTCGGGGAGGTGGACTTCCGCGACGCAGATGTCGCGGGGGTTGGCGACGCGGGGACGGGCCTCCGCGACGGACGAGGCCTCGATGACGTCGCGCACACCGAGCGCCCACAGGTGGCGGGTGACGGTGGAACGGACGCGCTGGTCGGCCACGACCACCATGGCGGTCGGCTTGTTCGGGCGGTAGGCGACCAGGCTTGCAGGCTGCTCGAGGAGAACGGACACCAGGCCTCCTGGGGGGCGGGGACGGGGCCGGCTCGTGGGGGTGAAGGCGGGACGAACCGTGCTTTCAAGGTCACAGTCGTCTTCGGCACCGAACCCGTCCGCCTTTAGAGAAAGATCACGATCTGGTGAGTAACAATCCGAGCAATTCGGACACGCGGTCGATCATTCGAAGATCGAACGGTTTCGCACTTTGTCGATACGCGGCCGAAAGTGGTCGTGTCGACAAAGTGACGGAACGTTTCCTGGACGTGCGGAAGCCCCCTGGTGAAGCGGTGTGAGCGTGCGTGGGTCAGCGCGACTGCGGGCCGCGGCGCTGCGGCAGCGTGACGATCGACGCGTCGCCGGGCCCGGCCGGCGGCAGCCCCGCGACCTGCGCCAGCAGATCGCACCACGAGGCGAGGTGCGCCGCGGTGTCGGGGACGCCGCCCAGCCCCTCGCGCGGCGTCCAGGAGGCCCGGATCTCGATCTGCGAGGCCGCGGGGCGCGCGGAGAGACCCCCGAAGTAGTGGGAGCTCGCGCGTGTGACGGTGCCGCTCGGCTCCCCGTAGGTGAGGCCGCGGGCCTGGAGCGCGCCGGTGAGCCAGGACCAGCACACCTCGGGCAGCAGCGGATCCGCGGCCATCTCCGGCTCCAGCTCGGCCCGGACCAGGGTCACCAGCCGGAAGGTCCCGTGCCAGGCGTCGTGCCCGGCCGGGTCGTGCAGCAGCACCAGCCGGCCGTCCGCCAGGTCCTCGTCGCCGTCGACGACCGCGGCCTCCAGCGCGTAGGTGTGCGGGGCGAGCCGCTGGGGCGCGCGGGTCGGCTCCACCTCGATCTGCGGCCGCAGCCGCGCGCCCCGCAGGGCCTCGACGGCGGCCGCGAAGGCCGGCGGTGCCGTACTCCCCTTGTGCGGGGCCCCCTCCTCGGTTCCCTTCGCCTCGTCCATTCCGCCAGCGCCGTCCGACAGTCGTCCCTGAGCCGCAGCCATGCGGGGAACCCTAAGCGGAACGGCGGCCCGGCGCAGGGAGGGACACCCGCGCGCGGACGCGATGTCCGGATCCCGCGGTACCCCGAGGGCGCGCGGGAGCCGCCCCACCCGCGGTCCGGGACCGTCCGCGCGCCGTGCGAGACTTGCCGGTGTGAGTGCCAACCAGAGCCCCGCGGGCCAGCCGCCGACCGCCACGTACGACTCCGCGTTCCTCAGGGCCTGCAGGCGCGAGCCGGTGCCGCACACCCCGGTGTGGTTCATGCGGCAGGCCGGGCGCTCGCTGCCGGAGTACCTCAAGGTGCGCGAGGGCATCCCGATGCTCGAGTCCTGCATGCGGCCGGAACTGGTCACCGAGATCACCCTCCAGCCGGTCCGCCGGCACGGCGTGGACGCCGCCATCTACTTCAGCGACATCGTGGTCCCGCTCAAGGCCATCGGCATCGACCTCGACATCAAGCCGGGCGTCGGCCCGGTCGTCGAGAACCCGATCCGCACCCGCGCGGACCTGGAGCGGCTCCGCGAGCTGACCCCCGAGGACGTCACCTACGTCAGCGAGGCCATCGGCCTGCTCACCCGCGAGCTGGGCGCCACCCCGCTGATCGGCTTCGCCGGGGCGCCGTTCACCCTCGCGAGCTACCTCGTGGAGGGCGGCCCGTCCCGCAACCACGAGCACACCAAGGCGCTCATGTACGGCGACCCGCAGCTGTGGGCCGACCTCCTGGACCGGCTCGCCGGCATCACCGCCGCCTTCCTGAAGGTGCAGATCGAGGCGGGCGCGAGCGCCGTCCAGCTCTTCGACTCCTGGGTCGGCGCCCTCTCGCCCGCGGACTACCGCGCCTCGGTGCTGCCCGCCTCCCGCAAGGTCTTCGAGGCCGTCGCCGGGTACGGCGTGCCGCGCATCCACTTCGGTGTCGGCACCGGCGAGCTGCTCGGCCTGATGGGCGAGGCCGGCGCGGACGTCGTCGGCGTCGACTGGCGCGTCCCGATGGACGAGGCGGCCCGCCGGGTCGGCCCCGGCAAGGCGCTCCAGGGCAACCTGGACCCCGCCGTCCTCTTCTCCACCCCGCAGGCCGTCGAGACCAAGGCCGGCGAGGTCCTGGACGCGGCGGCGGGCCTGGAGGGCCACGTCTTCAACCTCGGCCACGGCGTCCTGCCCACCACCGACCCGGACGCGCTGACCCGCCTCGTGGAGTACGTCCACACCCGCACCGCCCGCTGAGCCCCGCTCACCCGTCGCAGGGCGACCCGCGGCGGGCGGTGCGCCTCACCAGCCGCTCCCCGCCGCCTCCACGTCCGCGGCACCTCCCAGCACGGCCGCCGCCACCAGCGGGTACAGCAGCTCGCCCACGGCCGCCAGCCAGCGCACCGGCACGACCCTGCGCAGCGCCCCCGGCGCCAGCGTGGCCAGCGCCTCCCGGGCCGCCGGACGGCCGAGGTCGGGGAAGCCGCCGAGGTCCCGGGTCACCACGCCCAGCGTGTAGGCGGTGGTCCACACCTCGGCGAGCAGGACGTCGCTGACCCGGTCGTGGATCAACTCCCGGTGCGGGACGCTCCCCAGCGCCGTCCGCAGCGACGCCACGACCCGCTCCCGCCCGATGCCCCGCTCAAGCAGCGCCTCGTCGGCCGGCACCCGGCGCCAGCCGTCCGGACGCACCGGGTCGCGCAGGTAGACCACGGCCAGCTGCTCCCACCAGCAGAAATACGGCACCGCGTGCATCGCGGGCAGCACGGAGCCCTCCGGGTCGCCGGCGGGGGCGAGGCAGGCGGCGCCGCGCGGGCCCATCACGTCGTTGCCGACGAGGCTCGGCGGGTTGGCGTGGTCGACCGGGCCGGCCACCGGGACGACCCGGCCGACGTCGTGCAGATAGTCGAGCAGGGTGACGTCGTCGGTCGCGTCGGGCGCGGCCTTCGCGGCGGCGTACGCGTCGAATCCCCGGGCCAGTCCGGCGGGCAGCACCAGCGCGACGGACGGGAGGTAGTCGTCCACCACGGGCGCCCAGGCGTGGCCGAGCAGCGCCGCGGCACGGACCGCGTTGGCGGTGCGTGAACCCCACTCGGTGAACAGGCTGACGGAGTCCCGCGGCCGGGCGGCGGCCAGTGCGGCGACGGTGTCCGCGAACTCCGGGGCGAGCACGGCGTCGTCCTGGAGCACCAGATGGTGTGTGGCGTCGGCGGACACGGACCGCCAGGCCAGGCGCGCCGTGCGCAGCGCCGACGGCGGACCCTGCGGCTCCGGGTCGGTGACGACCCGCGCGGCGAGCGCCGGGTGCGCCTCGGCCAGTGCCTCGGCCGCGGCCCGCCGCCGCGGGTGGGCCATGATCACAGTGGACAGGAGGAACTGGGAACGGTGCGGTGTCATCCTCGGGTCTCTCTCGCGGGGGCCGGGGCCGCCGCCCCGCCCCTTTCGGTCTGGGTCATCGGGCCCGGGTGTCAGTCCGTCCCCGCCAGGACCTCCGCCGCCGCCACCCCCGACGCCGCGCTCGCGCCGTGCGTGAAGATCTGGGCGTGGGGAGCCGTGCTCGTGCCCGGCAGGCCCATCTCCACCACGATCGCGTCGGGGCGGGCCGCGGTCAGGCCGGTCACCGCGCGGCTCATCCACGGGTGGCGGGCCGCGTCGCGGGCGACGACGACCAGGGGGCGCCCGGCGGCCGGTTCGAGGGCGCAGCTCGTCAACTCCACCGTCCCCTCACGCAGTTCCTCGTCGTGCACCCGTACCGAGGTCGTGCCGGGCAGCCGCTCGCGCAGCGGGCCGGCGACGCCCCACGGGGTCTCCTTGCCGATCGCCATGTTCGTCACCGGTGCCAGCTCGACCACGTGCGGCGCGGCGGTCAGCGGCAGCGCCTGGCGCGCGGCCCCGGTGAGCCGGACGGCGCGGCGGGCGGCGAGGTGCCCGATCCCGTCACCGGCCGTCTCCCCGGCGCCCCCGGCCGACGCCCGCAGCGCGGCCGACCAGCCGGCGAACTCCCGTACCCGGCCCGCCGCCTCGGCCAGCCGCTCCTCCGGCAGCTCACCGGCGGCGACCGCGGTGGCCAGCGCCTTGACCAGCAGCTCGGTCGTGGCCTCCTCGGCGCTCTCGCCGCCGACGCAGATCGCGTCCACCCCGGCGGCGACGGCCTGCACCGTGGCTCCGTCGATGCCGTACCGGCGGGTGACGGCGCCCATCTCGATGGCGTCGCTGACCACCAGCCCGTCGAAGCCCAGTTCACCGCGGAGCAGGTCGCGCAGGATGATCCGGCTGAGCGTGGCCGGCAGGTCGGGGTCGTAGGCGGGCACGAGCAGGTGGCCGCTCATCACCGCGCGCACCCCGGCCGCGAGGGCCGCCCGGAACGGGGGCAGGGCCTGGGCCGCGATCTCGTCCCGGCCGGCACCGTAGGCCGGCAGGTCGTGGTGCGAGTCGACGGCGACGTCCCCGTGGCCGGGGAAGTGCTTGGCGCAGGCGGCGACGCCGGAGGACTGGAGGCCCTGGATCCAGGCGGCGGTGTGCCGGGAGACCACGTCGGGGTCCGAGCCGAAGGAGCGCACGCCGATGATGGGGTTGTCGGGGTTGGAGTTGACGTCCGCGCTCGGCGCGTAGTCGAGGCTCACCCCGGCGGTGCGCAGCTGCCGGCCCAGGTCGGCGGCGACGGCCTCGGTCAGCTCCGTGTCGTCGACCGTGCCGAGCGCGAAGTTGCCCGGCCGGGACGATCCGGTGGCCGACTCGATCCGGGTGACGTCACCGGCCTCCTCGTCGATGGCGACGATCAACTCCGGGTTCTCCGCGCGCAGTTGCGCGGTCAGCCGGGCCACCTGCTCGGTGGAGACGATGTTGCGGGAGAAGAGCACCACGGAGGCCAGGCCGTCGCCGATGTCGCGCAGGAGCCAGTCGGGCGCCTCGGTGCCGACGAAACCCGGCTGGAGGACGGAGAGCGCGAGCCGGCGCAGCTCGCCGTTGTGCTTGCTGGAGGCCATCGGGCGCGCCTTTCGGTGACGTTTCTTGGTATAGACCAAGGGGGTGCGCGTTCAGGTTAACCAGGCCTGTCAAGAGGGGTGTCGCCGAACTCGGAAGTAACAACTCTCCTCGTCGGGAGGGGTGTTGACACCTTCCCTTGGTCTAGTCCATTGTGAGGCGCAAGTTCGGCGAGGGACACATGGGACACCAGTTTCCGCGCCGGACACCTGCCGCGGCCGGGCTGCGAAGACCGCTCGCGACGCCTTCCGTACGACGACTTCCGTGACGACCACCCCGGACGAGACGACCATTCCGGACGAGAGCGCGGACCGGGCGAGCCCCTGAACCGGGAGAGCCCCGTCCGTCCGAGCCGCCCTCGTCGCCCCGCTCCGCCCCCGGACGCGAGCGGGCCCCGCTGCCCCCACCGACCTGATGTGTGACGGCCCGACCTCCGTCGCACACACCGCCGTTGCCCGCACGGTGCGACGGCGAGGATCTGGAGCACCACATGGCGACGCCCGATTCCTACCTCCACCGAGCCCCGTCGGACATCCCCTACTTCAGCGCGGACGCCGACACCTACCTGGCCCGCACCCAGCTGCGCGACCTGGACAAGACCCGCCCGCTGCGGGTGCTGTCCGAGGAGGACTTCGCGCACTGGCAGACGTACGGCTACGTCGTGGTCAAGGAGGCGATACCCGCCTCCTCCGCGCGCCGGCTGCTCGACTTCGCCTGGGAGTTCCAGGGCCTCGACCCGGACCGCCCCGACACCTGGTACCAGGACCGCGAGTACCGCTCCGACCTCGACCGGGAACTGCACATCTACGGCTTCGTCGAGGCGTACCAGCACCAGCTCATCTGGGACAGCCGGCAGTCCCGGCGGGTGTACGACGCCTTCGTCGACGTGTGGGACTGCGAGGAGCTGTGGGTCACCCTGGACCGGCTCAACCTCAACCCGCCCAACGTCGGCAACCGCGACCGCGCCCTCATCGACAAGCCCGAGCGCGGCTTCGACATCGATCTGCACTGGGACGTCGACACCACGCTCGGCGTGCTGCCCCAGCGCGTCCAGGGCATTATCGCCCTCAACGACACCAAGCCCGACCACGGCGGCTTCCAGTGCTGTCCCGAGCTGTTCCGCCGCTTCGACCGCTGGAAGGCGCTCCAGCCCGACGGCCGTGACCCGATCCGGCCCGCGATCGACCGCGAGGACATGCCCGTCGTACGGCCCGACCTGGAAGCCGGCGACCTGCTCATCTGGAACGGCCTGCTGGCCCACGGAGTGGCGCCCAACGTCTCCGGCGAGGGCGTGCGCGCCGTCCAGTACCTGTCGATGATGCCCGCGCTGGAGAGCCACCGCCGGCTGCGCGACTCCCGCGTCGACTCCTGGCGCAATCTCACCACCCCCGACTGGAACGTCACCCTCCTCGGCGACGCCCACCGCCACGAGTCCGAGCGCTACGGGCCCGCCGAGTTGAACGAACTGGGTGCCAAGCTGCTGGGCCTGACGTCCTGGCACGAGGACGACGGCACCGGTACCGACACGGACCAGGCCACCGACGAGGCCACCGGGGACGCCGCATGCGCAGCATCTGCCTGACCCTGCCCACCAACCGGCACTGTCCGGACACCATCACGGCACTCGGCGAGGAAGCCGCCTACGCGGCCGCTCACTTCGACATCGATGTCCACCTGCTGGTCCTCGACTCCTGCCCGCCCGAGGACCACGCCGCCCACGCCGAGGCGCTGCGGCGACTGCCCCCGCATCCCCGGATCACGGCGCACCACCTCGACGAGGCCGCCCAGCGCGACTTCCTGGAGCGGGTCACGGCACGCTCCGGCAGCGCCAAGCCGGAGCTGCTCCTCGACCTGATGCTGCCCGACGGCGTGTCCTACGGCGCCTGCACCAACCGCGCCTTCCTGATCGCGGCGGCGCTCGGCTGCGAGTCCGTCCACCGCAGGGACTCCGACAGCCGCTACCAGAGGGTGGACGGCCGCACCGTCTTCCCCGTCCACCACGAACTGCTCTCCCTCGGCAGGCGCGCCGCCGACGCCGTGTCCGGCGTCACCGAGTCCGCCCTCGCCGACGGCCTCCTCGCACGGCGGGTCGCCATGGTGGGCAGCTCCTTCGTGGGCGAACTCTCCGTGGACATCGCGCGGATACGCGACGCCGACCCCGGCGTCTACCACGACGTGGTCTCCCTGTGGGCGCCCGAGGACTGGACCCCCGAGCAGAAACGGGACCTGGTCGAGGAGTCCTTCGCCGGCGCCGGCACCGAACCCTTCACGGCGGACCACTCGCTGCTCACGGTGGTCGACCCGATGCGGGTCGACATGTGCAACATCGCCTTCCACGGGGAGACGGTCAGCGAACGCGTACCGCTGCCGCCCGCCCGCGACACCATCGGCAGCGACTACTTCCTCATCCACCTGGTGCACGACGCCCGGCTGCCCGGCGTGCTGCACAACCGCAACATCGTCAACTACTACACCGGCGAACGGCGGACCGGTCCCGGCTTCCTCGCCTACCAGACCCGCTTCGCCAAGTTCCTGCTGTCGATGCTCTACTTCCACTTCGTCTACGACCGCATGGCCGAGGCCGGCGACACCCTCCTGGACGAGCACGGCCGGGCCCGCCCCGCCGCGGTCGCCGCCCTGGCCCGCGAGAGCACCGGCCTGGACACCGCGGAGAACGTCCGCAGGCTCGACGCCCTCGACTCCGCCTACCGGCGCCTGGGCGGCCCGTACGCCGACTTCGCCGACCTGCTGGCCGGCCGGCGCGAACGGCTCCTCGACGAGGCGCGCGGCGACATGGCCGACTTCGCCCTGCTGACCGAAGCGTGGCAGGGGCTGGTCGCCGCCGCCAAGGCCACGCCCCCGGTCCGGCCGCCGGCGGCGTCGCGGTGAGCGCGGTGACGGGCCCGGTGCCGGGCACGGTCCTCGGCGAGCCCCTGGCCGCCGCCCTCGCCGCCGCCACCGGGGACCGCATCGTCTACGACCTGGCCGGCATCGAGCAGCGGTACGACACCCTGCGCCGGGAACTGCCCGGCGTCGAGGTGCGGTTCGCGATGAAGGCCTGCCCGGTCGACGAGGTCCTCACCACCCTGGCCCGGCGCGGCGCCGGCGCCGACGCGGCCAGTCCCGGCGAGATCGAACAGGCGCTGCGCGCCGGAGTGCCGGCCGGGCGCGTGCACTACGGCAACACCGTGAAGTCCGACCGGAACATCGCCGAGGCGTACCGGCTCGGCATCCGCACCTTCGCCACCGACAGCGTCCAGGACGTCGCCGCCCTCGCCCGCCACGCCCCCGGCGCCCGCGTCTTCTGCCGGGTGGCGACCGGCGGGGCGGGAGCCGTGTGGGGGCTCAGCAACAAGTTCGGCTGCTCGCCCGGCGACGCCGTCCGCGTCATGGAACGGGCCCGGGACGCCGGTCTGGTCCCGGCCGGCCTCTCCGTGCACGTCGGCTCCCAGCAGATAACCGGCGAGGCGTGGCACGCCGCCGTCGAGGACCTCGGCGAGGTGCTGCGCGCGCTGCACCGGCGCGGCATCCGCGTCGACCACGTCAACCTCGGCGGCGGCCTGCCCGCGCTCGGCTACCGCGACCGGCGCGGCACCGTTCTGGACCCACCGCTGGACAAGATCTTCGCGGTGATCCGGGAGGGCACGGACGAACTCCGCCGCATCCACGGCGGACCGCTGGACTTCGTCATCGAACCCGGCCGGCACCTCGTCGCCGACCACGGCGCGATCCGCGCCCACGTCGCCCGCCTCACCGAACGCCGGGACGCCGACGGCGAACGGCGGCACTGGCTCTACCTGAGCTGCGGCAAGTTCAACGGCCTCTACGAGATGGACGCCCTCCAGTACCGGCTGGTGTTCCCGACCCACCCCGACGGGCCCACCGTCCGGGCCGTCGTCGCCGGCCCGACCTGCGACAGCGACGACGCCTACTCCCACGAGGAGGGACTGGTGCCCGTACCCCGGGCACTCGCCTCGGGCGACCCGGTCTGGGTGCTGTCCGCGGGCGCCTACGCGACCAGCTACACGACCCTGGGCTTCAACGGCTTCGCCCCCCTCCCGTACGCCTGGGCCGACCGTCCCGAGGGGGCCGGCGCCGATGACTGACTCCGTGCGCGTCCGGCCCCTCGCCGACCGGGACTGGGACGCCGTCGTGGCCCTGGAGCGGGACGCCTACACGGGCCTCGGGCTGTCGGAGGGCCGGGCGGCGCTGGAGTCCCGCGCGGCGGCCTCGCCGGACACCTGCTTCGTCGTGGACATCGGCGCCCGCACCGCCGGATACGTGCTGGCCCTCCCTTACCCGCCGCACCGCTGGCCGGACCTGACGCGGGCGGAGGAGGCCGCGACGGCGTTCCCGGCCGGCAACCTCCACCTGCACGACATCGTCGTGGCACCCGGCCTGCGCCGCAGAGGGCTGGCGCGGCACCTGCTGCACCACCTGACCGGCACCGCCCGGACGCGTGGGGACGAGCGGATCTCGCTGGTCGCCGTGGGCGGCACCGAGCGGTTCTGGTCGGCGCGCGGCTTCGTGGCCGAGCCGGGGGTGGTGCCCGAGGGCGCCTACGGCGGCGAGGCCGTCTACATGTCCAAGCCGGTCCCGGCCCACCCGGCCCACCCGGACCACCCGGCCCACCCCTCCCTCTCCCCGTCCCCGAACCCGCCCCCGTTCCTGCGCGAAGTGAGCTGATGCGCGTGTCCCGTGTCCACGACCCCTTCCTGCGCGGCCAGTTGGCGATCGCCGCGCTGTTCCTGTCCCTCGGCTTCCAGTACGCCACCTGGGCCGCGCGGATCCCGGCGATCAAGTCCGACCTGGACCT
The DNA here is from genome assembly GCF_042740985.1 of Streptomyces sp. NPDC058985. Classification (NCBI taxonomy): domain Bacteria; kingdom Bacillati; phylum Actinomycetota; class Actinomycetes; order Kitasatosporales; family Streptomycetaceae; genus Streptomyces; species Streptomyces sp. NPDC058985. Next base: position 66,330 of record NZ_JBHYJX010000039.1, on the reverse strand, counting down.
GAGCGCCGCCGAGGTGGGGGTGCTCCTGATGGCCGCGGGGGTTGGCGCGGCGGTGTCGTTCCCGGTGGTGGCGTGGCTGATGCGGCGCATGGGCTCGCGGCGGCTCGGCCTGCTCTCCCAGCTCGGCCTCGCCCTGCTGCTGCTCGGCCTGGCGGCGGCCCCCAACTACCCGGTGGCCCTGCTGGTGATGTGCGCCGACGGCGTCCTCGTCGGCTGCCTGAACGTGGCCATGAACGCGCAGGGCGCCGCCCTGGAGACACGGCACGAACGCAACACGATGGCGAAGCTGCACGCGACGTTCTCCGCCGGCTCGCTGCTCGCCGCGCTGCTCGCCTCGGGCATGACCGCCGCCACCGACGCGGTCGCCGCGCACTTCGGCGTGGCCGTCGTCCTCCTCGTCGCCCTGGGCGCGTCCGCGCGGACGGGGCTCCTCGACGACGAGGCACCGGCGGACGAGCCGGGCGAGGCGGCCCGTGCGGACGCGGCCGTCACCGCCGAGGGGAAACCGGCCGGCCGCCGCTGGACCGTCCCCTCCAGCCTGACCCTGTGGATGTGCTGCGCCATGGTCTTCGGCACGGTCGCCGAGGGCGCCATGAACGACTGGTCCGCCCTCTACCTCAAGGACGTCGCCGAGGCGTCGGCGGAACTCGCGCCCCTGGGCATCGCCGTGGTGTCCGGGATGATGGTCGTCGCCCGCCTCTTCGCCGACGGCTGGCGGGCTCGCTGGGGCGACGGCCGGGTCGTCCTCCTCGGCAGCGCGGTCGCCGCCGCCGGCCTCGCCCTCGCCCTGGTCAGCGGCGGCGTCGCACCGGCCCTCGCGGGCTTCGCCTGCATGGGCCTCGGCATCGCCGCCGTGACCCCCTGCGTCTACGCCGCCGCGGCCCGCCAGGGCTCGGACGCGCTCACCCTGGTCGCCGCCATGGGCACCACCGGACTGCTGGCCGGGCCGCCGCTCATCGGCTTCATCGCCGGTGCGAGCAGCCTTGCCTGGGGCATGGGCGCCGTCGCCGCGTCCGCGGGCGCCGTCGCCCTGTGCAGCACCCGCATCCGCTGGACCCCGGCACCGGCCGTACCGGACGAAGCCGCCACCCCCGCCTGACCCCGCCCCCTTGAACGCCCCCGGCCGCGCGTACGTATGCCCTCACAACCGCCCGCGGCCCGGGGAAGGCGGACGCGGGCACGACGTGAGGATCAGGCGATGAACGAACGGGTCACACCGGCGCCGGCGATGCACGCCCTGCCCGACGGGGAGGCCGAGGTCGCCCTCGTGCTGCGCCTGCCCTGGGAGGACGTGGCCCGGCTCGGCCAGGAGGCCGGGCGGCTGGCCGCGCAGATGCAGCGGCCGGTGACGCTGGACGAGGCGGTGAGCCACCGGCTGCGCTCCGCGCGGGCCGCGGCGACGCACGCCAGGCCGGCCGGCGAACAGCCGCCCGCGGTGGCCGCGTCGGCGCCCGGCACCGCACCCGCCTCGGTGTCGTCGCTGCCCGCGCGGCCCCCGGCCGAGCAGGCACGGCAGGCCATCGACCGGATCAACGGGACCGCGTAGGAGGCGCCGCCGCACTCAGCCGCGCTCCTCCTCCACCGCCCGCGACGCCCTGCGGGCGGCCACCAGCACGGGGTCCCACACGGGGGAGAAGGGCGGCGCGTACCCCAGGTCGAGGGCCGTCATCCGGTCCACCGTCATCCCGGCCGTGAGGGCCACCGCGGCGATGTCGACCCGCTTGCCGGCGCCCTCGCGGCCGACGATCTGGACGCCGAGCAGCCGGCCGGTGCGCCGCTCGGCGAGCATCTTCACCGTCATGGGGGAGGAGTCCGGGTAGTAGCCCGCGCGGCTGGTCGACTCGATCGTGGCCGTCACGAACCGCAGCCCCGCCCGCAGGGCGTCCTTCTCGCGCAGCCCGGTGCGCGCGATCTCCAGGTCGCACACCTTGCTGACCGCCGTGCCGACCACGCCGGGGAAGGTGGCGTAACCGCCGCCCACGTTGGTGCCGATGACCTGACCGTGCTTGTTGGCGTGCGTGCCCAGCGGGATGTGCCGCGACTGCCCGGAGACCAGGTCGAGCACCTCCACGCAGTCACCGCCCGCCCAGATGTTCTCGTGCCCCCGCACCCGCATGCCGAGGTCGGTCAGCAGCCCGCCGTGCGCGCCGAGCGGCAGCCCGGCGGCCTCGGCCAGCGCGGTCTCGGGGCGTACGCCGATGCCGAGCACGACCACGTCCGCCGGGTACTCGGCGTCCTCGGTGGCCACCGCCCGGACCCGGCCGTCGTCCCCGGTGAGCACCTCGGTGACCTCGGCGCCGTTCACCATGGTGATGCCGAGGCCCTCCATGGCCTCGTGCACCATGCGGCCCATGTCCGGGTCCAGCGTCGACATCGGCTCCCGGCCGCGGTTGACGACCGTCACCTCGTAGCCGCGGTTGATCATCGCCTCGGCCATCTCCACGCCGATGTACCCGGCGCCGACGACCACCGCGCGACGGCCGCGCGTGCGGGTGAGCGTGTCGAGCAGCGCCTGACCGTCGTCCAGCGTCTGCACCCCGTGCACGCCGGGCGCGTCGACGCCCGGCAGCTCCGGCCGGATCGGCCGCGCCCCGGTGCCGATCACGAGCTTGTCGTACGGCGTCCAGGACTCCGCCCCCGAATCGAGGTCACGCGCGCGTACCCGCCCGCCGGCCACGTCGATCTCCGTGACCTCCGTGCGCATCCGCAGGCCGATGTCCCGGGCGCGGTGCTCCTCGGGCGTGCGGGCGATCAGCTGGTCCCGGTCGGCCACGTCGCCGCCGACCCAGTACGGGATGCCGCACGCCGAGTACGAACTGAAGTGGCCGCGCTCGAACGCCACGATCTCCAGTTCGTCCGGGCCCTTCAGCCGGCGGGCCTGCGACGCCGCGGACATCCCCGCGGCATCACCGCCGATCACGACCAGTCGCTCTCTCGTACCGCCCGCGGCGCTCATGCTCATGCGAACACGCTACGCGGACCCGGCATTTCAGTCCCGTCAGTCCCGCGCGCCGGGCTCCTCCTCGCGCGCCGCCGGTGACGGCGACTCGGCAGGTGCGGGCGCCGGTGCCGTGCGGTGCGGCAGCCTGGGCCGCACCACCCGCAGCCACACCAGCACGAGCAGCGCCGCCACGACGGCGAACGGCAGCACCGCGCCGAGGGCCACCGCCAGCCAGCGCAGCATCGTCACGAAGGCGTCCCAACCGCCGGCCAGCGCGTCCGTGAACCCGGGGTCGTCGTCCCCTGCGGCCTCGTCGACCGGCGTCTCGGACAGCGAGAGGGTGATGGTGGCCAGGCTGGTGCGGTCCTTCAGGGACGCCTGCTGGGCCAGCAGCGCCTCCAGTTCGGTCTGCCGGGAACTCAGCTCGCCCTCCAGCGTCACCACGTCGCTCAGCTTCGTCGCCCGGTCCATCAGCTCCCGCACCCGGGCCACGCTGGCCCGCTGCGACCTGATCCGGCTCTCCACGTCGACGACCTGGTCGGTGACGTCCTCCGCCTTCGCGCCCCGGTGCAGCAGCTTCCCGGCACCCTCCAGGCCGTCGAGGACCTCCTGGTAGGCGTCGACGGGCACGCGCAGCTCCAGCCGGGTGCGTTCCCGGCCGTCCTCGTCCCGGCTGGTGTCCTCGTCGCCCACGTAGCCGCCCGCGTTCTCGACGGTGGTGCGGGCCTCGTCCAGGGCCTTCGGCACGTCCTCGACCTGCACGGTCAGCGAGGCGGTGCGGATGACGTGGGTCGCGGCGGCCTTCGGCGGCGCGGTCGCCTCGGCACCGGACGCCTCGCCGCCCGCCGCGCCCGGCCGGTCGTCGCCCGCCGAGCCCGGCCGGTCGTCGGCCGCCGAGGGAGCGGCCCCCTTGGCCGCGTCGCCCGCGCTGTCCACGCCGAAGTCACCGCCCTTGGAGGTGCATCCGGTCAGCGCGAGAGCCCCGGCCAGTAGGAGGGCGGCCAGCGCCGGAAGCGGTCGTGGGAAGGAGGATGTGCGCACAGGGGCCCCCGGGATCGTCGGTACGACTTGTCGTTCCTACGACGCGGGGAGCGGCCCGCAGGCCGGCGCGGAACGGTCCCGAACAGGTCACGGTCCGGACTCGCGGGGCCCGGACACGTGACCGGCCTGGTGGCGGCCCCGCCGGTGGGGTCTGAGACGCTGGGGGACATGTGCGCAAGCGAGACCCCCGCGGGGCGGGTTCCTGGGGACCGGGACCCGGGACCGGGACATGTCGTCGTCGTCGGAGCCGGCATCGCCGGACTGGCCGCCGCCCACCGCCTGCTGGAGCGGGGCGCCCGGGTGACCGTGCTGGAGGCCGCCGACCGGGTCGGCGGCAAGCTGCTGCCCGGTGAGATCGCCGGCGTCCGCGTCGACCTGGGCGCCGAGTCGATGCTGGCCCGCCGCCCCGAGGCCGTCGGCCTGGCCCGCGCGGCCGGTCTCGCCGACCGCCTCCAGCCGCCGGCCACCGCGTCGGCCTCCCTGTGGACCCGCGGTGCGCTGCGCCCCATGCCCAAGGGCCACGTCATGGGCGTCCCCGGCACCGCCGCCGCCCTGGCCGGCGTCCTCTCCGAAGAGGGCCTGGCCCGCATCGAGCGCGACGCGGACCTGCCGCGCACCGAGGTGGGCGACGACGTCGCGGTGGGGGAGTACGTCGCCGCGCGCCTCGGCCGCGAGGTCGTCGACCGCCTCGTGGAACCGCTGCTCGGCGGCGTGTACGCGGGCGACGCCTACCGCATCTCGCTGCGCTCCGCCGTGCCCCAGCTCTTCGAGGCGGCCCGCGACCACACCTCCCTCACCGAGGCGGTGCGCGCCCTCCAGGGACGGACGGCCACCTCCCCGGCGAGCGGCCCGGTGTTCATGGGCATCGAGGGCGGCATCGGCACCCTGCCCCTCGCCGTCGCCGAGTCGGTCCGCGCGCGCGGCGGCGAGATCGTCACCGGGGCACCCGTGACGGAGCTGCGCCGCACGGCTCCGGACGGCTGGCGGATCGTCGCCGGCGAGCGGGTGCTGCACGCCGGCGCGGTCGTCGTCGCCCTCCCCGCCCGCCCCGCCGCCGAGCTGCTGCGCGCCGAGGCGCCCGCGGCCGCCGCCGAGCTGTCCGCGGTGGAGTACGCCTCGATGGCCCTGATCACCCTCGCCTACCGCCGCTCCGACGCCGCCGCCCTGCCCGAGGGCAGCGGCTTCCTGGTGCCGCCGGTCGACGGGCACACCATCAAGGCGTCCACCTTCGCCTCCCGCAAGTGGGGGTGGATCGCCGACGACGACCCGGACCTGGTCGTCCTGCGCACCTCCGTCGGGCGGTACGGCGAGACGGAGATCCTCGGCCGCGACGACGCGGGCCTCGTCGCCGCCTCCCGGCACGACCTCGGGGAGGCCACCGGGCTGACCGCCGAGCCCGTCGCCACCCGGGTCACCCGCTGGCAGGACGGCCTGCCCCAGTACCCCGTCGGCCACCACGCGCGCGTGGCCAGGGTCCGCGGGCACGTCGCGAAGCTCCCGGGCCTCGCGGTGTGCGGGGCGGCCTACGACGGCGTCGGCATCCCGGCGAGCATCGCGAGCGCGTACGCGGCGGTCGACCGGATCCACGGGGCCCTGCGCGGCGCGGACGGGCCGACCGCCCACCCGGTGCGGAGTCCGCACGGCGGAGCGGGAGAATAGGGGCATGAGTGACGACGCCTCCACCGCTGCCGCCGGCCGGATCCCCAACAAGGGCAAGCTGGCCAAGGACCTCAACGAGGTCATCCGCTACACCCTCTGGTCCGTCTTCAAGCTCAAGGACGCGCTCCCCGAGGACCGCGCCGGGTACGCCGACGAGGTCCAGGAGCTGTTCGACCAGCTCGCCGCCAAGGACGTGACGGTCCGCGGCACGTACGACCTGTCCGGTCTGCGCGCCGACGCCGACCTCATGATCTGGTGGCACGCGGAGACCGCCGACCAGCTCCAGGAGGCGTACAACCTCTTCCGTCGCACGAAGCTGGGCCGCGCGCTGGAGCCGGTCTGGTCGAACATGGCGCTGCACCGCCCCGCCGAGTTCAACCGCGCGCACATCCCGGCCTTCCTCGCCGACGAGACGCCCCGCGACTACATCAGCGTCTACCCGTTCGTGCGCTCCTACGACTGGTACCTGCTGCCCGACGAGGACCGCCGCCGCATGCTCGCGGACCACGGCAAGATGGCCCGCGGCTACCCGGACGTGCGCGCCAACACGGTCGCCTCCTTCTCGCTCGGCGACTACGAGTGGATCCTCGCCTTCGAGGCCGACGAACTGCACCGCATCGTCGACCTCATGCGCCACCTGCGCGCCTCCGAGGCCCGCATGCACGTCCGCGAGGAGGTCCCCTTCTACACCGGGCGCCGCAAGGACGTCGCCGAGCTGGTGGCCGGGCTGGCCTGATCGGCCGGCCCGAGCCGGCGGCCGGGCGGCCTGATCAGGGCGCCGGGCTCGGCTCCGGTTCCGGGCGCGGGGCGCACGACGCGTTCCGCGCCGGGAGCCGGCCCGCCAGCAGGTACGCCTCCAGGTGGCCGTTGACGCAGGCGTTCGGTCCCCCCGCGACGCCGTGCGTGCCCGCGTCCCGTTCGGTCACCAGGACCGAACCCGACAGCCTGCGCCGCAGTTCCAGCGCACCCTCGTAGGGGGTGGCCGCGTCCCGCTCGGCGGCCAGGATCAGCGTCGGCGGCAGCTCACCGGGCGCGGTGCGCACGTCGAGGGGCCGCTGCCGGGGCACCCGCCAGTAGGCGCACGGCAGGTTGGTCCACACGTTGTCCCAGGTCTCGAAGGGTGCCCGGCGCGCCAGCCGTGTGTTGTCCCGGTCCCAGACCTCGAAGTCGGCCGGCCAGGGCGCGTCGTTGCACTCGACGGCCGTGTACACGGCGTTGGAGTTCTCCGACGCCTTCGCGCCCTTCGCGGTCCGCGTCCCCGCCTGGTCGATCAGCGGCTGCGGATCACCCTTCAGGTACGCCGACAGCGCCTCGGCCCGGTGCGGCCAGTAGTCGTCGTAGTACCCCGCACGCAGGAACGCCCCCTGCAACTGGGCGGGGCCCACCGTCCCGCCGGCCGGCTCCGCCGCGAGCCGCTCGCTCGCCTCCTCGTAGCTGTTCTGCACCTGCCTCGGCGTGTCCCCGAGGCCGTACACGGCGTCATGGCCGGCGATCCACTCCTTGAAGTCGTCCCAGCGGTCCTCGAACGCCTCCGACTGCTCCAGGTTGTTGCGGTACCAGACCAGCGCGGGGTCCGGATTCACCACCGAGTCGAACACCATCCGCCGCACCCGGGCCGGGAACAGCTCGGCGTACAGCGCCCCGAGGTAGGTGCCGTACGACGCGCCCATGAAGGTCAGCCGGTCCTCGCCCAGCGCGGCCCGCACCACCTCCAGGTCACGGGCGTTGTTGAGCGAGTGGTAGTGCCGCAGCGACTGGCCGGCGCGAGCGGCGCAGCCCCGCGCGTACGCCTCGGCCTCGGCGGCGCGCTTTTTCTTGTACGCGTCCGAGGGCTGTGTCGGGGCCGGGCGCGGGCCCTTGAAGAAGTCGCCGGGGTCCTGGCAGGACAGCGGCGCGGAGGGCGCGACCCCGCGCGGCGCGTATCCGACCAGGTCGTAGGCGCCCGCGATCCGCTTCCACTCGGGCACCAGGCCGACCAGCGGGAAGTACAGGCCCGAGCCGCCGGGACCCCCCGGGTTGTAGAGGAGGGCGCCCTGCCCGGGCACCTTGCGCTTGGGGTTGTCCGGGTCCTTGTGGGTGGCCCGCACGCGGCTGACGGTGAGCCGGAGCTGCTTCCCGTCGGGGTGCGCGTAGTCCAGGGGCACCCCGACCGTGCCGCAGCGCATGCTGCCCGGCAGGTCCTCCGCCTTCGGGCAGCTGCCGAACTCGATTCCGGCCGCCGCCGCCCGCCCGGCGGCCACGGCGGTGCCGCGCGCCTCGGCCGAGCCGTGGGCGGTCGGGGCCGCCTGGACCGGAGCGGTGGTGGCGAGGGTGGTCAGCAGCAAGGACCCGGCGGCCGAGTAGAGGGCGGCAGCTCGCATCGCGTATCCCTTCCGTGGCACGGGGGTGTCACAAGGGATGTTTGGTTCGCCCGGCGGGCAGGGCAAGCACCGCCCGCGGGTGTCGGCGCGGAGTGCCTCCGTACGCCCCCGGCGCGTCGGCGTGCCGGCGGCGGCCGGTCAGATCCGGCGCCCGCGGTACCCCTCGGTGTACGCCTCGCGGTGGGCGAAGGCCGCGCGCAGGTCCGGCTCGCCGATCGCGTGCACTCCGCGCACGGCGACGGAGGTGAGGTAGGTGCGCTCGTCGGCGGTGCCGTCGGCGTGCTGGACGAGGGTGCCGATGAGCCGCTGCCCGGCCGGGGAGGCCCAGCGGGAGTACGGGTGGATCTCCATCCGCGTGATGGCGAGGCAGCCCAGGGTCAGGGCGAGCGGCAGGGCGAACCACAGGGCGATCAGCATGCGCGGCTCGTGCGCGGGCAGGGGCAGCGCCAGCGCGGCGACGGCCAGCGCGCACACGGCCACCGCCGCGACCCGTACCCGCCGCACTCCGGCCGCGATGCCGTCGGAGCCGCCGTCCGGTACGGCGAGACCGGCGCCGACCAGCCGGTCGGCCAGGCCCCGTACCGGGTCGGCCGTGGCGGCGGTGGCCCGGACCGGGGCTATCCGGGACTGCCCCTCGGGCCCTATCGCCCCTATGACCGACCGCTCCATGTCGTCGCGTCCGCACGGGTCCACGACCGTCGCCCAGCCGGTGTGCGCGAGCAGCAGCCGGCGCTGGCGGGCCATCGAGACCAGCGTCAGGTCGGCCACCCGCCGCGGTCCGCCGGACAGGAACGCCGCCTCGTACAGGGTCAGCGCGTGCTCCCGCGCGGGGGTGCGCGGGGCGACGGCCGCCGTGCGCACGGCGGCCAGGCACAGCCGCAGACACGCGAGGCCGGCGACGGCCCAGGCCGACAGGAGGAAAAGGACCCAGAACATGCCGTACTTCTATGCCAAAGGCTTTCGCCGACGCCATGGCCTGTTCACATTTCGGGACGCAGTGTTGTGGGTATGTGACGTTCCGTTTGGTGATGTCCCGGACCGGCCATGGCCGGGTCAGCGGCGCAGCAGGACCCGCCTGGTCGCACGCGCCCACCGCACCCCCGGCCGCCTCGACCGCGGCACCGGCCCCGAGCGCTCCAGCCACCACTCCCGCAACTCCCGCCGCACACCGGCGTCCTCCGCCGCGGGCCCCGTCTCCGCGCTCAGCAGCCGCTCGGCGAAGTCGAGGGCGTCCCGTCGGTAGCCCGCGCCCATCGGGCACCCCCGCGCGTAGGCGAGGAACGCCGGCCGGTACGCCGGGCCGAGGATCACCGGCAGTTCGGGCGCCACCTTCGCGACCACGTCCGCCCGCTTCCCGGCGAGCGCCCGCGCCTGTACGCCCAGCCGCACCCGATCGAATCCCTCGGGCGCCGGCGCCCCCGCGACCAGCGCGGACAGCAGCGCGGCCTGCGCCAGACCGAGCCGCTGCCGTACGGCGTGGTCCGCCACGTCCGCCACGTTCGCCGCGTCCGCCTCGGGCGAGGCCGCTCGTGCCACGGACGCGTCCCGGTCGGCGGGCCCCGCGCTCTGGGCCCGCCCCCGCGCGACGGCGTCGCGGATCGCCTCCACCTCCGCCTCCAGCTCGCCCGCACCGGGGAAGTTCTCGTCCCGCTCCAGCAGGACGCCCGGCGGTGCCACCCGTGAGGCGAGGTCGGTGAGGATGTCGAGCACCGGCCGCGGGACGGGGTGGGCGTGGCTGTCGTGCCAGACGCCGTCCCGTTCGAAGCCGCCCGCGACATGGACGTAGGCGATGGCCTCCAGCGGCAGTTCGCCCAGCGCCTCGGCCGGGTCCGCCCCGATGTTCACGTGGTTGGTGTGCAGGTTCGCCACGTCGATCAGCAGCCGCACCCCGGTCCGGTCGGCCAGCTCGTACAGGAACTGCCCCTCCGTCAGCTCCTCGTCCGGCCAGGCGACGAGCGCGGCGATGTTCTCCACGGCGAGCGGCACGGGCAGCGCCTCCTGCGCGATGCGCACGTTCTCGCACAGCACGTCGAGCGCGTCCCGCGTGCGCGGCACGGGCAGCAGGTGCCCGGCCTCCAGGTGCGGGGAGGCGGTCAGCGCGCCGCCCGCGCGGACGAACGCGATGTGCTCGGTGACCAGCGGCGATCCGAGCGCCTCCGCGCGGTCGGCCAGCGCCGCCAGCCGCCCCGCGTCCGGCCGTTCGGCGCCGCCGAGTCCGAGCGAGACACCGTGCGGCACGACGGTCACCCCGCGCTCGCGCAGCCGCAGCAGCGATTCGGGCAGATGCCCGGGACAGAGGTTCTCGGACACGGCCTCGACCCAGTCGATGCCGGGCATCCGCTCCACGGCGTCCGCGATCTCCGGACGCCACCCGATGCCCGTTCCCAGTCGTCGCATGGTCGTGCCTCCTCCCCGTCGGTATGACGGGGGTATGGCCCGCCCGGCCCGCCGCCAACCGCGCGGGGGCCGTCTTCAGAGCAACATCTGAGGTTCGCGGCGGCCCCGGACGCTCAGCGCAGGTCGAGCCGCATCAGGACGCGCGGGTGTCCGGCCAGCACGGAGGTGGTGTCGGCGGCGTGGACGAACCCGGCGCGCTCGAAGTTCCGCCGGAGCCCCGCGTATGCCATCGTCAGGTCGACCCGGGCGTCCCCGTTGTCCAGCGGGTACGCCTCGATCGCCGGAGCACCCCGGGAGCGGGCGAATTCGACGGCCCCGGCGATCAGGGCGTGCGAGATCCCCTGTTTCCGGTGCCCGGGCCGCACGCGGACGCACCACAACGACCAGACCGGCAGGTCGTCCACGTGCGGGATCTTGCGGTTGCGGGCGAAGGAGGTGTCCGCGCGCGGCGCCACGGCGGCCCAGCCGACCGGCTCGTCCCCGTCGTGGGCGAGCACCCCGGGAGGCGGCCCCGTCCGGCACAGCTCGGCGACGTACGCGCCGCGGGCCGGGCCGCGCAGCTCCTTGTTGACCTTGGAGGGGACGCGGTAGCTCAGGCACCAGCAGACGTTGGCTCCGGGTGACTTGGGGCCGAGCACCGCGCGCACGTCCTCGAAGACCGTGGCCGGACGCACGTCGATGCTCATGCCACCACGATGTCACGCCGCACGGGGCGACGCCTCCGGCGCCCGCCCGGTGCCCAGGAACTCCTCCAGGAGCGGCACGAGCAGGGCCGTGCGCCGCATCAGCGTCATGTGGGTGGTGTCGGGGAGGACGGCGAGGCGCGCGTCGGGGATCAGCTCCCGCATCTCGGCGGCGTGCTCCACGCGCACGAAGTCGCGGTCCCCGACGACCAGCAGCGTGGGGGCCGTCAGCCCGCGCAGGTCGTCGGCGCTCCAGGGCAGGGGGCCGTGGGCGGCCTGCGAGCACTTGTCGATGAAGTCCTGGAAGTGCTCGGGGTGCGGAGCGGTGGCCGCGTAGGCGTCGGCCATCTCCTTGAAGTCGGCCTCGCCGGGCAGCAGCGGCGAGTCGTAGTCGGGGGTGCGGACCTCCTCGCGGTAGCCGTCCTGGGTGTACTGCGTGGCGGCGAGCACCAGCCGTCCCACCCGCGCGGGGTGCCGGACGGCGACCTCCAGCGCGGTCAGCCCGCCCAGACTGAACCCGAGCAGGTCGGCCCGCTCGATACCGAGGGCGTCGAGCAGGGCGACCACGTCACCCGCCAGGTTGGGCACGGTGATGGCACGCTCGATGTCGGCGGTGTGCCCGTGCCCCTGCAACTCGGGGGCCACGATGTGCCGGCCGGGGGCGAGCGCGGGCAGCAGGGCGCCGAAGCTCAGTCCGACGGTGAGGACACCGCCGTGCAGCAGGACCAGCGGACGCCGGGCGGCGTCCCGGGCGGTGCCGTGGATCTCGTAGTACATCTCCAGCCCGTCGAGGTCGGCGTGGGCGGAACTGTTCGGCACGGTGATCACGTCCGTTTCTGGGAGGTACGCCTGCTGGGTAGACCGTCCCGCCCCGCGGAACTCATCGCACGCCCACCGCCGCGGCCACCGTTCAGCGGGCGTCAACCGTTTGCGTATGCGGGCGGCCCACGCTGGCCGTGGACGAGTTCGGCGACCGTCGGGGGGACGGGGGAACACCTTGCTGCGGATCCACTTCACCGGACAGGACCTGGAGAGCATCAGACTGGCGCGCGGCCCCGATCCGCTGTGGGAGATCGTGTGCAGCGTCTGCCGCCTCCAGACACGGGAGGGCGCGCTCGCCTTCGACCCGTGGCGGCGGCAGGTCAGGGCCCGGCTGCTGCGCGACGGCACGGCCCGCCGGGCCGCGCTGGCGCTGCGTGGCCTGGTGCCGTTCGGCGCGTACTTCCCGGACTTCCTCACGCCGCCCCTGGAGGGCGACCAGGTGACCCTGCGGGACGGCGTCGAACGGGTGCTCGCCACCCCGCGCGGCCGGCTCCGGCACGAGCTGGCCCTGCTGGCCGCGTCGGGCGCGCCGCCGGTCCCGGGCGCGGCGGCACTGGCCCGGGGCGACGTGACGGCGCTCGGGGGGCTCGGCGGCGGCCTGCACGCCTACGACGAGGCGCTGCTCGAACCGGTGCGCGACCGGATCGGGGCGGCCGTCGGCGCCGACCTCGCCTGGCGCACCCGTGCCCTGGTGACCGGCGGGACGGCCGCCCTGCTGGCCACCTTCCGGCCGATGGCGGTGTGGCGGCCACCGGTGCTCGAAGTGGACTATCCGGTCCGGCGCGACCTGCACCTGGAGGGGCGCGGGCTGCTGCTCGTGCCCTCGTACTTCTGCTGGCGACGCCCGATCACCCTGGTCGACGCGGGCCCGCGGCCGGTGCTGGTCTACCCGGCGGACAAGACGGTCGTCCCGGCGCCCGTCACCGGGTTCGCCGCGCTCACCGCACTGGTGGGCCCCACCCGGGCCGCGCTGCTCCACGAGGCGGCCGGACGCGCGTGCGGCACGACGTCCGAACTGGCGGCGGCGGTCGGCATCTCGCTGCCCAGCGGCAGCCAGCAGCTGGCGGTGCTGCGGGAGGCGGGCCTGCTGACGACGCGCCGGGCCGGCAAGTACGTCCTGCACTCGGTGACCGCGCTCGGCCTGCGGCTGCTCGGCGACGATTTGGCTGGGTCCGAACAGTGGTGCGCGAACGGCACCCGCGCCAGGAACCTGCCGGTGCAGGAAACCGCTACGGAGGGAATCTGATGAAGCTCTTCCACCGCGCACTCGCCGGCGGCGCCGCGTCCGTCGCCCTCACGGCCGGACTGCTGGGTGCCGGCCCGGGGGCGGCGTCCGCGGCACCGGCCGCGGCCTCCCAGTACGGATGCCCGGTCGGGGCCGTGTGCATCTACCCGCAGGACGAGTACTGGAGGGACAGCAAGCCGACCGACTTCTACTACTCCCGTGGGGTGCACAAGCTCTACAACCAGTTCGGGAACCACTGGGTCTACAACAACCAGACCGACGGCTGGACGGTCCGGCTGTGCACCGGCAGCAACGGCACGGGCTGCGGCGACCGCATTCCCATGAACTGGGCCTGGAACAGGAACCTCACGCCCATCAACTCGATTCTGATCGAGCCGTAGCACGGGCCAGCGCCGGGTGGTCCGCGACCACCGTGCACGACCCCGGCGCGATCTCCGTGAATCCGGCGTCGCGGACCACCGGCAGGCCACTCGTGGTCAGGCCGCTCCAGCGGGCGGGCTCCGGCGTGCGCACGGCCAGGGGGTAGCCCGCCGCACGCCACGCCGCCCGCGCCCCGGCGTCCAGCTCCCACCAGGCGAGCTGGGCGCCGTGGCCTGCCTGGGCCATGGCCTTGCCCGCCGACATGTCCAGGTCCGGGTTCATCCAGAGCACCGGCGCGGAGAGATCGGCCTCGCCCGGCGGCTCCGGGTCGTCGAGGTCGGTGCCGGAGACCTGGAGACGGGCCAGGTCCTTCGGCCAGCCGTCCAGCGGGACCGGCGGAAAGACCCGGACCTCCGCCGACCCGCCGCGGACCGTGATCCCGGGCAGCGCCTCGGCCCGCCGCCACTCGGCGCCGCGCGCCCGGCGCACCACCTTGCGGATCCGCGCGTCCTGCCAGTCCCGCACCGCCTGCGCCCACTCGCCGTCGCCGGCCGACCGCTCGTCGCCGAGCATCACCAGCACCGCCCGGGCCGCGGTCTCCAGCGCGTCGGTACGGGCCGGCGGCGCCGCCCGCTCGATGCGCACCACCAGCGGCAGGACGAACTGCGGCGCGAGGTCGCGGTCGCCGGGTTCGGGACGGAAGGGGCTGTCGGGGACGGGCGTCGTCGCTTCGTTGCTCACGCCCCCAGTCTGCCAACCCGCGCGCTCGCGGCAGTATGGCCCCATGCGACACGAGCTGAGGCTGGACGGCGTGGGGCGCCGCTACGGCATCCGCGGCCCCTGGGTGCTGGGCGGGGCCCTGCCGGTGCCGGTGGCGGCGGGCTCCGCGGCGCGGGCTGCGGTCGGCGCCCTGGTCACCGGCTCGCGGCCGGGGAACGTACCGCCTGTGCGCTCAGCTCGCGCCGGTCAGCCTGAGCAGGCCGTGCGCTGCGCCTCCTGCCACTCGCAGACCGGGCAGTAGGTGATGCCCTTGTACGACTCCGGGTACTCCGTGGGTTCCCGGCACAGCACGCACTCCGCATAGGGCGGGCCGTCCGCCTTGGGCGGCCGGGTCGCGTCGATCAGGCAGTAGTCGTTCGCACCCTGGTCGTCGTCGCTGTTCATCTCTCCAGCGTAGGCCCGTCAGGCGCGGCCGTTCGCGGTGCCGATCAGCTCCGAGACCTTCACGAAGCGGTAGCCCCTCTCGCGCAGTTCGGGGACGATCGTCCGGACCGCCCGCTCGGTCACGGGGGCGGCGCTGCGCGTGCAGTGCATGACGACCACCGACCCCGGCCGCACCCCGTCCAGCACCTGCCGGGCGACCGCGTCGGCGTCGGTCGCGAAGGCGTCCCCGCTCACCACGTCCCACTGCACGGCGGTGACACCGGCGGCGGTCAGCTCCCTGCGGGCCGCCTCGTCGTAGCAGCCGCCGGGAAAGCGGAAGTAGGGCATCGCGCCCCGGACCCCGGCTTTCCGGAACGACGTGTACGCCCGCTCCAGGTCCGCGCGCATCCGGTCCCGGGACACGGTCGGCAGTCCGTAGCAGTCGTCGGTGTAGGCGTAGTGGCTGTAGGAGTGGTTGGCGATCTCGAACCGCGGGTCCCGGCCGATGGACCGGGCCGCGTCCGGGTACTCCTCGGCCCACCGGCCGGTCATGAACACCGTGGCCGGCACCCCCAGCCGCCGCAGCGTCGCGATCAGCCCGGGATTGTCGAAGCGCTCGCCCGACGCCGCCCGGGGCCCCTGGTCGGCGGTCATGTCGGCGTCGAAGGTGAGCGCGACCGTCTTGCCGGCGGTGCGCGAGCCGTGCTCGAAGACGGGGGTCAGACCGGCCGGGCCGGGCGCGAGCGTCGGCGGCCGGGAGGGTTTCGACGGGGCGGCGGAGGGCGCGCTGGGCGCCGGTCGGGGCGCCCGCGGGGACTCGGAGGTTCCACAGGCGGCGAGGGCGGCGCCCAGCACGCAGAGGGCGGTGGCACGACGTACGAGAGTGATCACCGTACGAACGTATGAGTGTGTTCTTCGGTTTGTACGACTATAGGGCGTGACGTGCCCCGAGGCTCACCCTCCCGGGCCTACCCGCGCCAGGGACCCGTGACCGCGAAGGTGGTGCCGGGTGTGTAGCAGTTGACGTACATCGTGTCGCCGTCGGGGGAGAAGGCGACCCCCGCGAACTCGCCCCACTCCGGCGCCTCGGGCGTCCCGATGTTCTGGGCGCCCCGGGCCATCGCGTACACCTCGCCGCGCCGGGTCACCCCGAACACGTGCTGGGCGCCTCCGCCGTCCTCGCAGACCATCAGGCCGCCGCTGGGGGCCAGGCAGATGTTGTCCGGGGACTCGCCCGGCAGCTGCACGTCGGTGTCCGGACCGAAGACGATCACCAGGGTCAGGCGGCGCCGTTCGGGGTCGTAGCGCCAGATCTGCCCGTAGTGGTCGGCGGCCGAGCCCTCGTCGCTGTGGGCGAAGGACGACACGAAGTACACGCACCGCCCGCCCCAGTAGCAGCCCTCCAGTTTCTGCGCGTGGGTGATGCCGCCCCGGCCGAAGTCCTGGAAGCGGATGGGCGTCCCGGCGGCCAGCGGGTCGGGTACGTCCACCCACTCGATGCCGTCGAAGCAGGCGCCCGTCTCCTGGATCGAGGACAGGTCGGGCACGCCGGGCACCCGCATCGCCTGGAGCCTGCCGCCCGCCCGCAGCGAACCCCGGCCGCCGAGCGGCTTCTCGGGCAGGAACCGGTAGAACAGTCCGAACGGACGCTCGAACGCGTCCTCCGTCTCGTAGACGACGCCGCGCCGCGGGTCCACGGCGATCGCCTCGTGCTGGAAGCGGCCCATCGCGGTCAGCGGCACCGCGCCGGTGCGGTGCGGGTCGGCCGGGTCGACCTCGAAGATGAAGCCGTGGTCCTTGGTGTAGCCGTTGGTGCCGGCCTTGTCCTCGGTCTCCTCGCAGGTCAGCCAGGTGTGCCAGGGGGTGGGCCCGCCCGCGCAGTTGACGGCCGTACCGGCGATCGCGACCCGCTCGGACAGCACGCGGTTGCGGGAGTCCAGCGCCAGCGCCGTACAGCCGCCCTTTCCCTCGGGGTCGTAGGTCAGCCCCTTGACCGTCGGAACCGGGACGCGGCCGTCCGCGCGGTTCTCGTGGTTGCGGACCAGGTGGACTCCGCCGTGCCGGCCCGGGAAGGCGGCCATGCCGTCGTGGTTGGACGGGACCGGGCCCTCACCGGAGCGCAGCCGGTCGCCCTCGCGGGACAGCACCCGGTAGCGGAAGCCCCGGGGCAGGTCGAGCAGGCCGTCGGGGTCGGGCACCAGGGGGCCGTAGCCGGTGTGGCCCAGGGACTGGGCCGCGGCGGTGCCGGCGAAGAGTTCGGAGAGGGCCCCGGTGAAGGCGATGCCTGCGCCCAGGGCTCCCGTGCGCGCGAGTACCTGACGTCGGGTCGCCTCGTGGCCGGACATGGACTTGGACATGGACGTGGACATGGGGGAAACCTTCCTGCTGGCGGACAGGACTGTGACCCCGCCGTGTCTATCACCTGCCAGGAGTCCCGGGAACCACGCGCGTAGCACGTGTCACTTCTCGTGTCACTTCTCGACGGGATGCTCCTGGGCCCTCTCCAGGAACCGCAGCAGCTCCACCGGGAAGGGCAGTACGAGGGTCGAGTTCTTCTCGGCGGCCACCGCCACCACCGTCTGCAACAGGCGCAGTTGCAGCGCCGCGGGTGTCTCGGACATCTCCCGCGCCGCCTCCGCGAGCACCTTCGAGGCCTGCAGCTCGGCGTCGGCGTTGATGACCCGGGCCCGGCGCTCCCGGTCGGCCTCGGCCTGCCGGGCCATCGACCGCTTCATGGTGTCCGGCAGGGAGACGTCCTTGATCTCGACCCGGTCGACCTGGACGCCCCACCCCACGGCCGGGCTGTCGATCATCAGCTCCAGGCCCTGGTTCAGCTTCTCCCGGTTGGACAGCAGGTCGTCCAGCTCGCTCTTGCCGATGATCGAGCGCAGGGAGGTCTGGGCCATCTGGGAGACGGCGAAGCGGTAGTCCTCGACACGGACCAGCGCGTTGGCCGCGTCGATCACCTTGAAGTAGACGACTGCGTCCACGCGCACGGTGACGTTGTCGCGGGTGATGCCCTCCTGGGCGGGCACCGGCAGGGTGACGATCTGCATGTTCACCTTGTGCAGCCGGTCCACGACCGGCACCACCATCGTGAACCCGGGCCCGCGCACCTCGCCCGCGAGCCGCCCGAGGCGGAAGACCACCCCCCGCTCGTACTGCTTGACGACCCGCGCGGCCGAGACGACGTACACCACCCCGGCGCTGCCCACGGCCGCGGCCGCGGTCAGGAGCTCCTCGAGCATGACGGCCTCCTCGCCCAGAGGTCCGGTTCATCTGCTCCTGCCACGATATTCCCGACTTCCGGTCCGGGGCCATGGCCCCGGACCGGAAGTCCGCGCGGAGGTACGGCTACGGATCTGCCGCTACGCCGAGACCGCCTTCGGCGGTGCCGTGACCGTCACCGGTTCCGTGCCGGCGGTGCCGTGCCGTTCGGCCCAGTTCTCCAGGGCCGTGCGGCAGGCGTGGTCCAGGTGGTGCAGGCCGGACAGGTCCAGCTCGACCGGGCGGTCCTGCGGCAGCGACTCCAGGCTCTCCAGGATCTTCGGCAGCCGCAGGAAGGTCGCGTTGCCCGTCAGGTGGGCCTGGACGGGGCCCGCGCCCTTGTCGACGATCTCCAGCTTGAGGTGCGACGCCTCCCAGGCGGTCTTGACCACGGACAGAGCCAGACCGATCAGCACGCCCTCGAACATGTTCACCGCGACGATCGACACGGCCGTGACCACCAGGATCAGCGCCTCGCCCCGGTGCTCCCGCCACAGCGGCACGATGCCGCGGAACGGGATCAGCTTCCAGCCCGCGTGGACCAGGATGCCGGCCAGCGCGGGCAGCGGGATCAGGGCCAGCGCGGACGGCAGCAGCGCGGCGAACAGCAGCAGCCACACGCCGTGCAGCACCCGGGACGCCTTGGTCTTCGCACCGGCGCTCACGTTGGCGGAGCTGCGCACGATGACCGCCGTCATCGGCAGCGCGCCGAGCACACCGCACACCGTGTTGCCGGCACCCTGCGCCATCAGCTCCTTGTTGTACTCGGTGCGCGGGCCCTTGTGCAGCCGGTCCACCGCGGCGGCGCTGAACAGGCTCTCCGCCGACGCGATCAGGGTGAAGGCGACGATGGTGCCGAGGAGCCCGATGTTCGCCAGCTCGCCGAAGGCGTCGGTGCCGGGCGGCTGGATGGAGTCCAGCAGGCCGTTGACCTCGACCGTCGCGACCGACAGGCCGAACACCGCCGTGACCGACGTGGCCAGCACGACGGCGGCCAGCGCGCCCGGCAGGGTCTGCGCCCGCCTGGGCAGCCGCTTCCACAGCACCATGACCGCGACGGTGCCGGCGCCCAGGGCGAGCGAGGTGAGCGCCTCGGTGCTGCCCAGCGCGTCGGCGGCGGCGCCGGGCAGCCCGGTGAGCTTGTCGAGGCCGGAGGCGGGCGCCTCGAGGCCGGCGGCCGCGTAGAGCTGGCCGGCGATGAGCACCAGGCCGATGCCGGCCAGCATGCCCTCGACCACCGACAGGGAGATCGCCCGGAACCAGCGCCCCAGTTTCAGGGCGCCCATCGCGAGCTGGATGAGACCGGAGGCCAGCACGATCACACCGAGCGCGGGCAGCCCGTACTGGTCGACCGCGCCGAAGACCAGCACGGTGAGGCCGGCGGCCGGGCCGGACACCTGGAGGCTGCTGCCCGGCAGGACTCCGGTGACCAGGCCGCCCACGATGCCGGTGACGAGGCCGAGTTCGGCCGGGACACCGGAGGCGACGGCCACGCCGACGCACAGCGGGAGCGCGACCAGGAACACCACGAGCGAGGAGGTGACGTCCTGCCGCAGATACGGGAACTTGGCTATCCAGTTCATACCGGCGCTCACAGCGTCTCGAACGCGTCGGTGTCCGCGCTGTGCCGGCGTACGGCCCCGGTGTGGACCTCGTAGTACCAGCCGTGCAGCCGCAGCCGGCCCTCCGCCAGGCGCTGCTCCACGCAGGGGTAGGAGTGCAGCCGCTCCAGTTGTGCCAGGACGTGGTGCTGCACGGCCTCGGCGACGGTCGGGTCGGCGGGGTCGCAGGGCTTGGGCTCGTCGGCGGCGTACGCCAGCCAGTCGCGCACGGCGGGTACGGCGCTCAGGTCGTCGCCGCGCACCAGCGCGCCGACGGCGCCGCAGTGCGAGTGGCCGCAGACCACGATGTCGCCGACTCCGAGCACCGCCACGGCGTACTCGATGGTGGCGGCCTCGCCGGAGGGGTGGCCGGTGCCGTGCGGCGGGACGATGTTGCCCGCGGTGCGCAGCTCGAAGAGCCGGCCGGGCCGGGCGCCCGTGATCAGGGCCGGGACGACCCGGGAGTCGGAGCAGGTGATGAACAGTACTTCGGGCGACTGGCCTTCGGCGTGCCCGGCGAACTCCTCAGGGCGCTGTCCGAACGTACGGGCGTTGTCGATGAGGGGTTGCATGATGCGGGTTTCCTCCTGGCGCGCAGTGGGGGCGCGTCGGATGGGCAGGACAGAGGTGGGGGACGACGATCCGGCCGTACCTCAGCAGCGGAAGACCTGAAGTGCCGCCGGGGAGTGGTCCGTCGAGGGTCTGGACCGCTGGTCGGTGTGCCGCCCTGACGCGGCCTCCTCGATCCACGCGAGCGGGCGCTCGGGGGGATCGGACGGGGGCGCGGTGGTGGTGCGGTGCCGGTCGCGGACGCGAGCGGCATCATGGGCGTTCGCGGAGCGGCCGCTGTCGTGACAGCCGGCCCGCTCGTCGTACGGCGCCGTGCCGGAGAGGGTGGTTCCGGGATGGGCGTTGGCCATGGCATCACGGCTCGTATGCGCGAATGCGAAGATCGCGGCCGGAGCGAACAGCAGGAGCGCGACCAGGACGGCGGCGGGGAACGGAATCCGCGTCCGCGCCGTCGCGCATCGGAACATGCGCCCCCCTCCAGGCAGTTCACGCCTTCGATGTGTGCCGGTGCATGGTCGGTGCACGGTCATCGCTTGGTCAACGCACGGTCAATGCGTGGTCAAGAAACACGTTAACCCTGCAATGAGCTTTGCAGGGTTAACGTAGCGTTACGAGCTGAAGAGAGCCTGAAAATCGCGGGTTGGTTGGCGCGAAGCGGCCGTTCTCAGGGCGTGTCGGGGCCGTCGACCAGGCGCGCGGCGTCCCGGGCCAGCGCGGTGAGCCGGGAGATCGCCCGGAAGTACTTCTTGCGGTAGCCGCCCTTCAGCATGTCCTCGCCGAAGAGTTGGTCGAAGGGGAGCCCGGACGCGAGGACGGGCACCTCGCGGTCGTAGAGGCGGTCCGCGAGCACCACGAGGCGCAGCGCCGTCGACTGGTCCGGGACCGGGCGCACCCCGGTGAGGCAGACCGCCGCGAGGTCGTCGGTCAGGGCGCCGTAGCGGCTGGGGTGGACGCGGGCGAGGTGGTCGAGGAGTGCGCCGAAGTCGTCGAGCGAGGCGCCCGCGGTGGCTCGCGCCGCGCGGGTGACCTGCTCGTCGGAGTGCGGCGGCGGGGCCTCGGGCAGACCGCGGTGGCGGTAGTCCTCGCCGTCGATGCGCAGGGTGCGGAAGTGGGCGGACAGGCCCTGGATCTCGCGCAGGAAGTCCACCGCCGCGAAGCGGCCCTCGCCGAGCTTGCCGGGCAGCGTGTTGGAGGTGGCGGCGAGGGCCACGCCGGCCTCGACGAGCCGGGCGAGCAGGCTGGAGACGAGGACGGTGTCGCCGGGGTCGTCCAGCTCGAACTCGTCGATGCACAGGAGGCGGTGCCCGGAGAGGGTCCGCACGGTCTGCTGGAAGCCGAGGGCGCCGACGAGGTTGGTCAGCTCGACGAAGGTGCCGAAGGCCTTGCGGGAGGGGTCGGCGGGGGTGGCGTGCCACAGGGAGGCCAGCAGGTGGGTCTTGCCGACCCCGTAGCCGCCGTCGAGGTAGACGCCGCGGGGACCGGCCGGGGCCTTCGGTGCCTTGCTCCGCCCGAACCCGAAGAACCCGCGCCGCCCGGCACCCGCGCCGGACGTCTCGCCCAGCCCGCCCGCGAACTCCTCCAGGACCCGTACGGCCTCGTGCTGGCTGGGCTGGTTCGGATCCGGCACATAGGTCCCGAACCGGACCGAGTCGAACCGCGGCGGCGGCACCATCTCGGCGACCAGGTGGTCGGCGGGCACATGCGGCTCACGAGCGCACAGGGACAACGGATCGGCCCCGGCTATCGGGGTGGACCCGGGGCCGGCGGCGGAGGAGGAGGGCGACACGGTGGTCCATGGTAGGTCCTGCGGGCCCGGGGCCCCGGTCGAGCGGCCGGCGGCCCCCCGGTGCCGACGGCGCCTGCGGACCGGCGCGCGCGTGCGGCCGGGGCCTTGGCCACGTCAGCCTGCCTGCGGCGCGCGGGCCCCGCGGGCAGGGGCCCGCGGCCGAGCGTGGCAGACGTTGATCCCGTCAGCCCCGTCAGCCCCGTCAGCCCCGCCGACGGCTCCGGGGCCGGTGCGCGCGTGCGGCCGGGGCCTTGGCCACGTCAGCCTGCCCGCGGCGCCTGGGCCCCGCGGCCGAATGCGGCAGACCTTGATCCCGTCGCTCCCGTCGGTCCCGTCGCCCCCGCCGACGGCTCCGGGACCGGTGCGACGCGCGGCCGGGGCCCTGGGTGCGTGGCCTGCCCCGCCGCGTGGGTCCGGCACCCCATGGGCCCACGCGGTGGCGCGGCGGACCGCGGTGTCACGCGGCCCCACCGGCGGATCCGGGGCCGGTTCGGGTTCCCGGGGCGTGGAAGACTGCATCGCATGCGACGTCTGTTCCCTGTGATCGATCGGACAGCCGGCCCAGGGGCGGGCCCGGACCCCGACGGGGGTGACCGGGAATGGAGCCTGGCCGAGCTGGCGGAGGCCTACGCCTATCCCGTGCCGGACGGGCGGCGTGCGGCGTGGCTGCGGGCCAACATGGTGTCCACCCTCGACGGCGCCGCCCAGCACGAGGGCCGTTCCCAGCCCATCTCCAGCGCGGCCGACATGCGCGTCTTCGGCACCCTGCGCGCGCTCGCCGACGTGGTGGTCGCCGGCGCCGAGACCGTACGGCAGGAGGGGTACCGGCCCGCACGCGCGCGTGCGGAGTTCGCTCAGGCGCGGCGGGCGGCCGGGCAGACCCCCGTGCCCGCGGTCGCGGTGGTCAGCGCGAGCCTGGAGCTGGACCTCACCCTGCCGCTGTTCACCGCCCCGCTGGTGCCCACGCTGATCCTGACCGGGGCCGCCGCGCCCCCGGACCGGATCACCGCCGCCGAGAAGGCGGGCGCCCGGGTCGTGATCGCCGGGGACGGTGCCGGTGTGGATCCCGCGCGGGCCGTCGGCGCGCTGGCCGGCCTCGGACACACCCGGCTGCTGACCGAGGGCGGCCCGCGGCTGCTGGGCCAGTTCGTCGCGGCCGGTGTGCTGGACGAGCTGTGCCTGACCGTGTCCCCAATGCTCACCGCCGGGGGCGCCCAGCGGATCGCGGGCGGGCCCCCCGTCGGGGTGCCGCGGCGGTTCGCGCTGGCGTCCCTCCTGGAGGAGGAAGGTTTCCTCTTCAGCCGCTACCGGCGGGACTAGGACACCCCGTCCAGGGCAGACGACGGCCACCGGACACGGGTCCGGTCGTACCGCACCTCCGGAAATCGGCGGAATCATCCGTTCCGTTTGGTCCGCGCCGGGCACACTGATTCCGGCAGTACCCGGGCGATCACGGGGCAGGATGGTTTCCGCAGGGTCCGGTACGGCCTACGGAGGGTGGGCCCACGGGCCCTCGAAGGAGAAGGGGCGCCTGGTGTTCACAAGCGTTTTGATGATCGAGAAGGCCCTGACGTCCGCCGACGTGGAGTTCGTCACCACCTTGCACGGCGAGGAGACGGTCGCCTTCCACGTGCTGCTCCAGCCGCGCGGCGATCAGGCCGACAGGCTGCTGAGAGCGATCGACGACGTCGCGCTCGGCGAGCTGGACGACGCCGTCCGGGAGGGCGAGACGCCCGAGGGCGACGACGCGCAGAGCGTCGGCCGGCGGGCACTGGAGGTGTCCCTCACCGCCCTGCGCGCGTCCGGCGCCGAGGCCGACGGCCGGCTGATCGAGGACCATCCGCTGGACGAGCTGAAGTCCCTGGTCCTGGAGATCGGCGCCGACGAGGTGATCGTCCTCACGGACCCCCACTACGTGGAGGAGTTCTTCCACCGCGACTGGGCCTCCCGGGCCCGGCACAAGGTCGGCGTACCGGTCCTGAAACTGTTCTCCCACAGCAAGGCATAGGCTGGTGCCGCGCCCCCGCCCAGGGGGCGCGCCCACCAGCAGACCACCCGCCGCACCCCTGGGAGAACAGCGCATGGCACCCGGCCTTCCCACCGCCATGGACCGACCGCACTTCATCGGCATCGGCGGCGCCGGAATGTCGGGCATCGCCAGGATCCTCGCCCAGCGAGGCGCCCAGGTGGCGGGCAGCGACGCCAAGGAGTCCGAGACCGCCGAGGCGCTGCGCGCCCTGGGCGCCACCGTGCACATCGGGCACGCGGCGGAGCACCTCGCCGACGACGCGAGCTGCGTCGTCGTGTCGTCCGCGATCCGCCAGGACAACCCGGAGCTGGCCCGCGCCGCCGAGCTGGACGTCCCCGTCGTGCACCGCTCCGACGCCCTCGCCGCGCTCATGAACGGCCTGCGCCCGATCGCGGTGGCCGGCACCCACGGCAAGACCACCACCACCTCGATGCTCGCGGTCAGCCTGTCCGAGCTGGGCCTGAACCCCTCGTACGCCATCGGCGGCGACCTGGACGCGCCCGGCTCCAACGCCCTGCACGGCGACGGCGAGATCTTCGTCGCCGAGGCGGATGAAAGCGACCGCAGCTTCCACAAGTACGCCCCCGAGGTCGCCATCGTCCTCAACGTCGAGCTGGACCACCACGCCAACTACGCCTCGATGGACGAGATCTACGAGTCCTTCGAGACCTTCGCCGACCGGATCGTCCCCGGCGGCACCCTGGTGATCGCGGCCGACCAGCAGGGCGCCCGGGAGCTGACGCGGCGCCTGGCGGGCAAGGTGCGGACCGTGACCTACGGGGAGTCCGAGGACGCCGACGTGCGCATCCTGTCGGTCGTCCCGCAGGGCCTGAAGAGCGAGGTCACGGTGGTGCTGGACGGCACGGAGCTGACCTTCGCGGTCTCCGTCCCCGGCCGCCACTACGCCCACAACGCCGTCGCCGCCCTCGCCGCGGGCGCCGCCCTCGGCGTCCCCGCCGCCGAGCTGGCCCCCGCCCTGGCCGCTTACACGGGCGTCAAGCGGCGCCTCCAGCTCAAGGGCGAGGCGGCCGGCGTCCAGGTCGTCGACTCCTACGCGCACCACCCCACCGAGATGACGGCCGACCTGGAGGCCATGCGCGCCGCGGTCGGCGACGCCCGCATCCTCGTCCTCTTCCAGCCGCACCTCTTCTCCCGCACCCAGGAACTGGGCAAGGAGATGGGCCAGGCCCTGTCCCTGGCGGACGCCTCGGTCGTCCTGGACATCTACCCGGCCCGCGAGGACCCGATCCCGGGCATCACCAGCGACCTGATCATCGAGGCGGCCCGGGCCGCCGGCGCCGACGTCACCCCGGTCCACGACAAGGCCGGGGCGCCCGCGGTGGTCGCGGGAATGGCGAAGGCCGGTGATCTCGTTCTCACCATGGGCGCGGGCGACGTCACCGACCTCGGACCGCGCATCCTGGACCAGCTGTCGAGCACCGGAAACTAAGGGGCTGAGGACTCATGTCGTACGACGTCGAGAAGCCGGACGAGCAGTGGCGCGCGGAGCTGGCCCCGGCCGAGTACGCCGTGCTGCGCCAGGCCGGCACCGAACCGGCCTTCACCGGTGAGTACACCGACACCAAGACCGAGGGCGTCTACTCCTGCCGGGCCTGCGGCGCCGACCTGTTCACCTCCACCACCAAGTTCGAGTCGCACTGCGGCTGGCCGTCCTTCTTCGACCCGAAGGACACCGACGCGGTCGAGCTGATCGAGGACCGCTCGCACGGGATGGTCCGCACCGAGGTGCGCTGCGCCCGCTGCGGCTCGCACCTCGGGCACGTCTTCCAGGGCGAGGGCTACCCGACCCCGACCGACCAGCGGTACTGCATCAACAGCATCTCGCTGCGGCTGACGCCCGCGGAGGGCTGAGTCACCGGGCGGCGGACGCGTCGCGGGCGGCGGCCGGGAGCGTCACGGTGAACACCGTCGCGCCCGGCTCGCCGTCCACCTCGACCGTGCCGCCGTGCGCGCGCACCAGCGAGGCGGCGACGGACAGGCCCAGGCCGCTGCCGCCCCGGTCGCGGCTGCGGGCCTTGTCGACGCGGTAGAAGCGGTCGAAGATCCGTTCCCGGTCCGCCGCCGGGATGCCAGGACCCGCGTCGGCCACCGAGACCCGGACCGCGTCCGCCCCGCCGCAGACCGTGACCGAGACCGCGGTGCCCGGTGGCGTGTGCACGGCCGCGTTGGTGAGCAGGTTGTCGAGAACCTGCCGGATCCGCTGCGGGTCGAGGCGCAGCTTCACCACCGCCGCGCCCGTCCGCACCGTCAGCGGACGGTCCGGGTGCCCGGCGCGGAAGGCGTCGGCGGCCTGCCGCACCAGCTCCGTCAGATCCGCGTCCTCCCGGCGCAGCGGCGCCTCCACCTCGTCGGCGTCCAGCCGGGCGAGCAGCAGCAGGTCGTCGAGGAGCACCCCCATCCGGGCGGCCTCCGCCCGCAGCCGGGCCAGGTGCCGCTCCCGTTCCGCGGGCTCGTTGGCCGCCGCGTACTGGAACAGGTCGGCGTAGCCCCGCACGGACATCAGCGGCGTGCGCAGCTCGTGCGAGGCGTCGGCGACGAACCGGCGCAGCCGCCGCTCCGCCTCCGCCCGCACCGCCAGCGACGCGTCGATGTGCTCCAGCATCGTGTTGAACGCGGTCCGCAGCTCCGCCACCTCCTGCCCGCCGTCCCGCCCGTCGGCCCGCAGCGGGAGCCGGGCCGCCGACTCGGTCAGGTCGTGCGAGGCGATGCCGTGCGCCGTGCTCGCCATGTCGCTCAGCGGCTTCAGACCGCGCCGCAGCATCCGCCGCCCGAACACCACCAGGGCGAGCAGCGCCAGCCCGAAGGCGACGACCTGCACCGTGACCAGCTGGTCGACGGTGTCCTCGACGTCTCCCATGGGCGCCGCGCTGACCAGCACCACCCCGGGCTCCACCTCGCAGGCGCGCAGCAGGTAGGGGCCGTGCCCGTCGATCCGCACCGTGCGGGTGATGTCCTCCTCCGAACGGGCCATCGTCCGCGCCAGGTCGGTCAGGGCCCGGCTGTCGGCCGGCACCTCGGCGGGCGTGCGCAGCTCGGCCGAGGCGCCGGAGACGTCGTACACGGCCGTGTACCAGCCGTAGTACGGCTTGCGCTGCACCGTGCCGTGGGTCGCCGCGTCCTTGGACTGCACGACCTGCACGAGCTTCATCTGGTCGGCGAGCTGCCGCTCCAGGTAGTCCCGCATGTACGCGGTCAGCACCGTGCCGACCACCGCGAACACCACCAGCGACAGCACCCCGAGGCCCAGCGCCAGCCGGGTCCCGAGCCGCAGCCCCCGGTAGGCGCGCCACCACCGCCGCATCACGGGACGGTCTCCCGGATCGCGTACCCGAAGCCGCGCACCGTCTGGATCAGCGGCTCACCCGTGTCGTCGAGCTTGCGCCGCAGCCGGCTGACGACCAGCTCGACGACGTTGGACCGGCCGCCGAACCCGTACTCCCACACGTGGTCGAGGATCTGCGCCTTCGTCATGACGGACGGCGACTTGCGCATCAGGTAGCGCAGCACCTCGAACTCCGTCGGCGTCAGCGACAGCCGCCGCCCGCCGCGGCGCACCTCGCGCGTGTCCTCGTCCACCTCCAGGTCCGCCACGCGCAGCACCGACCGCGGGGACCCGGTCCCGGTGCTGCGCCGCAGCACCGTCCGCAGCCGGGCCATCAGTTCCTCCACCGCGAACGGCTTGACCAGGTAGTCGTCACCGCCCCGGGTCAGCCCCGCCACCCGGTCGGCCACCCCGTCCCGCGCCGTCAGGAACACCACCGGCACCATCGTGCCCGAGCGGCGCAGCCGGTCCAGGACGCCGAAGCCGTCGACGTCCGGCAGCATCAGGTCGAGCACCACGATGTCCGGGCGGAACCCGGCGGCCAGCCGCAGCGCCTGCTCGCCGGTGTTCGCGGTGACCGCCTCCCAGCCCTCGTAGCGGGCGACCGTGGCCACGAGGTCGGCGATGGGCGGGTCGTCGTCCACGACGAGCAGTCGCACTTTGTCCACCCGCACATACTGCGCCACCGGACGCCCGAACCCCTAGGGACCGCCGGGCCGACCGGCCGGAGGCCTCGGAGGCTCAGGCCTCGCGGCGGGCGGTGGGCAGCGGATGCTCCCTCGTCGCGGGAACGGACGAGGACACGGATGATGAAGGCGGCGGAGAAATTGCCGAGGCCTCTCGCTGTGCCTGTACCGACCGTGAAAGCGAGATGTGCCGGAGACGGCCGAATTGCTTCGGGGCGCCTGCCGCGCTGCCGTGGCGTACTTGGTGACCGACCTGGAGTCGTACATGGCAACAGCTCAGAGACTGTCGGCTCTCGCCGTCGTACTCGGTGCCGATCCGCGCATCGAGGAGGGCGACCTGTCGCTCGCGCTGGCCGCCGCCGAACTCATCGACCTCACGGAGGTGCAGGCCGTTCTCCTCGACGGCGATCGTCTCCTGCCCGCCGCGCCGATGGGGACCGGCTCCCCGATGCTGATCGAGGCCGCGTCGGAGCTTGTCCGCGACTTTCCCTACGAGACAGTGGGGAGCTGGCTGTGGCGCCGAGGCAGCGGGCTGGCCGGACGCTACCGGGTCGCCGTGGCAGACGCCCGTCACGTCCACCGCCACGCGGCCGAAGCCGTGAGGGACTGGAACGACCCCGTCTTCGCCCACCTCGCGGCGGCGGCCGGGATGCGCCCGGCGCCCCCCGACGACACGCCGGCGAACCTCGATCACGAGCAGATCGCCATTCTGGGTGAGCTGCACCAGGCGGTTACGCAACTGGCCGCCGAGAGGCAACGCAGATCGATCGAGCGAGGCTCCTTCCAGAGCATCCTGCGAGGCTTCTGATCCTCGCCGCTGAACCCGGACGGCCCATCGGCGCTACCGGTTGGGATCACCACGACGGGCCGGTCGTGCCCGGTTCGTGCAGCATGAGCTGGAGGAGCCGCGGACCGGCACCCTCGGGCCCACAAGAGGAACCATCGTGCTGAACGCGTTCGTCAGTGTCTTCAAGACTCCCGACCTGCGAAAAAAGCTGGCATTCACGCTGGGTATCATCATCTTGTTTCGTCTCGGCTCACACGTGCCGATTCCAGGGGTGGACTACCAGAGGGTCCAGCGTTGCGTGGATTCCGTTTCCCAGTCGAACGGAATCCTCGGGCTGGTCAATCTGTTCAGCGGCGGTGCGCTTCTGCAGATCACGGTATTCGCGCTCGGAATCCTTCCCTACATCACGGCCAGTATCATCCTTCAGCTGCTCACGGCGGTGATTCCGAGGCTGGAGGCGCTGAAGAAGGAAGGGGCGTCCGGCCAGGCCAAGATCACCCAGTACACTCGCTACCTCACGGTCGCTCTCGCCGTTCTTCAGGGGACCGGTCTCGTGGCAACCGCCCGCAACGGCGCTCTGTTTCCCAATTGCCCGGACGCGAACCGGATCGTTCCGGACGATTCCGTGTTCGTCACCGCCGTCATGGTCGTGACCATCACCGCCGGCACGGCATGTGTCATGTGGTTGGGTGAGCTGATCACCGAACGGGGTGTCGGCAACGGCATGTCGATGCTGATCTTCCTCTCCATCGCCTCGACCCTCCCCGGCGCACTCTGGGCCGTGAAGCAGGAGAGCACCCTTGCCGGAGGCTGGCTCGCCTTCGGCATCGTCCTGCTGGTCGGGTTCGTGATGGTGGGCCTGGTCGTCTTCGTGGAGCAGGCGCAGCGCCGCATCCCGGTGCAGTACGCCAAGCGCATGATCGGCCGCAAATCGTACGGCGGGACCGCCACCTACATCCCGCTGAAGGTCAACCAGGCCGGCGTGGTCCCCGTCATCTTCGGCTCCTCGCTGCTCTACATTCCCGCGCTGATCGCGCAGTTCGCCGGATCCGATTCCGGCTGGTCGACCTGGATCACGAACAACCTGAGCAGAGGGAACCATCCCTACTACGTGGCGATCTACTTCATTCTGATCGTCTTCTTCGCCTTCTTCTACGTCTCCATCACTTTCAACCCGGAAGAGATCGCGGGGAACATCAAGCAGGCCGGAGGATTCATTCCGGGGATCCGTGCCGGGAAGGCCACCGCGCAGTACCTGGGTTACGTCCTCAACCGCCTCACCTGGCCGGGATCGATCTACCTCGGTCTGATCGCTCTCGTTCCGACCGTGGCCCTCGGCAGTTTCGGCAGCGCGAACCAGCTCACGGGGACCAGCATCCTCATCATCGTGAGTGTCGGGCTGGAGACCGTCAAACAGATCAGCAGCCAGATCGAGCAGCACCGCTACGAGGGATTCCTGCGCTGACGATCCGCACGGCACACCGCGTTCACGACGGCCCCGGTGTGAACGTCCGGTCAGGGGGAAGGAGTCGCCCCGGACCAACGGGCCCCGCAGATCCGCCGTCTACACTCGACCGGCGACGGCCCCACCGACCGCGGCCGGAGCGGGCAGCTTCTGCCAGACCCGAAGGGTATTCGGCGTTTTGATACGCATGGACTCAGTCACCAAGCGGTACCCGGACGGCACCGTGGCGGTCGACCACCTGTCGCTGGAGATACCCGACCGCGCGATAACCGTCCTCGTCGGACCCTCGGGCTGCGGCAAGACGACGACCCTGCGGATGATCAACAGGATGGTCGAGCCCACCGAGGGCACCATCCTCCTCGACGGCGAGGACCTCGGCCGGCAGCCGGTCACCACACTGCGCCGCTCGATGGGCTACGTCATCCAGAACGCCGGGCTCTTCCAGCACCGGACGATCCTCGACAACATCGCGACCGTGCCCCGCATGATCGGCTGGGGCAAGCAGAGGTCCCGCGAGCGCGCGGCCGAGTTGATGGAACGCGTGGGGCTGGACGCCTCCCTCGGCAAGCGCTACCCGTACCAGCTCTCCGGCGGCCAGCAGCAGCGCGTCGGTGTGGCCCGGGCGCTCGCCGCCGACCCGCCGGTGCTGCTCATGGACGAGCCGTTCTCCGCCGTCGACCCCGTCGTCCGCAAGGGACTCCAGGACGAACTCCTGCGCATCCAGGACGAACTGGGCAAGACCATCGTCTTCGTCACGCACGACATCGACGAGGCCATCAAGCTGGGCACCATGGTCGCGGTGATGCGCACCGGCGGCCGGCTCGCGCAGTTCGCGCCGCCCGCCGAGCTGCTGTCCGACCCCGCGGACGAGTTCGTCGAGGACTTCCTCGGCGCCGACCGCGGCATCCGGCGGCTCTCCTTCTTCCCGTCCGCCGAACTGGAGACGACCCGCGATCCGGTCGTGCGCACCGGCGCCACCCAGGCGCCGCCCGCCGCGGCCGACGCCCCCTACCTCCTGGTGACCGACGCGGACGACAGGCCGCTGGGCTGGGCCCGGCCGGAGGAGCTGACCGCCGGGGACATCGCCCCCGAGCGGCTGCTGTCCCACGGGCGGCCCTTCACACCCGGCACGGACTCGCTGCGCGCCGCCCTCGACTGCGCGGTCCTCTCGCCCACCGGCTGGGCGGTCGCCGTGGACGCCGGCGGCCGGGTGACCGGGGTCGTCTCCCAGCAGACCATCGCCGAGGCCATCCGCGCCGCCCACGACGGCACGGCCACCGCCGGGGCGTCCGACGCCGGGACGCCCGGTGCCGGGGCGTCCGACGCCGGGTCCGCCGACGTCACGAAGGTCGCGCCGTGAACGGCTTCTTCGACATCCCGAGCGACCTCGACAACACCTACTTCGGACTGATCGGCCTGCACCTGCGCGAGGCGCTGCTGCCGGTGCTGGCCGGACTGCTGGCCGCGCTGCCCGTCGCCCAGCTGTGTGTGCGCTTCCGCTGGCTGTACCCGCCGGTGCTCGGCGTGACCACCGTCTTCTACGCCGTCCCGTCGCTGGCCGTCTTCGTCGTCCTCATCGACTACACCGGCCAGACCGAGCTGACGGTGATGATCCCGCTGGCCGTGTACAGCCTGGTCGTGCTGGTCCCGGCGATCGTGGACGGCGTGCGGTCGGTGCCCGAGGAGACCCTGGCCGCGTCGACCGCGATGGGCTTCGGTCCGGTACGGCGTTATCTCCAGGTGCAGTTGCCGATCGCGGTGCCCGCCATCCTCGCCGGGCTCCGCGTCGCCGTGTCGGCGAGCATCTCCCTGGTCAGCGTCGGCGCCCTGATCGGCAACCAGGGCGCCCTCGGCAACCTGCTCGCGGACGCGCAGAAGTACGGCCGGCCGGAACTGGCGGTCAACTCCGTCCTGACCACCGCCGTACTGGCCGTCCTGTGCGACGCGGTGCTCGTCCTGATCAGGAACCTGCTGACCCCGTGGATGCCGCGCGGCAAGGGCCGGCGACCCAAGGAGTCCGCCGCACGGCGGGAACTGCCCGAGCCGAAGGAGGCGTCGGCCCGGTGAACGTACTCAACTTCGTCAACGCCTTCTTCAGCGACAGCGCCCACTGGCACGGCTACGACGGCATCCCGCAGCGCCTGCTGGAACACGTCCAGTACACGCTGATGGCCCTCGGTCTCGCCACCGCGATCGGCCTGCCCATCGGGCTGCTGACCGGGCACACCGGGCGCGGCGGCAACGCCGTCGCGTTCGTCGCCACCGCCGCCCGCGCGCTGCCCAGCTTCGGGCTGCTGGTGCTGATCGCCGTCGTGGTCGGCATCGGCCTGCTGCCCGTGATGGTCCCGCTGGTCATCCTCGCGATCCCGCCGATCCTGGTGACCACCTACGAGGCGGTCCGCTCCGTCGACCCCTCACCCGTGGACGCCGCGCGCGGCATGGGCATGCACGAGTCGAGCATCCTGTTCCGGGTGGAACTGCCCGTCGCCCTGCCGCTCGTCCTCAGCGGACTGCGCTCCGCTGCCATCCAGGTCGTGTCGACGGCGACCATCGCGGCGTACGTCTCCCTCGGCGGGATCGGCCGGTACATCATCGACGGCCTCTACCAGCGCGACTACGAGAAGGTCGTCGGCGGCGCCACACTGGTGGCCCTCCTGGCGCTGGTCACCCTCGCGGCGTTCTGGGCGGCGGGACGGCTGGCGGTGTCCCCGGGCGTGCGGCGGCGCTGAGAAGTGACGGCTGCGACCGCCGTGGAGCGACGGCCGCGACCGCCGTAAAAGAAACCGTAACCAGGCCGTTCTTGACTGACAGACATGTGGCTCGTTTGGATCGATGGATGACTTCTACCAGGAAGAGCAGCTGGTCCAGGACGAGGCACTCCGGCGCGGCGGCCGTCGCGCTCACCGCCGCGGCGGCGCTGCTCGCGGGCTGTTCCTCCGACTCCGACGACACGTCCGACAATCCGCTGGCCGGCGAGAAGGCGAAGGCCGGCACCGTCGTCGTCGGCTCGAACAACTTCGCCGAGAGCACCCTGCTCGCCGACATCTACGGCGAGGCGCTGAAGGCCAAGGGCCTCAAGGTCACCTACAAGCACAACATAGGCAGCAGGGAGACGACGTACGGCCTGATGAAGAACGGCTCGGTCACGGTGCTGCCCGAGTACAACGGCTCCCTGCTGGCCTACCTCGACCCCGAGGCCGAGCAGCAGTCCACCGACGCGGTCAACGAGGCCGTGAAGGCCAAGCTCGACAAGAAGCTGACCGTGCTGGAGTCCTCGCCGGCCGAGAACAAGGACTCGGTGAGCGTCAACGCCGAGACCGCGAAGAAGTACGGACTCACCGCCGAGTCGACCCTCGCCGACCTCAAGGACGTCGCCCCGGACCTGACGATCGGCGGCTCGCCCGAGTTCCAGACCCGGCAGCAGGGCCTGAAGGGCCTGGAGTCGGTGTACGGGCTGAAGTTCAAGTCGTTCAAGGCGCTCGACGCGGGCGGCCCGCTGACCCAGTCCGCGCTGACGAAGAACACCGTGCAGGCGGCGGACGTCTTCACCACCGACCCGACCATCATCAAGGAGAAGTTCGTCGTCCTGAAGGACCCGGAGAACCTCTTCGGGTACGCGAACGTGACCCCGCTGGTCACCAAGGACGGACTGTCCAAGGAGGGCGTGGCCACGCTCAACGCGGTCTCCGCCAAGCTGGACACCAAGACCCTCCTGGACCTGGACGCCCAGGTGCAGCTGGACAAGAAGGACCCGCTGGACGTGGCCAAGGAGTGGCTCACCTCCGCGGGTCTCGTCTGACGGACGCCCGCAACGGACGCCCGCAGACGACCGGTCACGACGCCGCGGCCCCGGTCGCGGCGTCGATCAACTGGTCGATCAGGGCGATGAGGACGTCCCGGCTGGAGGTCCGCTCCCGCGCGTCGCACAGCAGCACCTGCACGTGCTCCGGCAGCGCCAGGGCCTCCCGGATCTCCGCCGCCGGGTACGGATGCCGCCCGTGGAAGCCGTTGACGCCGACCACGAACGGGATGCCCCGCCGCTCGAAGAAGTCGATGGCGGCGAAGCTCGACTCGGGCCTGCGGACGTCGACCAGCACCACCGCCCCGAGCGCGCCGATCGCCAGGTCGTTCCACATGAACCAGAACCGCTGCTGACCGGGCGTGCCGAAGAGGTACAGCACCAGTTCCCGGCCGATGGTGATCCGCCCGAAGTCCAGGGCCACGGTGGTGGCCCGCTTCTCCTCGATGCCGGCGAGGTCGTCGACGTCGAGTCCCGCGGCGGTCAGCGGTTCCTCGGTGCGCAGCGGGGCGATCTCGCTGACCGAGCCCACCATGGTGGTCTTGCCGACGCCGAAACCGCCGGCGATCAGGATCTTGACGGCGTCGGGCGCGGTCGCACGCGCGGATGCCGTGGGCGCCCCGTCGGCGCGGTCAGAGCCGGCCAAGGCCGTCCCTCACTTTCTGCAGCAGGTCCAGGTCCGGGTTGGCGCGGGTGACGAGGTGCGGCGGCCGGGCGGTGATCCGGCCGGCCTCCAGCAGGTCGGAGAGGAGGATGACCACCACGCTCACCGGCAGGTCGAGGCGGGCCGCGACCTCCGCCACGGCCACCGGCTCGGCGCACAGCCGCAGGATCCGCAGGTGCTCGGGCTGCGGCCGCGCGCCCCGGGTCGGCTGGGGGTCGACCGCGGTCACCGTCGTGATGAGGGTGAAGTCGGCGCGACTGGGCCGGGTCCGGCCGCCGGTCAGGGTGAACGGCCGCACGAGCCGGCCGGCCGCGTCGCCTCCGGTCACGTCACTCGCCGGGGCCGGCGGTGGCCCGCGGTGCCGCGCTCAGGTGCTCGCCGATCTTCTTCACCAGCATGTTCATCTGGTACGCCACCACACCGACGTCCGCGTTGGGCCCGGTGAGCACGACCAGGTGGGCGCCGGGACCCGCGGAGCTGAGGATCAGGTAGCTGTTGGCCATCTCGATGAGCGCCTGACGCACCGGGCCGCCGCGGAAGTCCATGCTGACGCCCTTGCTGAGGCTCATCAGGCCCGACGCGGTCGCCGCCAGCCGCTCGGCGTCGTCCCGCAGGAACCCGGTGGACTTGCTGACGACGAGCCCGTCCTCGGAGAGCACCACCGCCTGGTTCACGTCGGCGACCCGCTCCACGAGTCCGGTGAGCAACTGGTCCAGCTCGCTGTGCGTGGCGGGGGAGGGTCGGGTCATCGGGTGTCCTTCGTCGGCGGTCGGCGGTCGGCGGTGGGAGTGGAGGGGGCGGCGGAGGAGGAGAACACCTGCCCGTCGGTGTCGTCCGGGGCGGCGTCGGCCTGGGCCCGCAGCGTGCCGCGCTGGAAGCCGCCGAGGGACGACGCGGCGCGCTCGGCCGTGAAGTCGGCGTAGTCGTCGGTCGCGTCGTCCCCGCCGCCTACGGTGTCCTCGTCCCGCAGCTCGGCGGCGAGGCTGGTCTGCGGAACCCTGCGGGGCAGCGGCGCCAGGCCGTTCGGCTCGGAGCCCAAGCCGGAGGCGGGGTCGGAGGCAGCGGCGGAGGCAGAGGCCGGGGCGGCGGACGCGGCGGGTTCCGTCCGGCTCGCGGGCGCCGGCCGCGGCCTCACCGTGGGCCCGGCGGCGTCGACGGAGCCGCCGGACGCGGAGCCCCCGGAGTCCGGCCCGTCCGCCGGCGCCGGCGCGGGTGCCGAGGGCGCCTCGCCGACCGGCTCCCGCACCACGATCTCGTGCGGGATCAGCACGATCGCCGTGGTCCCCCCGTAGGGCGAGGAACGCAGGGTCACGGTGATGCCGTGCCGGTGCGCGAGGCGAGCCACGACGAACATGCCGAGCCGCAGGTCGTCGGCGAGCGCCACCACGTCGAACTGCGGGGCCACCGCCAACTGCTCGTTGAACGCCGCGTAGTCCTCCTCGGACAGCCCGAGCCCGCGGTCCTCGATCTCGACGGCCAGCCCCTTGGCCACCAGAGCCGCGCGCACCCCGACCGGGTTGGGCGCGGGGGAGTAGGCCGTCGCGTTGTCGATCAGTTCGGCCAGCAGGTGGATCACGTCGGCGACCGCGGGCGGCGCGAGCGCCACCTCCTCGTCGGTGTGCAGCTCCACGCGCTGGTATTCGGCCACCTCGCCCACGGCGCTGCGCAGGATGTCGACCAGTGAGACGGGCTCGCGCCAGGTGCGCCTGGGCTGCTCGCCGCTGATGATGACGAGGTTCTCCTCGTACCGGCGCAACTGGCTCGCCGTCGAGTCCAGTTCGTACAGACCCTGCAGGATCTCGGGGTCGGTGTGCTCGCGTTCCAGCGCGTCCAGCTTGCCGAGTTGCATGTTGACCAGGTTCTGGCTCTGCCGGGCGATGCCCAGGATCACCTTCTGGAAGCCGCGCCGGGTGTCGGCCAGTTCGACGGCGGTGTGCACGGCGGTGCGCTGCGCCGCGTTGAACGCCTGGGCGACCTGACCGAGTTCGTCGCGGCCGTAGTCCAGCGGCGGGGTCGCCGACTCCACGTCGACCTTCTCGCCCCGCTCCAGGCGCGCCACCACGTCCGGCAGCCGCTCCTCGGCCAGGCTCAGCGTGGCCAGCCGCAGCCCGCGCAGCCGCCTCGACAGCGAGCGCGTGATGCGCCAGGACATGCCGACGCACAGGAGCAGGGCGACCAGCCCGCCGGCGCTGAGGGAGGCGGCCGTGATCAGCAGCTGGCGCGCCTCGTCGGCGCTGCGGTCGAGGAGCCCGCCGGTCTGCTGCCGGATCAGTGTCCCGTACGCGTCGGAGACCTTCGCGAACGCAGCGGTCCACTGCTCCCGCAGGTCCGGCAGGTCGATCCGGTCCGTACCGTCCGCCGCGCGGGCCGCGAGCACCTGGTCCTCGACCCGCTGGAGGGTCTGCCACTCGGGGCTGGCGAGGATCCGCTCGGTCTGCGTCTTCACGCTGCCGCTCAGGGAGGGGACGATCTGGTCCTGGACCAGCCAGCGCCGGGTGTGCACCAGTTGCGCGAAGTCCGCCCACTGCTGCTCGTCCATCCGGCCGGACGGCCAGGCCAGGGTGAGCCGGGCGTCCGCCTGGGAGGTCAGTTCCGCGGCCTGCTCCAGGGAGACCAGCGGACCGGCCTGCGAGGTGAGGTCGCCGTCGTCGACCTGGGACAGTTCCTGGAAGGCGTGCACCTGCTCGTCGATGATCGAGGTGTACTGGTCGAGGGCCTGCTCGGGGGTGATGTCACTCGGGTCGTCGACCTGGCTGCGGTAGTACTCCAGGCTGCCCACCGAGCCGAGCACTGAGTACAGCCGGTCCGAGACTCGGGCCGGCGCGTCCTCGATCGCGTCGGACTGGCCGATCAACTGGGCGACCGCCTCGTCCGTCTTTCTGCGCTGCGCCTCCAGTTCCGCCCGGTCGCCCTCGGGCGCGGCCAGCCAGGCGGCCGACAGACTGCGCTCCTTCTGCAGGGCGAGCGTCGCCTCGGTGCCCATGGCCCCGGTGTCGCGGCTCAGTTCCGTCTGCGCGCGCAGCCGCAGGCCCTCCGAGAACATCTGGATCGTCGTCACCCCCCAGACGGCGGCCAGCGTGACGCCGGGCACCAGGGCGAGGAGGATCAGGGAGAGACGTATGGAGCCGAGGCGGCGCCGGGCTCCCTTCCGTGCGGGCATCGTCGTCCTAGGCGATCATCGGGGGAGGATGTCGGAGGTGCGGGGGAGCCGGCGGCCGCGGGGCCCGGTCACCGGGTGCCGCCCGCGGCGAACTTCGCGACCGAGTCGGCGTTCGTGCGGGTCACGAACGCGGGGCCGGTCAGCACGGGCGCCACTCCGCCGCCGCTGACGTTGCCGTTGGTCCGGTACAGCCAGAGCGCGTCCACCGCGAGATAGCCCTGGAGATACGGCTGCTGGTCCACCGCGAACTGGACGTCCCCCCGCTTGACGGCGGCGACCAGGTCGTTGTCGAGGTCGAAGGTGGCGACCTCGGCGCCGCTGCCCGCCTCGTCGACCGACTCGACCGCGGTGAGCGCGAACGCCGCTCCGTTCATGACGACTTCGTCGATGCTGGAGTCCTGGCGCAGCCGCGCGGTGACCGCGGCGCCGACCGCCTTCATGTCGGTGCCCTCGACGTAGAGCATCTCGGCCTCGCCCTTGAACGTCTTCTTCACGCCGGCGCAGCGGGCCTCCAGGGCAACGTTGCCACGCTCATGGATGACGCACAGGGCGTGCTTGGCCTTGAGGTCGTTGAGTTTGTCGCCGACGGCCCGGCCCGCCACGCTCTCGTCCTGTCCGAAGTACTCCAGGAGTCCCGTCGTCCGCCAGGCGTCCATACCGGAGTTGAGGCCGACCACGGGGATCCCGGCCGCCTTTGCCTCGGCGACCGGCGCCTTCATCGCCTGCGGCTTGGCCAGCGTCAGGGCGATGCCGTCCACCTTGTCGCGGACCGCGTCCCGCACCAGGGCGGCCTGGCCGGCGGTGTCGGCGTCACCCGCGTACGTCAGGTCGATGCCGTCCTTGGCCGCCGCCGCCTCGGCTCCCTTGCGCACCCGGTCCCAGAAGGCGTCGCCCTCGCCGCCGTGGGTGACCATGACGACCTTCATCCGGTCGGCGCCGGACCCGCCGGCGGCGTCCGCCGTCGAGCCGTCCTCGTCCCCGCCGAGCGCGGAGCAGCCGGCCGCCAGCAGACAGACGGCCGCGGCGAGGGCCGCGGCGCGCAGCGGGCCGGGGGAGTGGGTGGGCGGGGGAGCAGTACTCATGGGGGCGGGGGCACCTCGCTGTGCGGCCGAGCAGGAGGAACGGGGCGAGGTGCCCCGGAGCCACGTGTCGCTGCGCCAACCGGGTGAATCCCGCCTGGCCGGAGCCAATCGTGAGTGACCGCCGGTAGTCAAGTGACCAGCGACCAGGTGTGAGTTGTCGGTGCCGCATCGTGATGAACGGGACAGGTGGCCAAGGGTGCCCCTCGACGCCCGCGGCGGGGGCCGCAAGGAGGGTTATCTGACGGTCAGTTATCGGTGAGTTATCGTGTACAGGGGGTTAAGGCGGGCCGCACGGCCTGTTGAGTTCCAGCCCAGGAGAGTTCAGCCGATGGCGAGGCAGCTACGCGCCGAGCAGACCCGCGCGACGATCGTCGGCGCCGCCGCCGACCTGTTCGACCGTCACGGCTACGAGTCGACCAGCCTGAGCGAGATCGTGACCCACGCCGGGGTCACCAAGGGCGCCCTGTACTTCCACTTCGCGGCGAAGGAAGACCTCGCCCACGCCATCATGGAGATCCAGTCCAGGACCTCGCGGCAACTCGCCACGGACCTGGGCGGGCGCGGCTACACCTCGCTGGAGGCGCTGATGCGCCTCACCTTCGGCATGGCCCGGCTGTGCGAGGAAGGGCCGGTCCTCCGCGCCGGTCTGCGGCTCGCCACCGCGGGCGTGCCGGTACGGCCGCCGCTGCCGCACCCCTTCACCGAATGGCGGGAGATCGCCACCTCCCGGCTGCTCGACGCCGTCCGGCAGTCCGACCTGCATCCGGACATCGACGTCGACTCCGTCGCCCACACCCTCGTCTGCTCCATCGTCGGCACCCGCGTGGTCAGCGGGACCCTGGAACCGGCCGGGCGCCAGCCCCGCCGCCTGGCCGAGATGTGGCACATCCTCATCCGCGGCATGGTGCCGGTGACCCGTCGCGCCCGCTACGTCACCCTCGCGGCGCGCCTGGAGCGCGAGACCGCGTCCGTCTGAGCGGACCGGCCCGAGCGGTACGGTGAGGCGCATGCCCGACACCCCGTCCGCGCCCGCCCCCGTCATCCTCGGCGACGAGCCCGGGTCCTTCCCGCACGGTGTGCTCGCCGACCGGCACCCCGCCATCGTCGAGCAGGTGCGCGACGCGTTCCCCCACGGCCCCGAACGGCTGCGCGCCCTCGACGCGCTGCTCGCGAGCTGTGCCGACGGCGTGATCGAAGCGCTGCCCGCCGACGCCGACCCCCGCGACCGGGACCGCTGGGCGCGGTGGGGCCTGGACGCGTACGCCGGCCGCTCCTGGTACGACGTGCCCTGGCTGTGGGCCGAGAGCCACTTCTACCGCCGGCTCCTCGACGCCGTCGGCTACTTCGCTCCCGGCACCTGGCAGGGCGTCGACCCCTTCCGGCCGGCCAAGCTCGCCGAACTCGACGACCCCGCGACGGACGAGGAACTCGCCGCGCTCGACGGCCTCGCCGCCCTGCCCGCCGACGAGCGGACCCGGGCCCTGCTGCACGGCTCGCTCTGGGGCAACCGGGCGGACCTCGGCTTCCGTCTCTCCGAGGGAGGCACCGGCACCGGGGAGCAGGTGGAGGCCCTCGTGTGCGACGACAGCGACGCCCTGTGGTCCCTGCTCCCGCCCTCCGAAGGACCGGGCACGGCGGGACCGAGGACGCTGTGCCTCGTCGCCGACAACGCGGGGCGCGAACTCGTCCCCGACCTGCTCCTCGTCTCCCACCTGCTCGCCGAGGGCCGCGTCGGCCGGGCGGTCCTGCACGTCAAGCCGCATCCGTACTACGTCTCCGACGCCACGCCCGCCGACGTGCTCGACGCGCTGCGGCGGCTGGTGGCGGCGGGCGGCACGGCCGAGGAGTACGGGCGGCGGCTGTGGACCGCGCTGCGGGACGGGCGCGTCACCGTCCGCGCCCACCCGTTCTCCTGCGCCCCGCTGCCGTACGCGGACATGCCCCGCGACCTGCGCGCGGAGTTCGCTGCGGCCACCGTCACCGTCCTCAAGGGCGACCTGAACTACCGCCGCCTGGTGGGCGACCGGTGGTGGCCGCCGACCACGCCCTTCGCGGACGTCACCGCGTACTTCCCGGGCCCCGTCGCCGCCCTGCGCACCCTCAAGTCCGATGTGATCACCGGCCTGTCGGGGAAGACCGAGGCGGCGCTGGAGTCCGGCGGGGAGCGGCGCTGGCGGACCGGCGGGACGCACGCCCTGATCCAGGTCAGGACCTGAGCGCGGAGTTCCCGCGTTCCGCGCTCTTTCACGCGATGGTGTGATCATGTGCCGCCGGGCGGATGTGCCCTCGGGGCCGTGGGTAGTGCCGGGCCATGACGCAACAGCCCTTCGAACTCCCGCACTTCTACCTGCCGCATCCCGCACGGCTCAACCCGCATCTGGACGAGGCCCGCGCCCACTCGACGGCGTGGGCGCGCGAGATGGGCATGCTGGAGGGCTCCGGGGTCTGGGAGCAGTCCGACCTCGACGCACACGACTACGGACTGCTCTGCGCCTACACCCACCCCGACTGCGACGGGCCGGCGCTCTCCCTGATCACCGACTGGTACGTGTGGGTCTTCTTCTTCGACGACCACTTCCTGGAGCGCTTCAAGCGCACCCAGGACCGCGTCGCCGGCAAGGCCCACCTTGACCGGCTCCCGCTGTTCATGCCGCTCGACCTGACCACCGGCATGCCCGAGCCGGAGAACCCGGTCGAGGCCGGTCTCGCCGACCTCTGGACCCGCACGGTCCCCGCGATGTCGGCCGACTGGCGCCGCCGCTTCGCCGTCGCGACCGAGCACCTGCTCAACGAGTCCCTGTGGGAGCTGTCCAACATCAACGAGGGGCGGATCGCCAACCCCGTCGAGTACATCGAGATGCGCCGCAAGGTCGGCGGCGCCCCCTGGTCGGCGGGGCTCGTGGAGTACGCGACCGCCGAGGTGCCCGCGGCCGTCGCCGGGTCCCGGCCGCTCCGGGTGCTGATGGAGACGTTCTCCGACGGCGTGCACCTGCGCAACGACCTCTTCTCCTACCAGCGCGAGGTCGAGGACGAGGGCGAGCTGAGCAACGGGGTGCTGGTCCTGGAGACCTTCTTCGACTGCACCACCCAGGAGGCCGCCGAACTGGTCAACGACGTCCTCACCTCCCGCCTGCACCAGTTCGAGCACACCGCGTTCACCGAAGTCCCCGCGGTGGCCCTGGAGAGCGGACTCACCCCGCCCGAGGCCGCCGCCGTCGGGGCCTACGCCAAGGGCCTCCAGGACTGGCAGTCCGGCGGCCACGAATGGCACATGCGCTCCAGCCGGTACATGAACAAGGGAGCGCGGCCCGTCGCCGGGTGGCAGGCGCTCACCGGCCCCGGCACCGCCGCCGCCGACGTCGGCGCCCTGTTCGCCGCCACCGCCGCCCGGCGGGCCCGGCCCTACACGCACGTCCCCTTCCAGAAGGTCGGCCCCTCGGTCATCCCCGACATCCGCATGCCGTACCCGCTGGAGCTGAGCCCCGCCCTGGAGGGCTCCCGGCTCCATCTGCTCGCGTGGTCGCACCGGATGGGCATCCTCGGCGAGGGCGTCTGGGACGAGGACAAGCTCGCGAGCTGCGACCTCCCCCTGTGCGCCGCCGGACTCGACCCGGACGCCACCCAGGACCAGCTCGACCTGGCCTCCGACTGGCTGGCCTTCGGGACCTACGGCGACGACTACTACCCGCTCGTCTACGGACACCGCCGCGACCTGGCCGCCGCCCGGCTGACCACGGCCCGGCTCTCGGCCTGCATGCCGCTCGACGGCGAGCCGGTCCCGCCGCCCGGCAACGCCATGGAGCGCTCCCTGATCGACCTCTGGGCGCGCACGACGGCCGGCATGACGCCCGACGAGCGGCGCCCCCTCAAGACGGCCGTCGACACAATGACCGAGGCCTGGGTGTGGGAGCTGTCCAACCAGATCCAGAACCGCGTCCCCGACCCGGTGGACTACCTGGAGATGCGGCGCGCCACCTTCGGCTCCGACCTCACGCTGGGCCTGTGCCGCGCCGGCCACGGGCCCGCCGTACCGCCCGAGGTCTACCGCAGCGGTCCGGTCCGCTCCCTGGAGAACGCGGCGATCGACTACGCGTGCCTGCTCAACGACGTCTTCTCGTACCAGAAGGAGATCGAGTACGAGGGCGAGATCCACAACGCGGTCCTCGTCGTGCAGAACTTCTTCGGCGTCGACTACCCGGCCGCCCTGCGGGTCGTCCAGGACCTGATGAACCAGCGCATGCGCCAGTTCGAGCACGTCGTCGCGCACGAACTGCCCGTCGTGTACGACGACTTCCAGCTCTCCGACGAGGCCCGGGACATCATGCGCGGCTACGTGACCGACCTGCAGAACTGGATGGCCGGCATCCTCAACTGGCACCGGAGCGTCCCGCGCTACAAGGCCGAGTACCTGGCGGGACGCACCCACGGCTTCCTTCCCGACCGGATCCCGGCCCCGCCCCTGCCCTCGCCCGTGCCCAGGGGGTTCCTCGTGCCGGCGCCCTGACCGGCGTTCAGTCTCACTCGTTCGTGGCTCGTCACGCGCCGGTGCGCCGGGTAGAGCACTTGCCGGAGGCGATCCATGGAACAGACAGCGTTGCGGCCCAAACCGATGCCCGGCCGGGAACCGGCCGCCCGCACCGAACCCGACGGCCCCCGGCGCCCGCACGCCGGGCGCCGGCGCCGTCGGCGGCTGACCACCGTGCTGCTCGGTGTCCTCGCCGCGACCGTGCTGCTCCTGGCGGGCGTGGGACTGGGCACGGTGGGCGCCACGGTGATCGGCATGCGCGAACTGGCCGCACTGCAACAGCGGTCGGGAGCGGCGGCGCCCGGACCGGGGGCGGAGGACCGGACCGGCTCCCTCACCGCCCCGGCGCCCCCGTCGGCGACGCCGTCCCCCTCCCCGGCCCGGGCCTCCGCGACCCTCGGTGTGGAGGCCGTGGACCACGAGAAGCCGGGAGCCCTGGTCGTGGGCGTGCACGTGCCCGGCCCCGGGTACGCGGCGGGGCTGGTCCGGGGCGACGTGCTGCTGGCGTTCGGCACGACCCGCGTCGACTCGGCCGCCGACCTCGCACGGGCGGTGGCCCGCGCGCGGCCCGGCAAGGACGTGAAGATCACCGTCCGCCACGAGAGCGGCGGCTACCAGCAGTTGACGGCGGTACCGGGGGTCGTCACGTGACGGTGCGGAAGTGGCTGGTGAGCCGTCCGGCCTCGTCCAGCACGTGGTAGGCCAGCCCGACCGGCGCCTCTCGGTCCGCGACCTGCTCGCCCTCCCAGGGCAGCCGCAGGGTCCAGGTCACC
The DNA here is from genome assembly GCF_042740985.1 of Streptomyces sp. NPDC058985. Lineage (NCBI taxonomy): Bacteria > Bacillati > Actinomycetota > Actinomycetes > Kitasatosporales > Streptomycetaceae > Streptomyces > Streptomyces sp. NPDC058985. Next base: position 22,141 of record NZ_JBHYJX010000039.1, on the reverse strand, counting down.
CCGGGGCCGACCAGCACGGGCCGCCCGGCGAAGACGGTGGCGGCGGGGGTGTGGGCGTGCCCGGTGATCAGCCCGGCGACCCGGGGCCGCCGTTCCAGCAGCGCGGCGAGGCGCTCGGGCCGGCGCAGCGGGTACGAGTCGGGCAGGGGGTGGTGCAGGGGCGTCGGCGGGTGGTGGAAGGCGAGCAGCGCCGGGCGGTCGCCGAGTCCGTCCAGCGTCGACTCGATCCAGCCGTACGTCTCCTCGTCCAGCTCCCCCTCGTCGCTCCCCGGGACGCTGGAGTCGCACATCAGCACCGCGCCGCCGGCCAGGACACGCACCTCGTTGACCGGACCGTCGGCGGCGGGCAGCCCCAGCAGGGCCTTGCGGTAGGGGGCGCGGACGTCGTGGTTGCCCGGGCAGGTCAGCACGGGGAACGGCGCGGTGCCGTCGCGCAGCCCGAGGAGCGCCGCGGCCTCCTCGTACTCCGCCTCGGTGCCGTGGTCCGCGATGTCCCCGGTCACCAGCAGCGCGTCCACCCGCCCCGGCAGTCCCCACAGGTGGTCACGGACCCGCGCGGCGCGCTCAGTCGAGCGCGGGCTCCCGTCGAGATGAAGATCGCTGATGTGCGCGAGTACGAGCACGGTTCCCCCTCCTGCGGGCGCCCGGACGGGACGCCCCCGGCTAACGCTTGCAGCGCATCAAACCATTAGCCAGGTCGGTGGATCAATGCCAATCGGCTCGCGCCGCCCCCGCGCTGCGGGCAGGATGCTGCCCGTGGTCCCTTCACTCTTTCGCCCCGGGAGGCCCGGATGACCGGCAGCAGGCCCGCCGCTTCCTTCACCGCCGACGACTACCGTGCCCGCATGGAGCGCGCCGCGGGTGCCGCCGCCGACGCCGGTCTCGCCGGGCTGCTGGTGGCGCCGGGCCCGGACCTCGTGTGGCTCACCGGCTACGCGCCCACCGCGGACACCGAACGGCTCACGCTGCTCGTCCTCGCCCCCGGCCGCGACCCCGTGCTGGTCGTCCCCACGCTGGAGGCCCCCGACGCGGCGAAGGCGCCCGGCGCGCCCGCCCTCACCCTGCGCGACTGGACCGACGGCAAGGACCCCTACGCCGCCACCGCCGCCCTCCTCGACGGATCCGGGCGATTCGGCATCAGTGACAACGCCTGGGCGATGCACCTGCTGGCCCTGCAGCGCACCCTGCCCGCCACCTCCTACGCCTCCCTGACCGAGGCGCTGCCCATGCTGCGCGCCGTCAAGGACGCGGCGGAGCTGGAACTGCTGGCGGCGGCCGGCGCGGCGGCGGACGCCGCGTTCGAGGAGATCCGCGCCGTCCGCTTCGGCGGCCGCCGGGAGTCCGAGGTCGCCGCCGACCTCGCCGGCCTGCTGCTGGGCTTCGGCCACTCCCAGGTCGACTTCACCATCGTCGCCTCCGGGCCGAACGGCGCCAACCCGCACCACGAGGTCGGCGACCGCGTCATCGAGGACGGCGACATGGTCGTCCTCGACTTCGGAGGCCTGAAGGACGGCTACGGCTCGGACACCTCCCGCACCGTCCACGTGGGCGAACCCACCGACGAGGAGCGCCGGGTGCACGAGCTGGTCCGCGAGGCCCAGGAGGCCGGCTTCCGGGCGGTGCGGCCCGGCGCCGCCTGCCAGGACGTCGACCGGGCCGCCCGCGCGGTCATCGCCGACGCCGGGTACGGCGAGTACTTCATCCACCGCACCGGGCACGGCATCGGCGTCACCACGCACGAACCGCCGTACATGATCGAGGGCGAGGAGCGGCCCCTCGTGCCCGGCATGTGCTTCTCCGTAGAGCCCGGCGTCTATCTGCCCGGCCGGTTCGGGGTACGCATCGAGGACATCGTCACCGTCACGCCGGACGGCGGCCGGCGTTTCAACGACACCACCCGGGAGCTGGTCGTGGTGGAGTGACCGGCGACAGAAGGACCCGACCGCCCCGGCCGACCCGGAGGACGACGGCGCGACCATGACCCAGGCACCGACACCCACCGCGGACACCGTCCGCCGACTGGTCGGCTCCCTGCTGGGCGGGAGCACACGACCCGACGTACGGCCCGTCACCGCGGGCACGGGACCCGCCACCTGGTGGGTCGGCACCCGGCACGTGCTGCGGCTGGCCCCCGACCGCGACGCGGCCGTGCGCCAGCGCCGCGAGCTGCGCCTGCGCGAGCTGGTGCGGCCGTACCTGCCCGTCGCGGTGCCCACCAGCGTGGCGCACGGCGAGTGGGCGCCGGGGCTGACCTACACGCTGGACGCCAAGGTGCCCGGCGGTTCGGGCGAGGACCACGACGTGTCCGCGCTGGGCGAGGCGGATCTCGCGGCGCTGCTCACCGCCGTGCGCGAGGTGCCGGTCCGCCAGGCCGAGACCCTCGGCGTGCCCCGGTCCGCCCCGCGCTCCCTGGAGGCGCTGCGCGGGATCGCCGAGCGGGCCGCCGGACGCCTCGCCGAGGCCGACGAGTTCTACGCCGCGCGTCCGGAGCGGCTCACCCGGCAGGCGGCCGCCCAGCTCGGCGCACAGCCGGGTGCGGCGGTCCTCGTCCACCACGGACTGACCGGCGAGCACCTGGTGGTCGGCGCCGACGGCCGGGTCCGCGGCGTCCTCGGCTGGACCGACTCCGTCATCGGGGACCCGGCCGAGGACATCGCCGGACTGGCGCTCTCCGTCGGCTCACCGGCCGCGGTGCGCGCCGCCACGCTCGCCGGGTACGGCGCCCGGCCCTGCCTGCGCGGCCTGTGGCTGGCCCGCTGCGACACCGCCGTCCAGCTCGCCGACGCCCTCGCGGGCCGCTCCGCCACCGCGCTGCCCCTGCTGAGGACGCGGCTGCGGCGCGCCTGGGAGCCGATCCTGCTGGAACGGGTGACGGAGCTGCGCGAGGACGGCGGGGACGGCCCGGCCGACGCGCCCGCCTGAGCGCGCCGCCCCGACAGCGACGCCCAGGGCCTGTCACTGCTGTTCGAGCACCACGCTCGACTCGCCCGGCACCCGCAGTATCCCGTCCGCGCCCGGTCCCTCCACCGGTTCCCACGCGGCGAGCACCCGCGCGGGGCGGCTGCCCAGCGGGATGAGAGCCGGTTCGGGGCCCAGGTTGACGGCCACCCGGATGTCGCCGCGCCGGAAGGCCAGCCAGCGCGCCCCGGAGTCGTACGCCACCCGGGTGTCGGCGAGGTCGGGGTCGGTGAGGTCCGGCTGCTCGGCGCGCAGGGCGATCAGCCGCCGGTACCAGTCCAGTACGCGCGCGTGCGGCTCGCGCTCCGGCTCGGACCAGTCGAGGCAGGAGCGCTCGCGCGTCGCCGGGTCCTGCGGGTCGGGCACGTCCTCCTCCTTCCAGCCGTGCGCGGCGAACTCCCGCCGCCTGCCGTTGCGTACGGCCTCGGCCAGCTCCGGGTCGGTGTGGTCGGTGAAGAACTGCCACGGTGTTCCGGCGGCCCACTCCTCGCCCATGAACAGCATCGGGGTGAACGGCGCCGTCAGCGTCAGGGTGGCCGCGCAGGCCGCGAGGCCGGGCGAGACCAGTGCGGCGAGGCGGTCGCCCTGGGCGCGGTTGCCGATCTGGTCGTGGGTCTGGCTGTAGCCGGTCAGCCGGTGCGCGGCCACCCGCCCGCGGTCCAGCGGACGGCCGTGACCGCGCCCGCGGAAGCTGGAGTAGGTGCCGTCGTGGAAGTAGCCCCGGGACAGCGTCTTGGCCAGCGCGGCCAGCGGGTCGCGTGCGAAGTCGGCGTAGTAGCCCTGCGACTCCCCGGTCAGCGCGGTGTGCAGGGCGTGGTGGAAGTCGTCGTTCCACTGCGCGTGCACGCCCAGGCCGCCCTCCGCGCGCGGGGTGATGATCCGCGGGTCGTTGAGGTCGGACTCGGCGATCAGGAACAGCGGGCGGTCCAGGTCGGCCGCGAGGTCGTCCACGGCCGTCGACAGCTGCTCCAGGAAGTGGGACGCGCGCGTGTCCACCAGGGCGTGCACCGCGTCCAGGCGCAGTCCGTCGATCCGGTAGTCCCGCAGCCACGCCAGCGCGCTGTCCACGAGGTACGCGCGCACCTCGTCGGAGCCTGGCGCGTCCAGGTTGACGGCGACGCCCCAGGGCGTGTGGTGGGTGTCGGTGAAGTACGGGCCGAAGGCGGGCAGGTAGTTGCCGGACGGGCCCAGGTGGTTGTGCACCACGTCCAGGACCACGCCCAGCCCCAGCTCGTGCGCCCGGTCGACGAACCGTTTCAGCGCCTCCGGCCCGCCGTACGGCTCGTGCACCGCCCACAGCGAGACCCCCTCGTACCCCCAGCCGTGCCGGCCCGGGAAGGGGCACAGCGGCATCAGCTCGACATGGGTGACACCCAGTTCGGCCAGATGCCCGAGCCGCTCGGCGGCGGCGTCGAGCGTGCCCTCCGGCGTGTACGTGCCCACGTGCAGCTCGTACAGCACGCCGCCGGGCAGCGGCCGCCCCACCCACTCGGCGCGCCAGGCGTGCCGGCCGTGGTCGACGACGGCGCTGAGCCCGTCCGGTCCGTCCGGCTGCCGTCGCGAGCGAGGGTCCGGCAGTACCGGTCCGTCGTCCACCGCGAAGCCGTACCGCGAGCCGTCACGCGCCTCGCCCTCCCCGCACCACCACCCCGGCCGCCCGGGATCGCGCTCCAACGCGCGCGTGGCGCCGTCGCACTCCAGCGTCACTCGGCCGGCCTGTGGTGCCCACACCTCGAACTGCACGGACGGTTCCCCTTCGTCTGCTCACCGTGATGTAGCCCGTCCATGGTCCTTCATGGGGGAGCGGGGGCGCGTCACATACTCCGGTTCTCGTGTTCGGTTCTTTGGCAAGTGCTCCAAAAGCGTGAGTAATCAGGCGAGTTGGTTTCGTCTGTCAGGCCGATGGCCGCCGCGGCCCTTCCACGGGTTTGGTGGTGGAATGACAATCGGGGCGGGGCCCGCGTGGGGAAGCGGGCCGACACAGGTGCGGAAGATCGCGTTCCTGCGATCGGTGGACATCCAGCGGGCCGACCCCTACGTCCAGCGGGCCGTACGCGAACTCGCGGCCGACGGGATCGAGGCAGGGCTGTTCCACACCAGCGGCACCGCCGGCGACAGCGACTTCCCCGGCCACCGGGAACGGCTGGACGAAGGGGTGACACCGCGGGAGATCGCGGACGCGGTCGCCGCCTGGGGCGCGGACAGGGCGGTGTCGATCTCGCTGCCGTGCGAGAACGCGCTCCGCGACGCCGCGGCGAAGGCATTCCTGGACGCCGTCGGCATCCCGACGGTCATGACCCCGCTCGCGGCCACGATGCTGCTGGTGGACAAGTGGGAGACCAAACAGCTGTGCAGGCGGGCCGGGCTGGACGTACCCGACGGATTCCGCGTCGACTCCGACCTCCTCGCCGGACGGGGCCTTCCGGTGCCCGGCTACCGCGACGCACTGCGCGTCCAGGCCGAACGCGTCGGCTACCCGCTGATGTCGAAGCCCGTATGGGACTCGACCAGCATGGGCATCCGCACCCTGCGCTCACCCGCCGACCTCGACGCCCACCTCGCACCCCGCCCGGAGACGGTGTCGACGGTGGTGGAACAGGTGGTCGAGGGAGACCTGTGCAGTGTCGACATCGTGGGCCGCCCCGGTGCCTACCGGGTGCTCCCCCTGTGCTGGACCGGACGCGCGTGTGCGGAACCGGTGTTCACCTTCGCCGACCTGCGCTGGTGCGGTCCCCGCGAGGAGGCGGACGCCGCGTTCGCCGACGTGGCCCGCGCCCTCACCGGCCTCTGCGGGAGCCTCGGGGTCCGCGGGTCGGTCAACGTCGACATGATCTACACCGGCGGCCGGTTCGTCGTCCTGGAGATCAACCCCCGCATCGGCGGCGCGACCACCCTCTCGTGCGCGGCCTCCGGCAGCAACACCTTCAGCTCCCTCGTCCGCATGGCCCGCGGCCTGCCCCTCGGCGGAGGCATGGCGCGCCGGACCTGCTGGGCGGTCGAGTTCCTCGCCGGCGACGGCATCCGGCCCGCGACTCTGGCCGAACTCCGGCGGCGCGTGCGGGTGGTCACCGCGCACGAGCTGGTCATCGACGCCGTCTCCCACGGCGACATCGTCGTGTTCACGCTCGCCCGGGGCGAAGAGGAACGGACCGTCCGGGCCCTGGCGGAGCTGCACGAGGCGTCAGGATTTCCCACCGCCGAGGTCTTGGCCAGGATCAGTGCCCTGCTGGACCCGGAGCGGTGAGGCCACGGGCCGCAGCCGTGTCCTGGACACCCCGGCCTCGACTGACCGACAATCACCTGTGTGACGTCGTCCTTCGAGTTCCCCACGCACCCCGCGCGGTTGTCCGACGCGGAGCGCGACAAGGCGCTGAACCTGCTGCGGGACGGCGTCGTCATGGGACGGCTGTCGCACGACACGTTCGTGCGCCGGATGGAACTGGCGCTCGCCGCCCGCCGGCTGGAGGAGCTGGCCCCGCTCACCGCCGACCTGCCCACCGAGGGCCGGCTGTCCCGGTTCGTGTTCGGTACCGTCGAGGCGGTGTCGGGGTTCGGCGTGCGGCTCGGCAGGGCCTGGCGGGCCGAGCGGCTGCCCAAGCTGCTGCTGCCCCATCCCGCCGCCGGCCACCCGCTGCGGATAGGGCGCGACCCCTCCAGCGGCCTGCGGCTCAACCACGAGACGGTCTCCCGGGTGCACGCGGAACTCAGCCGCCAGGGCGGCATGTGGGTGCTGCGCGACCTCGGCTCCACCAACGGCACCACGGTCAACGGACGGCGGGTCATCGCGGCGGCCGTCGTCCGCGAGGGCGACCAGATCGGCTTCGGCCGGATGACCTTCCGCCTCGCGGTGAACTGACGGCGGCGGACGAGCCCCTGCACACCTCTGGCCTGGGCTTCACGCGCTGTCACGTGGCGTTCCGTGGCGTAATTCCTTTGCGTTGCGTGGTGTTGACGTACCCCCCAAGTCGTGACTGACTGTGCGTACACCGCACGCCAGGTGAACCGTCGGCCCACTTCGTGGAGGTGTGCCCTGCCGCCCCTCCTGCGCTATCCGACCGTGGACGAGCTGGGTGCCCGGGCCGCCGCCTTCGTCGCCCGCCATCCCCGACACGCCCGGCTGCGCCAGGTCGGCACCTCCCGCGCGGGTACCCCGCTGCTGCTGCTCTCCGTCGGCCACGGCACCCGTCACGTCCTCGTCGTCGCCGGACCGCACGCCAACGAGCCCGTGGGCGGCGCCACCGTCCTCCGGCTGGCCGAGCGGGCCGCGGCCGACCCCCGGCTCACCGAGGGCGCCGACGCCACCTGGAACCTGCTGCTCTGCGCCGACCCCGACGGACTGCGCCGCAACGAGGGCTGGCTGTCCGGCCCGTACACCCTCGGCCGCTACGCCCGCAACTTCTTCCGGCCCGGGTTCCTGGAGCAGCCCGAGTGGCTGCCCGACGGCCCGGACCGCGCCACCCTGCCCGAGACCCGCACCCTGCTCGACCTCCAGGACGAACTGCGGCCCTTCCTCCACTGCTCCCTGCACGGCGTGGACGTCGGCGGCGGCTTCGTCGAGCTGACCCACGACCTGCCCGGCATCGCCCAGCGCATCGCCCACACCGCGGCCCGGCTCGGCATCCCCCGCGAACTGGGCGCCTACGACACCCTGTACTGGCCCGACCTCGGCCCCGCCGTCTACCGCATACCGCCGCCCCGCCGCGGCGACCTCACCGCGGCCATCACGGAGGCCGCCGTCGACTCGACCTGGTGCCACCCGGGGCGCTACGGCACGGTCACCGCGGTGGTCGAGGCGCCCATGTGGGGGGTCGCCGCCGTGGCCGACGGCGCGCCCCCGGCCGACCGGGACGGGGTGCTGCGGGCCGTGAGCCGCGCCCTGCGGCACGACACCCGGCGCCTGCAGCGCGTCCTCGCCCGGGTCCGGCCGCACCTGGCCGGGGTGCCGGAGGCGGCGCACCTGCTCGCCCCGGTCGACGACTACCTGCTGGTCTGCCCGCGGCTCGCCGACGCCTGGGATCCCGACACCGACGACGGATCGGGCCGCTCCCTGCCGCCCATGAGCACCGCCCACCTGGTCGCCCTGCGCCTGGCCGGACGGCGCCTGGCCCTGCGCACCGCGGGGCTGCTGCACCAGCTGGTGACCCGCGCGGGGAGCGACCCGGCGGGCGTCCTGCCCGAACTGGACCGGCTCGTCGACGAGGGCTGCGCCGACTACCGCGACGGCTGCGCGGCGCGCTGGATACCGATCGCACGCCAGGTGGAGTACCAGACCCGGGTCGTCCTCGCCGCCTTCGCACTGGCCGGACGGCGCCCCACCGCGCGCTCCCGGTCGGGGGAGCCCGGCTGGGGCTCCGAGGCCGCCGTGCCCATGCGCCGGGAGTGACCCCGCCTCAGCCGTCCTGACCGGTGCCCTCCACCCGTTCCAGCAGCGCGACCGGTGTGACCGCGAAGAGGTCCGCCACGCGTGCGTGCCCCTTGAACTCCCTCTCCGGCGCCAGCGCGTCGGCCCACCGGCCCGGCGGCAGCGGCAGCGTCGTGGTGCCCCAGCCGCCCGCCTCCGCCAGCCGCAGCGACAGCCGGGTGACGGCCGTGACGGCCTCCCCGGAGCGGACGAACGCCAGGCAGTGCGCCGCCGCCGGGCCCTCGGCGGGCAGCGGCTCGTAGGCCGCCGTGTCGCCGAAGGCACCGGGCCGCCGGGCGCGCAGCGCGAGCGCCGCCCGTGTCACGGCCGCCTTCTCGCCGGACGCCCCCGGCTCCGTCGGCCCTCCGCGCCCCCGCGGGCCGGGCGGGAAGTCCACCGGCCGCCGGTTGTCCGGGTCGACCAGGGCCAGGTACTCGTGCTCGGTTCCCTGGTACAGGTCCGGCACGCCCGGCATCGTGAGGTGGGTGAGAGCCGTGCCGAGGACGTTGGCCCTGATGTGCGGCGCCAGCGAGTCGCGCAGCGCGGCCACCCGCTCGCCGGGCGCGCCGCACGGCCCCGCCGCCACGAACGCCGCCACCGCCTCCTCGTACGACGGTTCCTGTTCCGTCCAGCTGGTGTGCGTCCCCGCCTCGCGCACGTGCTTCAGGAGTGCGTCCCGCACCCGCTCACCGTCCGCCGGGCCCAGCCCGAACACCGTCTGCCAGGCCGCCCACGCCAGCTGCGCGTCCGGCCCGTCCTCGCCGGTACGGGTGACCTCCGCAAGTACGTCCGCCCACCGCTCGGGGCACTCGGTGAGCACGGCCAGCGCGGCCCGCACGTCGGCGCTGCGCTTGGTGTCGTGCGTCGAGACGACGGTGCCCGTCGCCGGCCAGTCGCGCTGCACGCGCGCGCAGTAGGCGTGGAACCGCTCCGGGGACAGCGCGGGACCGCCCGGGTTCCCGCCCACCTCCGTCGCCGACAGCAGCGGCACGTAGCGGTAGAAGGCGGTGTCCTCGACGGACTTGGCGCGCAGCGCCGACGCGGTCTGCGCGAACCGGTCCCGGAACTCCGCGTGCTCCGGCCCGTCGCCGTACCGCCCCAGCACGAGGTCCCGTACGACGTCCACCGCGCCGGCCTCCTCCGGCACCGCGAAGACGGCGCGCGCCTCGGCCGCCGCCTCCTCGGTCACCACGGATGCCGCGTCCCCGGCGCCGTACGGCCGGTACACCTCCAGGCGCACCAGCAGCTCGCACAGCGCCGTGCGCAGCGCCCAGGGGGCCCGGTCGCGCAGCGCGGGGTCCGGTGAGGCGACGCACAGGCGGTGCGCCACCCGGGTCAGGCGGTCCGTCTCGGTGGCCAGTTCGTGGCCGAGCACCCGGTACGCGGCCCGCCGCACCGTCGCCGCCCAGTCCCCGCCCAGGTCGTCCCGGGGGGCGGTGAACGCACGGTAGTGACCGAGCAGTTCCCCGTACCCGGCCGGGTCCGTGAAGACCCCGTCGACATGCCGCAGGGCGTCGTATCCGGTCGTGCCCGCGACGGGCCACGCGGCCGGCAGCCGCTCCCCGTCCGCGAGGATCTTCTCCACCACCGTCCACCGCCCGCCGCTCGCCTCGTGCAGCCGCCGGAGGTAGGCGCCGGGGTCCGCGAGACCGTCGGGGTGGTCGACGCGCAGCCCGTCGATCACCCCTTCGTGCAGCAGCCGCAGGACGGTGGCGTGCGTGGCCTCGAACACCTCGGGGTCCTCCACGCGTACGCCGATCAGCTCCGAGATGCTGAAGAAGCGCCGGTAGTTCAGCTCGGTGCGGGCGAGCCGCCACCACACCGGGCGGTACCACTGGGCGTCCAGGAGCTGCGGCAGCGGCAGGTCCGCGGTGCCGTCCCGCAGCGGGAAGGCGTGCTCGTGGTAGCGCAGTACGTCGCCGTCCACGCGCAGCTGGTCCAGCACCTCGCCGGCGGGGGCGCCGAGCACCGGCACCAGGAGCTGCCCGCCCTGCGCCTCCCAGTCGATGTCGAACCACCGCGCGCGGGGCGACGCCGGGCCCTGGCGCAGCACGTCCCACAGGGCGCCGTTGTGGCGGGGGGACATCGCCATGTGGTTGGGCACGATGTCCACCACCAGGCCGAGACCGTGCTCCCGCGCGGTGCGCGACAGGGCCCGCAGCCCCTCCTCGCCGCCCAGTTCCGCGCGCACCGGCGCGTGGTCCACGACGTCGTAGCCGTGGCCCGATCCCGGCACCGCCTCCAGCACCGGCGACAGGTGCAGGTGGGACACGCCGAGCGAGGCCAGGTACGGCACGGCCGCCGAGGCGGCGGCGAAGGGGAAGTCGGGCTGGAGCTGGAGCCGGTAGGTGGCGCGGGGAGCGGAGGAGGAGGCCGTGGACGTCACCGGGTCGGGTCGCTCAGGTGTCATGCAGAGCTACGTACCCGCCCCGCCGCCTTTCGTGTCACCGGCCCCCTGCACGGGTGAGGGGCGACCGCGCCGGGCGGACGCCCCGCGCCCGCGCTTGGGCCTGTCTGACAATTCCCGTCTGCCTCGCGACGCCATGCACGCACTCGCGCCTAGACGGGCCGCTGGAGCACCACCAGGCTGCGGTCCACCAGGGTCAGCCGGTCCCCGGCCTGCACCTTCGCCCCCGTCTCCGAGGGCACCCCCTCCGGGAGCGCGGTGTCCACGACCACCTCCCACTGCCGGCCGTGGTCCACCGGCACCACGAATTCCAGCGTCCTGGGCGCGGCGTTGAACATCAGCAGGAACGAGTCGTCGGTGATGCGCTCCCCGCGCGGACCGGGCTCGGAGATCGCGTTGCCGTTCAGGAAGACGGTCAGCGCGGACGCACGCGCGGAGTCCCAGTCCCGCTGCGTCATGTCCGCGCCCTCCGGGGTGAACCAGGCGATGTCCGAAAGTTCGTCGCGGGTGCCCTCCACGGGCCGCCCGTGGAAGAAGCGGCGCCTGCGGAAGACCGGGTGGTCCTTGCGCAGCCAGACCATGGCCCGCGTGAACTCCAGCAGTCCGGGGGCGGGCTCCTCGCCGTCCGGCCAGTCCAGCCAGGCCAGTTCGTTGTCCTGGCAGTAGGCGTTGTTGTTGCCCCGCTGGGTGCGGGCGAACTCGTCGCCGTGGCTGATCATCGGGACACCCTGGGAGAGCAGCAGGGTGGCGGTGAAGTTGCGCATCTGCCGCGCCCGCAGCTCCAGGACCGCCGGGTCGTCGGTGTCCCCCTCGACGCCGCAGTTCCAGGAGCGGTTGTGGCTCTCCCCGTCCCGGTTCTCCTCGCCGTTGGCGTGGTTGTGCTTGTCGTTGTACGCCACCATGTCGTGCAGGGTGAAGCCGTCGTGGCAGGTCACGAAGTTGATCGAGGCCAGTGGGCGGCGCCCGTCGTCCTGGTAGAGGTCGGAGGAGCCGGTCAGCCGGGAGGCGAACTCCGCGAGCGTGCGCTGCTCGCCGCGCCACAGGTCGCGCACCGTGTCCCGGTACTTGCCGTTCCACTCGGTCCACAGCGGCGGGAAGTTGCCCACCTGGTAGCCGCCCTCGCCCACGTCCCAGGGCTCCGCGATCAGCTTCACCTGCGAGACCACGGGGTCCTGCTGCACCAGGTCGAAGAAGGATGACAGCCGGTCCACCTCGTGGAACTGCCGGGCCAGGGTGGCCGCGAGGTCGAAGCGGAAGCCGTCGACGTGCATCTCGGTGACCCAGTACCGCAGCGAGTCCATGATCATCTGGAGGACGTGCGGGGACCGCATCAGCAGCGAGTTCCCGGTCCCCGTGGTGTCCATGTAGTAGCGCGGGTCGTCGGTCAGCCGGTAGTACGAGGCGTTGTCGAGGCCCTTGAAGGACAGCGTCGGGCCCAGGTGATTGCCCTCGGCGGTGTGGTTGTAGACCACGTCCAGGATCACCTCGATCCCGGCCTCGTGCAGCGCCTTGACCGCCGACTTGAACTCCAGCACCTGCTGGCCCCGGTCGCCCCAGGAGGCGTACGCGTTGTGCGGGGCGAAGAAGCCGATGGTGTTGTAGCCCCAGTAGTTGTTCAGCCCCATGTCCACCAGGCGGTGGTCGTTCACGAACTGGTGCACCGGCATCAGCTCCAGCGCGGTCACCCCCAGCTCGGTGAGGTGCTCGATCAGCGCCGGGTGCGCGAGGGCCGCGTAGGTGCCGCGCAGCTCCTCGGGCAGGCCCGGGTGACGCATGGTCAGGCCCTTGACGTGGGCCTCGTAGATCACCGTGTGGTGGTACTCCGTCCGGGGGCGCCGGTCGTCGCCCCAGTCGAAGTACGGGTTGACCACGACCGACGTCATCATGTGCGGGGCCGAGTCGAGGTCGTTGCGCCGTTCGGGCTCGCCGAAGTGGTAGCCGTAGACCTCCTCCCCCCACTGCACCGCGCCGCTGATCGCACGCGCGTACGGATCGAGGAGCAGCTTGGCGCTGTTGCAGCGCTGCCCGTGCTCCGGCGCGTACGGGCCGTGCACGCGGTAGCCGTACCGCTGACCCGGCATCACGCCCGGCAGGTACGCGTGGCGCACGAACGCGTCGCTCTCCCGCAGTTCGACGGCCGTCTCCGAACCGTCGTCGTGCAGCAGACACAGCTCTACTCGGTCGGCGGCCTCCGTGAAGACCGCGAAGTTGGTGCCGGCGCCGTCGTACGTGGCACCCAGTGGATACGCCTCTCCAGGCCAGACCTGCATGAACACGACTCTTTCAGGTGTGGGGCGCCGGTGCGGACGCCTTGGCTGCGAGTCTCCCCGAAAGTGAGGCGACCACCTAGCACGTACGTCTCCCTACCCACCCCTCGGCGTTCTGCTCCACACACGCCGCGGGACGGGCGCGGGGAAGTCTTCCCCGTACCCGGCCACGTCACCGCTATGACTCCGCTCACTCGCCGGTGGGGCGCGACCCGGAACGGGCCCGTGGATCAAGGACGTTGGGAAAACCGGCCCGTCCATCGGGCTGCACCGCGGACCGCTCCCGGAGTACCCTTCCTTGATCGTTGGGACGGGGTGTCCCCGGGAAGAGTCCGGGGGAGCGGAAGGCGGTACACGGGTGGGCTCGGGAGGGCTGGAGCTGCCTCCTGGTGACGACGGTCACCAGGAGAACTCCACGGACGTCCCGCCCGGTGCGGTGTCCCTGGCGCGGCCGATGAACGCGGGCGCGATCGGTCCGGAACTGGACTGGGACGGCGGCGCCTGGCACGAGGTGCGCACCCGCGCCCAGCGGGCCGGCCGCGCCTACATCTGGCTGAACCTCGTCGAACAGCGCCTGCGCGCCGTCGTGGCGGCCGTCCTGCGGCCGATCTACGAGCCCGTCCACGGCGACGACTGGGTGGTCGCCGCGGCCGGACCCGCCGGCCAGGAGTGGGTGCAGCGCGCCGTCGCGGTCCGCGAGGTCAGCCGCCGCAAGGGCTACCTGCTGGACCCGGCCGACGACAACGTCCTCAGCTTCCTCACCCTGCCCCAGCTGCGCGAGCTGATGGTGCAGCACTGGCCCTGCTTCGAGCCCTACGTGGACGAGCGCCGGGATGTCGAACTCGCCCTGGACGAGCTGGAGGTCACCCGCAACGTCGTCTCCCGCAACCGGGCGCTGTCCGAGGCGGTGCTGAGCCAGGCCGAGCGGGCCTCGGCACGACTCCTCGAGGTCCTCGGCGCCGGCGGCGACGTGCCCTCCGCGCGCCGGCTGCCGGTGGACGCGGTCGAGGACCTGGTCGGCGACCGCTACGCCGACGTCGTCGCCGTCCATCCGGACCGGGTGCGGCTGCTGCGCCAGTTCCCGGCCGAGGACCTGTTCGGCGGGGCCCGCCGCGTGGACGCCCTCGGCATCGGCCTCAACCTGCTCGTGCAGAACTTCTCCGGCCGCCGTCTGCTGCGGCTGGCCGAGTCCGGCGGCCGGGTGCGGCTGCTCTTCCTGAACCCGGCCTCCAGCGCGATCAAGCGCCGCGAGCGCGAACTGGGCATCAAGCGGGGCGAGCTGAGCCGGGCCGTGGAGATGAACATCCTGCACATGCGCCGGGTGCGCGCCCGGCTGCGGGACCCGGGGGCGTTCGAGATCCAGGTCTTCGACGAGACGCCCCGCTTCACCGCCTACCTCGTCGACGGGGACGGCGCCGACGGCATCGCGGTCGTGCAGTCCTATCTGCGCCGGACACGGGGCATGGAGGCACCGGTCCTCGTCCTGCGCAACGGGCGGGGCGGAGGCAGGGTGGTGAAGGCGGACGAAGTCGACGAAGGCGGACTCTTCCCCACCTATCGTGAGGAGTTCGAGCTGATGTGGGCGGATTCGCGGCCGGTGTCGTGAAGGTCCTGCCGGGTGTCGGACGGGGGCGTCCGGGGTCTGTCCGTCCCGGGGCGGGAACGGGGTAAACGGAATGCGATCCTCTGATTGTCAGTGGCCCGTGGGAAGGTGGAGACCACTGGGGGAACGCACCACCAAGAAGGGGGACCGCCCATGGGCTGGCACCGGGAGCTGCTGATCGGCTTCGACCTGGAGACGACGGGCACCGATCCGCGCGAGGCGCGCATCGTCACGGCGGCCGTGATCGAGGTCAGGGGCGGGGAGCCGCAGGGCCGCCGGGAGTGGCTGGCCGACCCGGGCGTGGAGATCCCGGCCGAGGCGGTCGCGGTGCACGGCATCAGCAATGAGCGGGCGGCCGCCGAGGGCCGGCCCGCCGACCAGGTCGCGGACGCCATCGCCGCCGTGCTCACGGACCGCTGGCGCACCGGCGTCCCGGTCGTCGCCTACAACGCGGCCTTCGACCTGACCCTGCTCGCCGCCGAGCTGCGGCGCCACGGACTGCCGTCCCTGCGCGACCGCCTGGGCGGCACGGACCCCGCCCCGGTCATCGACCCGTACACCATCGACCGCTCCGTCGACCGCTACCGCAGGGGCAAGCGCAACCTGGAAGCGGTCTGCCGGGAGTACGGCGTCCCGCTCGACGCGGCCCACGACGCCACCGCCGACGCCCTCGCCGCGGCCCGGCTGGCCTGCGCGATAGCCGACCGCCACCCCAAGGTCGCGGCCCTCGGCCCGGCGGACCTGCATCACCGCCAGGTCGAGTGGTACGCCGAGTGGGCGGCGGACTTCCAGAGCTTCCTGCGCCGCAAGGGCGACGCCACGGCCGTCGTCGACGCGACGTGGCCCCTGCGCGAGCCGGCCGACGAACGGGTCTGACCGGCCGGGCACCGGACAGACGGGACCGGACACCGGCCGGGCCCCGGGCAGCAGCGCTGGGACCCGGGCACCGGACAGGTGAAACCGGGCACGGCCGCGCCCCGGCACCCGCGAGGCGGCCAGGGCTCAGAAGGGATACCAGCGCACCGTCGGGTCCCCGCCCCGCAGCGACGCCACCCTGCGCTCGAACTCGGCCAGCGCCTTCGGGTTGCTCGGCGCGTGCTGGGCCACCCACGCGCAGCTGGCCGTCTCCCGGGCGCCGCGCAGCACCGCACAGCCGTCCCACTCGCGCACGTCCCAGCCGTAGGTCGCGGTGAAGGCGTCGTACGCCTCGGCGGGCAGCCCGTAGCGGTCCCGGCTGAGCGCCAGCACCACCAGATCGTGCTCGCGCAGGTCGGCGGAGAAGGTCTCCAGGTCCACCAGGACCGGCCCGTCGGGACCGACGTGCACATTGCGGGGCAGCGCGTCGCCGTGGATCGGGCCCGGCGTCAGGTGCGGGGTGAGCGCGGCGGCGGCCGACGCGAACCCGTCCCGGCGCTCGCGCAGATACGCGGCGTCCGCGGGGTCGATCACGTCGCCCGCGAGCCGCAGCCACCGCTCCACACCGCCCAGCAGCTCGCGGGGCGGCAGCTCGAAGGAGGAGGGGAGGTCCAGTCCGTGGACCAGCCGCAGCAGCACGGCCACGTCCCGCGGCTCGGCGGGCCGCACCGGCTCGGGCAGCCGCCGCCACACCGTCACCGGATGCCCGTCGACGAACAGCGCCGTCGGACGGGCCGCCCGCACCGCCGGCACGCCGGCCTCCTCCAGCCAGCGGGCGACGGCCACTTCCCGTCGCGCCCGGTCGAGCAGCTCCGCGTCCCGGCCCACCTTGACCGCGAGGTCACCGGCGGCGAACACCGCGTTCTCGCCGAGGGCCAGCAACCGCGCCTGAGCCGGTCGGGGGAGTACGCCCGCCCCGGCCAGCACCTCCCGGGCCCGTGCCTCGTCCATCGTCGTACGCCTCCGTGTCCGTCTTGTCCGCCGGGTTCCCGCCGTCCGTCGGCCAGTGTCGCATTCGCACAGGTGGGAGCGGATGCGCGGGCTCTTGACGGGTCGCGGTCACTTCACGACCATGACGAGGCCCGTCCGAGCAGCGCAAAGGGGCTGATTACGTGGCATTGGTGACCGATTCGAGGAAACCGGCGCGCCGTGCGCCCGGCGCGGAGCGGGGACGCCGCGGGCCGGACCACGGCGCCTGGTTCCTCGTGCTGCCCGCGTTGATCCCCATCCTGGTGCTCAGCGTCGGACCGCTGCTCTACGGCATCCTGCTGGCGTTCACCGACGCCCAGTCCGGCCGCACCGAGCCCACCCGGTGGATCGGCACGCTGAACTTCCAGGACCTGCTGCACGACACGCTGTTCTGGGAGTCCTTCCGGATCGGGCTCGTCTGGGCGGTCGGGGTGACGGTGCCGCAGTTCCTGCTCGCACTCGGTCTCGCCCTGCTGCTCAACCAGGACCTCCGCCTGCGCTGGCTGGCCCGCGCCCTCGCGATCGTCCCCTGGGCGATGCCCGAGGTCGTCGTCGGCGTCATGTGGCGGCTCGTCTACAACACGGACGCGGGCATCCTCAACGAGACGCTGCGCGACCTCGGCCTCGGCAACGGCCACGACTGGCTCAGCGGCCTCGGCACCGCCCTGCCCGCCGTCATCGTGGTCGGCGTCTGGGCCGGCATGCCGCAGACCACGGTGGCGCTGCTCGCCGGACTCCAGAACACCCCGCGCGAGCTGCACGAGGCCGCCGCGGTCGACGGCGCCGGAGCCTGGCGCCGCTTCCGCACCGTCACCTGGCCCGCCCTCAGACCCATCGCGCTCGCCATCACCGCGCTCAACGTCATCTGGAACTTCAACTCCTTCGCCCTGGTCTACGTGCTGACCAACGGCGGCCCCGGTGGCCGCACCCGGCTGCCCATGCTCTTCGCCTACGAGGAAGCCTTCCGCTACGGGCAGTTCGGCTACGCGGCGGCGATGGGCTGCGTCATGGTGGCCGCGATCTCGGTCCTGCTGGCCGTCTTCCTCGCCGGCCGGCTGAAGGGCGGACTCAAGGGAGGTGACGAGGCGTGAGGACCTCGACCACGGCCCGCGTCGGCCAGTACGCCGCGCTGCTCGCGTATCTCGTCTTCCTGGCCTTCCCGTTCCTCTGGCTGATCTCCACCGCGTTCAAGCCGCCACGCGAGCTGGGCAGTCTGCACCCCACCTGGATCCCGGAGAACCCCACCCTCGACAACTTCCGGCAGGCCTTCGACGAACAGCCCCTGCTGCACGCCGCGCTCAACTCCCTGGTCGCCGCGCTCGGCGCCGCGGTGATCGCCGTGGTGATCGCCACCCCGATGGCCTACGTCATGGCCCGCCGCCGCGGCCGGCTTGCCAGGGCCGCCACCGGATGGGTCGTGGTCAGCCAGGCCTTCCCCTTCGTCCTGCTGATCATCCCGCTCTTCCTGGTCCTGAAGAACCTCGGACTGATCAACTCCGTTCCCGGCCTGGTGATGGTGTACGTCGTGTGGTCGCTGCCGTTCGCGCTGTGGATGCTCGCCGGGTACGTCCGCGCCGTACCGGCCGAGCTGGAGGAGGCGGCGGCGGTCGATGGCGCCGGGCGGCTGCGGACGCTGGTCTCGGTGACCGCGCCGCTGCTCGCGCCGGGCATCGTGGCGACGGCCCTGTTCGCGTTCATCACCGCGTGGAACGAGTTCTTCTTCGCGCTGGTGCTGCTGAAGACACCGGAGAAGCAGACCCTGCCGGTGATCCTGACCCACTTCATCGGCGCCGAGGGCGTCGCCGACCTCGGCCCGCTGGCCGCGGCGGCCTTCCTCGCGACGCTGCCCTCACTGGTGATCTTCGCGCTGATCCAGCGGCGGATCACCGGCGGCATGCTCGCCGGGGCGGTGAAGAGCTGATGCGCACCCGCACCGCGACCCTGCTCGTCGCCCTCGCCCTGCTGCTCGCCGGCTGCACCTCGGGCGGCGGCGACGCGGACGGCGGCCGGATCACCCTGCGCTTCCAGTCGCTGGCCTGGCAGGCGGAGTCGGTCGAGGCCAACAGGGAACTGGTCCGGGAGTGGAACGCCGCCCACCCGGACGTACGCGTCGAGTACGTCCAGGGCAGCTGGGACAGCGTCCACGACCAGCTCCTCACCTCCTTCGAGGGCGGCGAGGCGCCCGACATCATCCACGACGCCTCCGACGACCTCGCCGACTTCGCGTACGGCGGCTACCTCGCCGACCTGACCGAGCTGCTGCCCGACCGGCTGAAGTCGGACATCCCCGGGCGCAGTTGGGAGACGGTCACCTTCGGCGACGGGGTCTACGGCGTGCCGTTCCTCCAGGAACCCCGGGTGCTGATCGCCAACGCCGACCTGCTGCGGAAGGCGGACGTCCGGATCCCCACGCCCGAACACCCCTGGACCTGGGCGGAGTTCCGGCAGGTGGCGAAGCGGCTCAGCGGCGACGGCGGATACGGGGTGGCCTGGCCGCTCAAGGAGCCCGTCTCCGCGACGCTCAACCTCTCCCTGTCCAACGGCGGCCGGATGTTCCACCGGGACGCGGACGGCAAGGTCACCGTCCGCTTCGAGGAGGGCGACCAGGTGGTGCCCCGCACCATCCACGACCAGGTCGAGAAGGACCGCAGCGCCTCCTCCGACACCCTGGGCAGCGGCGGCTCCGACACCCTGCCCGGCTTCTTCGCGGGCAAGTACGCGATGGTGCCCCTCGGCTTCTCCTACCGCCAGCAGATCGAGCAGCAGGCCCCGGAGGGCTTCGACTGGCAGGTGCTGCCCGCCCCCGCGGGCACCGACGGGCTCGCCCAGGGCGTCAGCCCGCAGACCCTGTCGATCGCCGAGGACACCCCGCACAAGAAGGAGGCCGCCGCCTTCCTCGACTTCCTCCTCCGGCCGGACAACATGGTGCGCCTGGCCCTCGGCGACTGGATGCTGCCCACCGGCACGCGGGCGCTGAAGGACCCCGCCCTGCACACGGCCGAGCGGGGCTGGTCCATCGGCACCGCGCTCGCCGGCCACCTGCGCTCGGCACCCGCGCAGTCCGTCCGGGGGTACCCCGAGTGGAAGGACAAGGTGGCCACCCCCGCGCTCCAGGAGTACTACAGCGGGGCGATCGGCCTGGACGAGCTGCGCGAGCGACTGGAGGAGGACGGCAACCTCGTACTCGCCCGGTACCAGCGCTGACGGCGGTCGGTGGGCAGCCCGCGCCCGGAGCCCGCGCCTAAAACCCGTTGCCTGCCCCGCGCGCGGCCGCCTAACGTCATCTCCGTGGCAGCTTGCAACGCGATCTTCAACTCCGGTCTCGGCCGGGGCTGCACGTACTCCATCAGGATGCGTCGTGGCCCCGGAGCCCTGACCGGCCCGGGGTCCCCCCGCCGCTGAGGCACGTCACGCGCTGACGCACGTCTCCCACTCGCGGCGGGGCTGAGCCTCCGCGTTCTTCTTTCGCCTTCGTCTTCCGGTCAGGGCCTTCGGCTGCCCTTTCCCCTCTCCACGGAAGACAAAGGACCGCAGGCCATGGCCCGCCCCACCCAGCGTGCCCGCACGCTCTCGCAGAACTTCCTCGCCGACCGCGCCACCGCCGAACGTGTCGCCCGGCTCGCCGCACCCGACCGCCGGCACCCTCCGCTCCTGCTCGAAGTGGGTGCCGGGAAGGGCGCCCTCACCGAGCCGCTGGCCCGCCGCAGCCGGGAACTGCGCGCCTACGAGATCGATCCCCGGCTCCTGCCGGGGCTCCGCGCCCGTTTCGCGCACGCCCCCCACGTCCGTGTCGTCGCCGGCGACTTCCTCGCCGCGCGGCCGCCGCGCACCCCGTTCGCCGTCGCCGGGAACGTGCCCTTCTCGCGTACCGCGGACATCGTGGACTGGTGCCTCACCGCCCCCGCGCTCACCCACGCCACGCTGATCACGCAGCTGGAGTACGCCCGCAAACGCACCGGTGACTTCGGCCGCTGGACCCTGCTGACGGTCCGGACCTGGCCGTGCCACGAGTGGCGCCTGGTGGGCAGGGTGGGCCGGTACCGCTTCCGCCCGGCGCCACGCGTCGACGCCGGAATCCTCCGCCTCGAACGCCGCCCCACCCCGCTGCTCACCGGCCCCGCCCTCCGGAGCTGGGACGACCTGGTCGAGCTGGGCTTCTCGGGGGTCGGCGGGTCGCTGCACGCCTCCCTGCGGCGGGCCCGTCCGCCCCGGCGCGTGGACGCCGCGTTCCGGGCCGCGCGGCTCGACCCGCGGGTGCTCGTCGGCGAGGTCCCGCCCGCGGCGTGGCTGCGGCTGCACGAGGAGCTGGCGGCATGAACCGAGAAGATGCGCGCCAGAACTTGCACGAGACGTCTCGTCTCGCGTACGGTCGGTGCATGACCAGTCCCGCGCACATCGCCATGTTCTCCATCGCCGCCCACGGCCACGTGAACCCCAGCCTGGAGGTGATCCGCGAACTCGTCGCGCGAGGACACCGGGTGACGTACGCGATCCCGCCGCTCCTCGCGGACAAGGTCGCCGAGGCGGGGGCCGAACCCAAGCTGTGGAACAGCACGCTGCCCGGCCCCGACGCCGACCCGGAGGCATGGGGGAGCACCCTGCTGGACAACGTGGAGCCCTTCCTGGACGACGCCGTCCAGTCGCTCCCGCAGCTCGCCGAGGCGTACGAGGGCGACGAACCGGACCTCGTCCTGCACGACATCGCCTCCTACACCGCCCGCGTCCTCGGCCACCGCTGGGACGTGCCCGTGGTCTCCCTCTCGCCGTGCATGGTCGCCTGGGAGGGGTACGAGCAGGAGGTCGGCGAGCCGATGTGGGAGGAGCCGCTGAAGACCGAGCGCGGCCAGGCGTACTACGCCCGCTTCCACGCCTGGCTGGAGGAGAACGGGATCACCATGCACCCCGACCCCTTCGTCGGCCGCCCCGAGCGCTCCCTGGTGCTGATCCCCAAGGCCCTCCAGCCCAACGCCGAGCGGGTCGACGAGAAGACGTACACCTTCGTCGGCGCCTGCCAGGGCGACCGGACCGCCGAGGGCGACTGGACGCGCCCCGAGAGCGCGGAGAAGGTCGTGCTGGTCTCCCTCGGGTCGGCCTTCACCAAGCAGCCCGGCTTCTACCGGGAGTGCGTCAGGGCCTTCGGTGAGCTGCCCGGTTGGCACACGGTGCTCCAGATCGGCCGGCACGTCGACCCGGCGGAGCTGGGAGAGGTGCCGGACAACGTGGAAATGCGCTCCTGGGTACCGCAGTTGGCGATCCTCCAGCAGGCCGACCTGTTCGTCACCCACGCGGGCGCCGGCGGCAGCCAGGAGGGCCTGGCGACCGCCACGCCGATGATCGCCGTACCGCAGGCCGCGGACCAGTTCGGTAACGCCGGCATGCTCCAGGGGCTCGGTGTCGCCCGGCAGCTCGACACCGAGGAGGCCACCGCCGAAGCGCTGCGCACCGCTGCCCTCGCCCTGGTCGACGACCCCGAGGTGGCCCGGCGACTCAAGGAGATCCAGGGCGGGATGGTCCACGAGGGCGGCACCCGCCGGGCCGCCGACCTGATCGAGGAGCGACTGGCCGCCGCCAGGGCCTGACCGCGCCCGGCACAGCACGCCGCGGGCCCGCCGGTTCCGAGA
>NZ_JBHYJX010000038.1:0-82255 GCF_042740985.1 Streptomyces sp. NPDC058985 | reverse complement strand
CGGTAGAGCCGGTCGGACACCGCCGGGAGCCGTATGGGCGCCGGGCCTCCGGTCACTGGGCGAGGGGCGCCTCTGTGGAGGCACCGGCCGGCGCCGGGGCGGACGGACGGCGCCCCGGCCTCAGCAGGCCGATCAGGACCGCGCCGAGCAGCGCCGGGACGACGAAGGCGTAGAAGCCGGCCTTGGACGAGCTGATCAGCACCGTGACGGCGGCCAGATAGCTGGGACCGACGATGGCGCCGACGCGTCCGACGCCGAGGCTGAGGCCCAGCGCGGTGCCGCGCAGGCGCGCCGGGTGAGCGTGCGCGACGTAGATGTTGACCAGTGCCTGGGTGCCGAGCGCCCCGAAACCGGCGACGGCGGAGGC
The DNA here is from genome assembly GCF_042740985.1 of Streptomyces sp. NPDC058985. Lineage (NCBI taxonomy): Bacteria > Bacillati > Actinomycetota > Actinomycetes > Kitasatosporales > Streptomycetaceae > Streptomyces > Streptomyces sp. NPDC058985. Next base: position 81,888 of record NZ_JBHYJX010000038.1, on the reverse strand, counting down.
GACGAGGAGCAGCGGGCGCGGCTGCGGCGTGCTCAGGGTGATCATGGCCACGGCGGCGAGGAGGAAGCTGACGACGGTGGCGACCTTCAGCAGTCCGCGGTCGGCGATCAGGGCGGCGCCGATGGTGCCGATGACGGCGCCGACGTTGAAGGCGATCGAGAACTCGAGCGAGGAGCCGAGGTCGTACCCGGAGTCGACCATCAGGGTGGGCAGCCAGGTGCTGGCGCCGTAGACGATGACGAGGCCGGCGAACGTGGCCGCCCAGAACAGCAGGGTGGAGCGGCGGTATCGCGGGGCGAGGAGCTGACGGAGCCGGTTGGCCGAGTCGTATGCCTCGGCGGTGTACGGCGTGGTTGCGCCCTCCGCCTCCTCCAGCGGCGCCTGCGCCGGGTGCTCCCGCACCACGGCGGGGACCAGACGCCACACCACGGGAATCAGCACCAGCGGGACCACTCCGAAGAGGAAGAGCGTGCGGAAATCCCACTCCGGCAGCAGGGTCCGGCCGACCACACCGGTGAGGATTCCTCCGATGGCCAGTCCCGTCGTGGCCGTGCCCACCTGGAGTGCGTGGCGGGCGGGCGTGGCCGCTTCACTGACGTAAGCGGTGACGAGGGGAATCAGGGCTCCGATGCCCATGCCGGTGAGGAACCGGGTCGCTGCGAACAGGGTCAGGTCGCCCGCCACGGCGCTCAGCAGCATGCTCAGGGAGAGCCAGGTCAGGCTGACGACCATGGGCAGGCGACGGCCGTAGTGGTCGCCTGCCCAGCCGGCGGCGATGGAGCCCAGGGGCATGCCGAGCGCGGTGAGACTGCCCAGCAGTCCCAGCGTCGACTTGGTGACGTCCCAGTCGGGATGGGACAGCAGGGAGGGACCGACTGCCCCCAGGATGAAGAGGTCGTATCCCTCGATGCACAGGATGACGAGGCCGAGTGCCACCGCGGGGCCGGGGCGAGCCCCGGTCGTGGGTGTGCCAGGGGTGGGGTTCATGTCCGTACTCCTCATGGGGAACTGCACGAGTGGGAAGGCCACGGCGATGCAGAAGAAGGCGCGACGGGGAGAGGACCGGGGCGATCAGGGAGCCGCCCGCCGGAGCCCATGCCTCCCCGCCGTGTGCACGCGGTGCCGCGGTGGGGATCACTGCGCGATGGGGCATGCCCGGTGGCCGACAGCATGCGGCACACGGGGCGTTACGGCGCCGGGACGCGTCGCCGGGCGTCACGGACGTGCTGCGACGCGGGAACGGATGGGGTGGGCCCCGTCCGTCGCGGTCACGCCGCAGGGAACTGGCAGTGATGCTGAGGCCCATCGGGTGCGGGTGTCAATGCTTACGCCAAAGGGTTGCTGTTATCACATATAGCGACTACGGTCGGGCCGTCCTCCTGGCACCGGCGCCGCCACCGGACTGCCCGCCCCTGCCCGCACACCCGGGCTCGCACGGCCGGCAGTCGCGCCTCCTCGGAACACCGCGCTGACGACCACCACCCCGTCGCCACTCCCCGGCCAGAGGCACGAACGCCGCACTTTCCGCACCCGCCCGGCAGAAAGGCACCACGATGTGCATCAACCACCAGAACCGGCGTGACTTCTTCAAGACGGCCGCGGCGGCCGGGATCACCGTCGCGGGGGTGCAGGCGCTGGCGGCGCCCGCCACCGCACACGCGCAGGACCAGTCCATCCGCTTCGGAGACAAGGTCGCGCTGACGAACGTCCGGGTCTTCGACGGCGACCAGGTCACCACGCCGCGCACCGTCGTCATCGACAACGGACGGATCGGCATCAGCGCCTTCGGCGCGCGCCGGACCGACTGCGGTGGCGCGGTACTGCTGCCGGGGCTGATCGACTCGCACATCCACCTCAAGGACGTCAACACGCTCCACCAGCTGGCCGGTTCCGGCGTGACCACCGGGCTGGACATGGCCTGCTTCCCGCCCTCGCTCGTCGACTCGCTGCGCGGGCTGCCGGGCCTGCCCGACATCCGCAGTGCGGGCACTCCGGCGGTCGCACCCGGGAGCCCACAGAGCCGGCTGCCCACCTTCCCGGCGGACGCGGTCCTGACCGGGCCGGACCAGGCGTCCCCGTTCGTACGCGCCCGGATCGCCGAGGGTTCCGACTACATCAAGATCATCATCGATGAACCGGGGCTGGCACCGGAGACCATCAAGGCCGTGACGACGACCGCGCACTCCCACGGCAAGCTCGTCATGGCCCACGCGACCACCACGGCCATGGTGGAGCGGGCGCTGGACGCGGGCGTCGACATGATCCACCACGTGCCTCTCGACAGCGCCCTGCCCGCCGCCGTGGCGGCTCGTTACACCGCCACCGGTACCGTCGCGGTGCCCACTCTGACGATGATGGAAGGCTTCGCCCGGCTCGGGATCCCCGGAATGGACTACGCGGCCGCCGAAGGCAGCGTCGCCGCGCTGCGCCGGGCCGGCGCCCGGATCCTGGCGGGCACGGACGCCAACAGCACGCCGGGGATCCCGGTGCAGCCGCCGTTCGGCACCAGCCTGCACCACGAATTGGAGCTGCTGGTACGGGCGGGTCTCACCCCCCTTGAGGCGCTGCGGGCCACAACCAACCTGCCCGCCCATGCCTTCGGGCTGCGGGACCGCGGCGTCATCCGCCCCGGACACCGCGCCGACCTGCTCCTGGTCGACGGCGACCCGCTCGCCGACATCACCGCAACTCGCACCGTCCGGCGCGTCTGGGTCGGCGGCGTGGAGTACTCCCCCGCCGCCTGACCGGCCCTCGGACACCGCGGCCCACACGTCTTCCGGCCGGCCGACCACGGCCCGGTCCCCTCTCCCGGCGGACACCCGGCCGAAAGAGGGGACCGGGTCGGTCGCAGTACGCGCAGGACACCCCAGAGTCGACACGTCGTCGTCACTGGGCACAGCAAGGGTCACCGAGCGCCCGCGGGCGCTCCCCGTTCACCGTTCATCCATCGAGGAAGCGGCGCCATGACACTTCCAGCTCTGACCGACTCCGTGCACCGGCCGAGAGGGGTTCCCGCCCTGCTCGCCGCCCTCGGACTGACGATGACCGCAGCCGTCGGCTGCTCGGCATCCGACGAGACGGCGGAGGCCGAGGACAGCACCGTACGCGTGGCACTCGTCGACGCGGCACCACCGAGCCTGCCCCTGCTGGCCGAGAAGAACGGCGACTTCACCGACCAGGGCATCGACGTGACGATCGCCTCGCTGCCCAGCACGCGCATCACCTCCTTCGCCACCTCGCTCGGCTGGGAGTACGACATCGCCTGGGGCACGCCCGCCGACGTCATCGCGGCCGCCGCGCAGGGACACGACATCACGGTGATCGCCGGGGCCTACGTCGACAGCGAGAAGCGCCAGCAGGGCCAGATGTACGCCGCCGAGTCGGGCACGGTCGACTCGCCGACCGACCTTCGCGGCAGGCGGATGGCGGTGCCGTCCCTGTCCGGCACGCTGTTCCTGGCAGTGCTGACGTCCCTGAACAGGGCGGGGGTGGACATCGACGACGTCCAGCTCGTCGAAGTGCCCTTCTCCGGCATGCTCGACGAACTCGACTCCGGCCGGGTCGACGCCGTCGCGACGGTCCAGCCGTACATGGGCGCGATCGAGACCGCCGGGCACCGCTCGCTCGGCGACCCCTTCCTGTCGATCGACTCCCCCGCCGTCGCCGGCATGTGGATAGCGGAACGCGAGTGGGCGGAGAAGAACCCGCAGACCGTCTCGTCCTTCGTCGCGGCCCTCAACGCCGCCGACTGGTGGGCCTCGTCCCACGAACGGGAGGCGCGGGCCTTCCTGTCGACCGAGCTGGAGATGCCGCGCGGGACGGCGGCGACGGCTCCGCTGCCCGACTGGGACACTTCCATCTCCCCGCAGGCGCTGAAACCGTGGCTCGAGGCTGTCGCTGCGTCGGGACAGGTCCACGGCACCCTGCCGAAGGCCGAGGACCTCGTATCGGCGCCCAGGAAGAACTGACCCCGTGCCGTACGGGGCCGGTGTCGACGGCAGGACACCGGCCCCGTACGGCACTTCGCTTCACTGGGTGAGGTCGAGTGCGGCGCCGACGATGCTGTCGGTGTCGATGCCGTGGTAGCAGTAGACCTCGTCCAGGGAGCCCGACTGGCCGAAGCGCGTGACGCCCAGTCTGCGGATCGGCACTCGGTGGATGGTGGACAGAAAAGCAAGGGTGTGCGGGTGGCCGTCCAGAACGGTGACCAGCGGCGTGGCCCGCTCGGCGGGGAAGACCTGGTCCAGGATCCAGTCCGGTGCCTCACCGTGTCCGGCGCGGGCGTCGAGCGCCCGGTAGAGCAGCCCCGGGCTGGTCACGCACACGACGTCGGCCGGGATGCCGAGGTTCTGGAGGCGGTCCGCCGCGGCCAGGGCCTCGGTCACCATGGCTCCCATGGCGGCGATGGTGACCCGGGCGCCGTCCTGCCGGCGCAGCGGGTAGGCGCCGGCGACGACCTGGCGGCGGCGGCGTTCCCGGGCCGCCGGGTCGGTGGGGACCTGGGCGAGGGTCTGGTCGACGGGGCGGGTGGAGAGCCGCAGGTAGGCGGAGCCGCCGTCGGGCCTGCCGAGAGCGGAGAGGGCGGCCAGCAGCGCCCATTCGGTGTCGAGGGCGAACGCCGGCTCCCAGGTCGTGCAGCCGGGCTGCTCGACACCGAGAGAAGGGGTGGTGATGGACTGGTGGGCGCCGCCCTCCGGCGCCAGGGTCACGCCGGACGGCGTCCCGACCAGGATCGACTGACCGCCGGCGTACATACCGAAGGACCAGGGTTCCAGGGCGCGTTGCACGAAGGGGTCGTACATCACACCGATGGGCAGCAGCGGCTCGCCCCAGCGGCTCCAGGTCGCGCCCAGCTCCCCGAGGAGGCCGACCAGGTTGGTCTCGGCGATACCCAGTTCGATGTGCTGGCCGGTCGGCCGCTCCCGCCAGTGCAGGATGGTCTCCGCGTCGTCGGCGAACCAGTCCACGCGCTCGGTGGGCGACCAGACTCCCACCTTGTTGACCCAGCCGCCCAGGTTGGTCGACGAGCTGACGTCGGGACTCACCGTCACCACCCGGCGCGCCGCCTCGGGCGCGCTGCGCGTGAGGTCGAGCAGCACCCGTCCCAGGGCGGCCTGGGTCGTCGCCACTCCCGTCGGGGTACGACCGATGTCCGTCGGGATCGCCGCGGGCCGCGCCTCGGGAACGGCGTCCCGGCGCAGCCTCGACGCCGTCTCCTCGCAGAGACGGGCCGCCGCCGAGTCCGTGGCGAAGCCCTCCCAGGGGTGGTCGAGGTCGGCGCCCAACTCGTCCGCCAGCTGCCGCATCTGCTCTTCCGTCAGCAGGGAGGAGTGGTTCTGCGGGTGCCCCTGCGTGGGCAGCCCGTGGCCCTTGACGGTGTACGCGAAGATCACCGTGGGCCGGTGGTCGTCCACCTCGGACAGCGCGGTGTCGAGAGCGGACAGGTCGTGCCCGCCCAGATTGCGCACCGCCTCCATCAGGGTGGCGTCGTCGGTCTCCGCGAGCAGTGCGGTGATCGCCGGGGCTTCGGGGCCCGTGCCGGGCAGCCGGTCGCGGAGTTCGCCGGCGGAGCAGCGCAGCAGACGCTGGTATTCCGGGTTGGACATGGTGTCGATGCGGGCCCGCAGGGCGTGACCGCCGGGGCGTGCGCACAGCTTCTCCAGGAGCGTGCCGTACTTGAGGGTGAGCACCTGCCATCCGGCAGCGTCGAACATGCCGTGCAGTCGGCCGGCGGCGATGTTCGGCACGACGCGGTCGAGGGACTGCCGGTTGAGGTCGACGATCCAGACCAGCTCGCCGAGTTCGGCGACCTGCGGGTCCAGCACCGCCTCCCACACTGCGCCCTCGTCCAGCTCCGCGTCCCCCACCAGCGCGTACTGCCGGCCGGCGAAGCCGCCGTCGACGCTCTTGTCCGCGTAGCGGCGGGCCATGGCACCCCAGATCGTCGCCGTGGCCCCGATGCCCACCGAACCGGTGGAGTAGTCGACCGGGTCGGGGTCCTTGGACCGGCTCGGGTAGCTCTGAAGACCGCCGAAGGCGCGCAGCGTCGAGAGGTACGAGGTGTCCAGCTCGCCGAGCAGGTGGTTGACGGCGTGCAGAACCGGGGAGGCGTGCGGCTTGACCGAGACCCTGTCCTCCGGGCGCAGATGACGGAACCACAGAGCCGTCATGATCGACACCATCGAGGCGCACGATGCCTGATGACCGCCGACTTTGAGCCCCGACGGGTTGGGGCGCACCCGGTTGGCGTGGTGCACGATCGCGCTGGAAAGCCACAGCACGCGGTCCTCGATCTCGTGCAGCACGTCGAGGGCGGCGGCCGTGGTCCGCCGGGGGGCGGCTGGTGCGGTGGTCATGGCGAAACGGTCTCCTCGCTCGGCACATCCGGCACGCAGACGTGCGACCGGCTGTGACTTGGGACGTACCACGGCGGCGTGAAGGGCGCACCGGGTGGGCCCTGGCGTACGTCGGGCCGGCTCACGACCGGATCACGGTCGGCGGCGTGCTGCCAGGGGCGGGATCGTTGCAGATGAGGAGACCACCAGGTCAGGATGGTGCACAAGAACCCGCGAGGAAATTACGCAGAATGCCCAATCAACCGCCCTCTCACCCCCGGAAGGTGCGCATCGTGCCCAGCTCCGAGCGGATCGACCCCACCGACGCGCGTCTGCTCCTGGCACTCGCCGCCCAACCCCGCGCCACCACGGTGGCGCTCGCCGAGGCCAGCGGGTTGAGCCGCAACACCGTCCAGGCACGTCTGAACGCACTGGACCGCTCGGGTGCCGTGGACTCCTTCGAGCGGCGCGTCGACCCTGCGGCACTTGGCTATCCGCTCACCGCGTTCGTGACCACCCAGGTGGCGCAGCGCAGACTGGACCAGGTCGCGCACGCGCTCGCGACGATTCCCGAGGTTCTCCAGGTGCACGGACTGACCGGCGACACCGACCTGCTGGTCCACGTGGTCGCGACCGACGCCGAGGACCTGTACCGCGTGGCCGGCCAGGTCCTCGACATCCCTGGAGTGGAGCGCACCAGTACGGCACTGGTCATGCGTCAGCTGGTCGGCTACCGGCTCGCCCCGCTGCTGCGCCGCGCCGCCGCACGCTGATCGCCGGCCGCACACCGTACGACCGCCGCGGAACCCGTGGCTCGGAGCCGCATCGCGGGCACACTCCATGGTTTCGCCTCTTGCCGTGGGCTCGGCGGCGCCCTAGCCTGCCGCCACACAGCAGGCGACGCGTCCGCATCGGTGTCACGGCGGCCTGCCGGTAACCGGCGCCGTGTCCGTGGACGCGGCACAGTCCGCTTCGCGCCGCTGCCTCTCCCGCTCAACCACTGCGCGACTGGCCTGCTCCTGACTCGCATCGGCCGTTCTCTTCGCGCGTGAGCCGAATCCTGAATCGATGAATCGAGGCACTCATGGAAGCCCTCAGCGGAGTGCGCCGGGTCTGGTCCGGCGCCCCAGGCGTCCCACAGCAGCACTCCACCCCGCCCACCACTCCCCGGCTCCGCGCCGCCGGCGGGCGGATCGGCCTGGTCGTGCCACCGCAGAGCGAGACTCCGGCGCGCGACACGGCCGGTGCGGATGAGGGTGCGGGTGCGGAGGCGGAGGCGGAGGCGAGTACCGACGACGCCGTCGGGGCCGTCTGAGCGCGCGAACTGGCCTTCCCGACTGCTCGTCGGAGCACATTCGTCAGCCCAGATCCTTGCTGTTATCACATATAGCGGCCTACGCTTAGATCAGCGTCGCAGTCGCGTGAGGCAGGTGGGCGCCGAGCAGGCCTGGTGGGCCGGCGTACGGCAAGGCACTGCTCGGCGTCGACGAGAAGATCACCCCTCTGGTCCGAGCCACCGACCCGGCCATCCGGCCGCGGGCCATCACAAGGAACACAGGAGCAGCTCCGTGCGCATCGCCAACCTCGCCGACCGCCTGGTCCTCGTCGTCGACGGTCTCGCCGTCGACGTCGAGGAGGCCAGCGGTGGCCGCTTCACCGCGGACCCGCAGGCCGTCTACGAGCGGTGGGAGGAGTTCCGCCAGTGGGTGGCGCAGGCCCACCTGCCGAAAGGCAGCGCCTTGGACCCCGGCCGTCTGGGCGCCCCCGTGCCCGCCCCTCGGCAGATCGTCGCCGCCGGCCTGAACTACCGCGATCACGCGGCCGAGTCCGGATTCGCCCTGCCCGACACCATGCCGCCGGTGTTCACCAAGTTCGCCACCAGCATCACCGGCCCCGTCACCGAGGTGACCCTCCCGCCCGGCGGCCACACCGACTGGGAGATCGAACTCGTCGTGGTCATCGGTACCGTTGCCCGCCATGTCTCCACGAAGGACGCCTGGGGCCACGTCGCCGGGCTGACCGTCGGTCAGGACATCTCCGAGCGCATCACACAACTCGAAGGGCCGTCGCCGCAGTTCAGCCTCGGCAAGTCCTTCCCCGGCTTCGCCCCCATCGGACCGTGGGTGGTCACGCCCGACGCGTTCGACGATCCCGACGACCTGGGACTTCGCTGCACCGTGAACGGCGAGGAGGTCCAGAAGAGCCGCACAGGCGATCTCATCTTCTCCGTACCCGAGCTCATCGCCCGGCTGTCCTCCGTGATCCCCCTGCTGCCCGGCGACCTCGTGTTCACCGGTACCCCGGCCGGTGTCGGGTTGGGCCGCGATCCGCAGCGCTGGCTCGCTCCCGGAGACGAGCTGGTCAGCACCATCGAGGGCATCGGCGAACTGCGCCAGCGCTTCGTCGCACGGACCTGAGACCTCCGGCAGACCTTCCGCGACCGCGTACCCACAAGGTCGCACGCACCTACCGCACGAACCGTCGGATACTGAGATTGCGGGCGCACCACCGGACCACTTGCCCTCGGGCCGTCGGCCTGGCGGCGGGCCGGCCGGTGAAGGGCCGCCACGGGTGGACGCCCGCAGATTCGATCGAGGAGGATCGGATGACCGCCACACCGAAGTTCGCCCACGTCGTGTTCCAGACCAGCAACCCCACCGCCATGCGGGACTGGTACTGCGCTGTTCTCGACGGACACGTGGTGTTCCAGAACGACAGCCTGTGCTTCATCACCTACGACGAGGAGCACCACCGCGTCGCCCTGCTCACACCGCCGGTCCCACTGGAGCGCAAGTCGCCGTTGACGGCTGCGGCCCACCACGTCGCCTACACCTTCGACCACCTCGACGACCTCCTCGCCCGCTATGAACTGCTGCGCGACAAGGGCCTCACTCCGGCGGTGTGCATCGCCCACGGCGTCACCACGTCCCTGTACTACCAGGACCCGGACGGCAGCTTCGTGGAGATGCAGATCGACAACTTCGCCGACCCGGACGAGGCCACCGGCTACATGAGGGGACCGGAGTACAGCGCCGACGCCGTCGGTCCCGCCTTCGACCCCGAGGCCATGCTCACCGCCCGCCGCGGCGGAGCGGCCGTCGAGGACCTGGTCCACCGGTCATGGGCTCTGAAGAGCGACATGCCCGATCCGATGCTGGTCCTCACCGGGGCGGTCTGAGCGAGGAGCGAGGCCAAGACCTCCGACCGGGGTGCCGGGACGACACCGGCACCCTGTCGGCGCGCCGCCACCAGGCGGCCTTCGGGCCGCCCCCGCCCGGCCGTCCGCCCGTACCCACCGTCTAGGGGAATCCTTGAGCACCTCCAGCCACCAGGCCGACTGCTTCATGTGCGGTCTGGAACAGAGCGAAGAAAGCGCCGTCGTTTTCCGTGACCCTCTTTGGTCGGGGGAAATGGTCCCCGGCTACGACGTACCCGGCTGGTTCGTCCTGCGGGTCCGTCGACACGCCGAGCGCATCACCGGGCTCGATGAGGCCGAGCTGGCCACCTTCGCCCGCCGCGCACGCGACCTGGTCGCGGCGGTCACCGAGGCGACCGGCGCGCCGGCCACGTATCTGCTGGTCTTCGGCGAGAACCATCCGCACTTCCACGCGCTCGTCACGGCTCGTGGCGAAGACGTCCCCGCGGACCGACGCAACGGGAACATACTGCGGCTCCGGGACGAACTCGCCGACCCGGAGTCCGCCGCACGCCTGGTGCCGGCGGTGCGTCGCGCCTACGAGCGCCTCGCCGGCGACAGCACGTACCCGCTCTCGGCCTGACGGGCGAAAGCGGGTCGGGTCCCGGCTGTCACACGGCCGGGACCTGCTCCATGCCCGCGCACCAGATGTGGCGCAGGGCGCGGGTGGCCCCGATGTCGGCCAGGGGGTTCCCGTCGACCAGGATCAGGTCGGCCCGGAGGCCGGGGGCGACCGAGCCCCGGTCGTCGAGCCCGAAGTGCCGGGCGGGCAGGACGGTGGCGGAGCGCAGCGCCTCGGCGGGGGTGAGACCGGCCGCAACGAGGAGTTCGAGCTCGTGGTGGATGCTCGCACCGTGTTCGACCTGGAAGGGCGCCCCGGGCTGGGCGTTGGCGTCGGTGCCGGCGAGGATCGGTACACCGGCGTCGCGCAGCGCGGCCACGCTCCGCACGGCGTTGCCGTAGGCGGGTGCGACGCCCATCGCCGCCGCCGTTCCCTCCATCATGGTGAGAGTGGGGATGCATACCTGCCCCAGTGCGGCCATGCGCGCCGCTTCACCTGCGTCCAGCGGCCGGTCCAGGGGGATGTGGGTGACGCAATCGACGCCCGCCTCGAAGGCCATGAGGTAGGCGCCCGCGCTCGCGGCGTGCGCGACCGTCTTCCTGCCGTGCGTACGGGCCGCGGCCACCAGGGCGTTCAGCGTCACCTGGTCGGGACCGCCCTCGCCGGGTGCCTCGGCCACGATCTTGATGTAGTCGGCCCCCGCCGACACCTGGGCCGCCACGAATTCACCGGCCTGCCGCGGACCGCGCACCACCGCGTCCTCGGACATGCCGGGGATACGGGCGTGGGGGCCGCCGTCTCCGATCGCCGGCGTGCCGGCGCTGCGGATGTCGGTCAGGTGCGGTACCCGGCGCAGGGCGGCCAGCAGTGGTGGGGGCCAGGTGGCCATGTCCAGGGCGGTGGTGACGCCGTGGGCGGCCAGGGCCGCCAGCGTGTCCGCTCCGTGCAGGTGCACGTGGGCGTCGATGAGGCCGGGCAGCAGGGTCATGCCGGTGGCGTCCACCAGCCGGGCGTCCGACGTATCGGTGTGGGGCGAGACGATGCCGCCGTCGATGACGACGGTGCGCGGCTCGGTCAGCTCATGGCCGTCGAAGACCCGGGCATGCAGCAGGGCCGTCCTGGTCGCTCCGGGCGCGGCGGGGGCGGTTCGGGTCACCGATGTGTCTCCTGTACGGGCGGGCGGATCGGGTGGCGTGCGGGTACCTCTGAACATGCCACTGCGCCCGGACGTCCGCCGGACGTAGTGGCGTGGAGGGCCGTCCGGGCGACAGCCGATGGTGGGCGCTGCAGAGCCGCCCCGGCCGCGAGGCAGGGCAGCCTCGGACAGGTCGCGGCCGGGGCGGGGCCGGGGGGGGGCGGGTGCGCAGTGGGCCCGCCGGTCGGTTCCGCCGACCCGGTGGCTGTCCGGAATCACAGGGCCGACGGAAGTCGGTCTCACCGCGTCAGGGCGCCCTCGGGGAGGTGTACGGGTGCCGCGGTGACTGCTACGACCTGCTGCGGGGTGACACCGGGGGCCGTTTCCACCAGGACGAGCCCGTCGTCGGTGACGTCGAGGACGGCGAGGTCGGTGATGACCCGGTGGACGCAGGAGCGCCCGGTCAGCGGAAGAGTGCACTCCGGGACGATCTTCGGACTGCCGTCCCTCGCGGTGTGCTCCATGAGGACGATGACGCGGCGGGCCCCGTGTACGAGGTCCATCGCGCCGCCCATGCCCTTGACCATCTTGCCGGGGATCATCCAGTTGGCGAGGTCGCCGTGTTCGGAGACCTGCATGGCGCCGAGGATCGCCGTGTCGATGTGGCCGCCGCGGATCATGCCGAAGGACAGCGCGGAGTCGAAGAAGCTGGCGCCGGGCAGGACGGTGACGGTCTCCTTACCGGCGTTGATCAGATCCGGGTCCACGGCGTCCTCGGACGGGTAGGGGCCGGTGCCCAGGATGCCGTTCTCCGACTGGAGGACCACGTGCACGCCCTCGGGCACGAAGCCGGGGACGAGAGTGGGCAGGCCGATGCCCAGGTTGACGTAGTCGCCGTCGCTGAGCTCGGCCGCGGCCCTCGCGGCCATCTCGTTGCGGGTCCAGGCCATCAGACCGTCACCGTCCTCTTCTCGATGTGCTTGTCGGCGGCTTGTTCGGGAGTGAGGGCGATGACACGTTGGACGAACACGCCGGGCAGGTGGATCTCGTCCGGATCCAGGGCGCCCGGTGCGACGAGTTCCTCGACCTCGGCGATCGTGATGCGGCCGGCCATGGCGGCAAGGGGGTTGAAGTTGCGGGCCGACTTGTCGAAGACGAGATTGCCGTGCCGGTCCCCGCGCGCCGCCCGCACCAGGGCGAAGTCGCAGGTGATGGCCTCCTCCAACACGAAGTCGTGGTCGCCGAAGGTACGGGTCTCCTTCGTCGGCGAGGCAACGGCGACACCGCCGTCGGCCCGATGACGCCAGGGGATGCCGCCGTCGGCGAGTGGGGTGCCCACCCCGGCCGGGGTGTAGAAGGCGGGGATGCCGCAGCCACCGGCCCGCAGGCGTTCCGCGAGGGTGCCTTGCGGAACCAGCTCCACCTCCAGTTCGCCACTCAGGTACTGGCGGGCGAACTCCTTGTTCTCACCGACGTAGGAGCCGATGACGCGGGCGACCCGTCCGGCACCCAGGAGGACACCGAGCCCGTGGTCGTCGGTACCGCAGTTGTTGGAGACCACCCGCAACCCGTCGGCGCCCTGCGCGTACAGAGCCGCGATGAGGATGCTCGGGATGCCGCACAGGCCGAAACCGCCGACGGCCAGGGAGGCACCGTCGCCGATGCCTGCCACGGCCTCGGCGGCGGAGGGGGATGTCTTGTCCATGAACGTCCTTCGGGGTCTTCGCACGGTGCGTTTCGAAACGGGGCGGCTTTCGCGAGGGGCGCGCCGAACGGCGTCCGGACCCAGTGGCAGCGGCGACGGGGCCCGGACGCCGGGCGCGTGCTTCCGGCTCGTGGCGCCGGGGCACGACGGCGGACGGACTGTGCGGGAGTCCGGGCGCCGTAGTTCGTGCAGTTCCTTCGTCCCTGTGCGGGCCGTTGTGGTCGGCGGCGTCGTGGACGCGGGTGGCTACCCCTCACCGGCCGTGGCGAGCGGCTGGGGTGCCGGGGTCCGCTCGGCGGTGACGACGGGGTGCCGCAACTGCTCACGCAGCTGGGCCACCATCTCCCGCACTCCCGACGCGTCGGCGGCGGCGCCGAACAGGTAGAAGTCGGGCCGGATCACGGCGGCCACGTGTCCGCGCTCCCGCAGGTGGGTCAGATAGCCGTCCGGAGCGTCCAGGTAGCCCTCCGGCGGAGCGCTGTCCGCGTACAGCGGCACGAGGTGCGCTCCGATATCGGCGAGGAAGTCGTGGTCGGTGGGGTCCAGGACGTCGAGCGGCCCCGCCCCGTCCGTCAGGATCGTGAACCCGCCGCCGGTGAGGTCGTCCAGGAGCGCCGTACGGCCCTGGTGTGTGACTTCGTACTGCGGGGTGAGGTGACCGACGTCCGGGGCGCGACTGCCGTCGGCGGCGCGCATGAGGACGCCGTCGCCCAGAACGGGGGGCGGGGTGGGCGGCAGCACGTGCCGCGGGTCGGCGCCGGCGGCGACCATGCGGGCGTCGCGGGCTGCGGCGGCGTCGGGGTCGAGGACGCAGATGACCTGGCCGAGGGCCATGGACATGCCGATGGCGTGCTGGACGTGCTCGCTGCGTTCCGAGGTGTAGGTGTCCAGCAGCGCGGGGGCCGCCCGGCCGTCGAGGACGAGATCGAGTTTCCAGGCCAGGTTGACGGCGTCGCGCAGTCCGGAGCACATGCCCTGCCCGGCGAACGGCGGCATCTGGTGGGCGGCGTCTCCGGCGAGGAGGAGCCTGCCCTCGCGCCAGCGGTCCACCCAGCGGGCCTGGAAGGTGTAGAGCGCGTGCCGTTCGATGGTGGTGTTCTCCGGGGTGCGCCCCCAGGGCTTCAGCAGGCGCCAGGCGGCCTCCGGCGTCTTCAGCTCCTCGGCGTTCTCGTGCGGCAGTCGCATGAACTCCCAGCGGCGCCGCCCCGGACCGCCGGAGACGATCGTGGTCGGCCGCTCGGGGTCGCACAGCTGCCAGTTCTTCGGCGACCACTCGATCCGGTCGTGCGGAAGTGTGTCGACGACCAGCCAGTCGTAGAAGAAGCCGAGGTCGCTGACGGAGGTGGCCATGGTGGAGCGGACGAAGCTGTTGGCCCCGTCGGCGCCGATGACGTAACGGGCGAGGACCTCAAGGCCGTCGGCGTCGCCGATGGCCAACCGGACGGATTCCGTGCCGGGTTGCAGGCCGACGACTTCGCAGCCCCGGCGTACGGTGACCGTGGCCTGGTTCTCGGCGGCCTCGGCGAGGACGGCCTCCAGCTGGGGCTGGCTGAAGAAGTTGGCGGTGGGCCAGCCGGAAGGGCCGTTGCCGGACCAGTCGATGCGTACGAGGGGCTCGCCTGCCGCGTTGCGCCACTCGTAGTGGTCGGGTACGGGGTCGGTGACCGCGCGCACCGCCTCTCCGACGCCTCCGGCCTGGAAGATGCGGGCGATCTCGTGGTCGAAGTGCGCGGCGCGCGGCAGGGGGTAGGGGTCGGGCCAGCGCTCCAGGGCAATGACGTCGTGACCGGCCCGGCCGAGCAGCAGGGCCAGCATCTGGCCGACGGGCCCGAAGCCGACGATCGCGACGTCGTGCACCTTCTGCGAGCTGTCGTGCACGTTCGAAGGACTCGTGGTCATGGCTCTACCTCGACTCGCTGTGGGTGCCGGTCATCAGAGCGGCGAGATCCTCGGGGGCCAGGAAGGAGGGCGGGGGCGGCGGCCCCCAGTTGAAGAGGCCCTTGGCGCCTTCCAGGACCTCCGGCTTCCACAACTGGTCGTCGACGACGCAGTCCATGTCGGAGTAGTACTCGCTGAAGTTGCCGGCCGGATCCTTGAGGTACCAGAAGAAGTTGGAACCCGCGTGGTGGCGTCCCAGGCCCCAGATGTGCCGCTCCGGGTTGTCCTCCAGCATCGCGGCGGCGCCACGGCCGACCTCGTCGATGTCGTCGACCTGCCAGGAGGAGTGGTGCAGGAAGGCGACGGGGGCGGCCAGCACCAGGATGTTGTGGTGGTCGGTCGAGCAGCGCAGGAACGCCCCGTGATCCTTGATGTAGTCGGACGCCTTGAAGCCGAGGCCGTCGCGGAAGAAGGCGGTCGTGGCGTCGAAGTCGGTCGTGCCCACGACGGCGTGCCCGAGCTTGCGTGGCCGTACCCGGTCCGTGCGCAGGACGCCGGGCGCGCGGGCGCCGGTGCGGTCGATGCGGCCGGGGCCGTTGTAGACGGTGGCCGCGACCGGGTCCTGGACCAGGCGCGGGGCGACCTCGAGGACGGCGCGTACGGAGGTGGCCCTGTCGTACGCGGTGAGCGTCCCGGCGTCGACGGTGCTCTCGATGCCGAGCCGGTCCAGGCGGGAGGCGGCCGCCGCGAGATCGTCGGGTGTGTCGACGCCGACGCGGACTTCCACCAGGCGGCGGGCGGGGGCGTGGACGATGCGCAGCTGGCGTCCGGCGTCCCGGGTGGTGAACCAGCCTTCGCCGTCCGGAGTGAGGCCGAAGTCTGTGTAGTAGGCGGCGGTCTCGGCGACGTTGGGTACCCCCATGGTGATGGAGGTCAGACGGTGCAGTGCCATGAGGACTCCTCGACTCCTTTGTCCGTCGGTCCGGGCGGCTCAGGCGACGAAGGTCTGACGCAGTTCGCCGATGCCTTCGACGCTGCTGACCAGTTCGTCACCGGCGGCGAGGAAGCGCTGCGGATCGCGGCCGAGGCCGACGCCGGCCGGAGTACCGGTGAAGATCACGTCGCCGGGCAGCAGCGGCAGTACCGCGGAGAGCTGGGCGATCAGAGCGGGCACGGAGAAGATCAGGTCGCGGGTGCGGCCCTTCTGGACCTCCTCGCCGTTCACCGCGCAGCGCAGTTCCAGGTCGTCGGGGTTGTCGAACTCGTCCGGCGTGACCAGCCACGGGCCGATGGGAGCGAACCCCGGATAGGACTTCCCCACGCTGAACTGAGGCGCGGGTCCCGCCAGTTGTGCCACGCGCTCGGAGATGTCCTGCCCGACCGCCAGACCGGCGACGTGGCTCCAGGCGTCGGCCTCGCGGACGCCCTCGGCGCGGCGCCCGATGACGGCGACCAGTTCGACCTCCCAGTCGGTGTTGCCGCCCGCCGGCAGCTTCACCTCGGTGACCGGGCCGCTGATGCTGGTGACGAACTTGGTGAAGACCGGCGGGAGCCCTTCGGGAGCCGCGAACCCGGACTCGGAGGCGTGGTCCCGGTAGTTCAGGCCGATCGCCAGCGTCTGCCGGGGCGCCGGTGCCGGGGAGCCGAGCTCGGCGGGCTCGAACGGCGCTCCCGGGGGCAGATCGGCGGCGGCGGCCCAGGAGCGGAACTCCTCCCAGTACTCGTAGACGGTCTGCGGGTCGGCGGAGAAGCGGCCGTCACTGGCCTCTTCGACGTCCACGGCGCGGCCGTCGACAATGAGGGTCAGGCGACCGGAGAGATTGGCGATGCGCATGAGGTGTCTCCCGAACAGGGGAAGGGAGCGGGCCACCGGAAGCCTCTTCGGCGAGAGGGGCCGCTCACACTGCCGAAGGAAGCGCAAGGACGGCCCGCCGGCGACAACGGGGTCTTGCTCCCCCATCAGCAATTCAGCATGATGATTACCCCGATGTTGCGCTCGGGTGACCTCAACGTCAAGAGTTCAGCGCAAAATGAGCATGATGAATATGATGACTGAGGAGACGACGTGAGTGCCACATCCGACCGGGCCCCGCGGCACGGCGCACCGGAAGCAGCACCCCGGCAGACGTCCTCGGGACGGGCCGAGCGCGCCGCTGAGAAGGTCGCGGAGCTGGTCGAGAGTGTGCCGCCCGGCTCACGGCTGGGCACCAAGGAGCAGCTGCGGACCCTGTGCGGAGTGTCCGTCGGCACGTTCAACGAAGCACTGCGGCTCCTTCAGGCCCGCGGCCTGGTCACCGTGAAGCCCGGGCCGGGCGGCGGCCTGTTCAGCGCCGAGCAGTCTCCGATGGTCCGCCTGGGCAACTCCGTTCTCGCGCTGGACGCCCAGGCCAACGACGTCGCCGACGCCGTGCGCATCCGCGACGCCCTCGACCCCCTGCTCATCGAGGACGCCCTCTGGCATGCCTCACCCGCCGACATCGCGGGACTGCGCCGTCACATCACCGCCATGGAGCACGCCGTGACCGCCGCGGATCCCGTTGCCTTCGTCCACGCCAACTGGCGCCTGCACGCCGCCATCGCCGCGATCAGCCCGAACGCGCTACTCAGCTCGCTGTACACCCATCTGCTCGACCTGATCGAGAGCCACACGCTGACGGTGCTGCCCACGAGCGAGCAGCCCCTGGGCGAGTACATCGCGCACCGGCACGAACTCCACCGCGACCTGGTCGGCGCCCTGGACCGGCGAGACCGTGACGAGGCACTGCGGCTGATCCACGAACACAACACCAGTCTTCAGCCCTCCGAGAACCACGTCGCGGAGCACTGAACGTCCCGTCCGGACGGCCCCGGCGGCGCGGACGGCCGGATCACACCGTGGCGTGCGCCTGCCGGACCCCGTTCGCCCAGACCCCGAGGATCCGGGAGGTGACGGTGATGTCGGCCAGCGGGTCGCCATCGACGAGCACCAGGTCGGGCGGTCGAGGCACAGCCACGGGCCGGCTCGGAGCCGACCTGGAGGAACGTCCGGAGATCCGCCTCGTGGCCGCCGAAGCGCTTCGGCACGGTCAGCCGGAACAGTCCCGCCCCGGTCAGCGCCTCGATGTCCTCGTCCACCAGCCGACGGCCCTCTTCGGTGCGAGCGGCGTTGGCAAGCAGCAGGGGCGGCGGCCCTCGCCGGCAGGGTCTCGTCCTCCGTGCCCGTGGGCTCCGGCGCTGTGCGGCTCGATGCGAGTGACGCTCCTCTTCGGCGAGGGCGCCCTTGCCGGGATTCCACGCCACCTCCGTGCCGCTGTCTTGGGGCCGGGACCGCAGAAACGCCGCACGAATTTGGGCTGGCGGGACAAAACCGGCCGTGTTTGCGCCGCCGGCGCAAACAGCGGCGGCCGGCTTGACCGCCCAACCCAAGCCGCCCTGACACCACCCCAGGTTCACTGGCCGGAAACCCGCGCCTCCATCGCTCCGGGGGCCGTGGCCCACGGGTGATCCGGTATCGACACATCAGGAGGTCGCCGTGCCCACACCCACCGCCACTCCCCACAGATGTCGGCCGACGCGGCCGACGCGGCGACGTTCCTAAGTGTGCTCGGCCAGGTGCCCACCGCGGTCAGTGTCGTCACGGCCACGACACCGGAAGGACCGGTCGGTGTCACGGTCGGCAGCTTCACCTCCGTCTCGCTCGACCCGCCTCTGGTGGTCTTCTACTCCGGCCTGCACTCGGCCAGCGCCGCCGCCCTCGTCGCGGCCGGAAAATTCTGCGTGAACGTGTGCTCTCCCAGGACCAGGAACAGGTGTGCGGTGCGTTCGCCAGCCGTACCGGAGACCGCCGGAGACCGCTTCAGCTCCTGCACCTGGCAACCGGCCCCGAACGGCGCGCCTCGCCTGGACGGTCTACGGGGTGCGGGCGGACGGCATCGACTACGCGCCCGCCAACACCGCTCTCGCCCAGGGAGCCGCCCAGGCCGCAGGGCTGGCCGACCGTGCCGCCTTCATCACAGGCGACGCCGAGCATCTCCCGTACGACGACGGCATCTTCGACGCGGTGGTGTCGGAGTGTGCGCTGTGCACCTTCCCCGACAAACCCAGGGCCGCAGCCGAGGTCGCCCGCGTCCTGAAACCCGGTGGACGCCTCGGCATCACCGACGTCACCGCCGACACCGGCCACCTCCCGCCCGAACTGCGCGGACTGACCGCCCGCATCGCCTGCATCGCCCACGCCCACCCCCTCGACGACTACGCCAAGCTCCTCACCGCTGCCGGGCTGACCATCCTGACCACGGAGCGGCATGACGAGGCGATGAGCCGCATGATCGACCAGATCCAGGCCCGCCTGGACCTGCTGCGCATCACCGCCCCGACCCGGCTCGCCGACGCCGGCGTCGACCTGACCGCGGCCCCGGCCGTCCTGGACGCGGCCCGCGCCGCCGTCACCGAAGGCGTCCTCGGCTACGCCCTGCTGACCGCCGTGAAGTCGTCACCCTGATCGCCCCGGCGATCTACCGCCGAGTACGTAAGCGCCCTCACATACCTGCATAGGCCCTGCGCCCTAGCGTCAGCGACGAGAACGGAAAGTCACCGCAACAGGAGGACGATCACCATGACCACCACCGTGCAGGCATCCCCGAAGACCGCCGCGATCCCGATGTACGCGGTCTGGGGCGCCGCGACCGGGCTCGCCGGAGGTGTCGGGATGGGCATCTGGATGTCGGTGTCCCGGCCCATGATGGACACCGCCATGATCAACATGGTCGCCGGTCTCCTCGGCTCCACCAACGCCTTCGCCGGATGGCTGATCCACCTCGGGATCGCCACGTTCGCCGGCATCACCTTCGGCGTGGTGCTCGGGCAATTCGCCCAGCGCCTCGCCCCCGCCGTCGTCCTCGGCCTCGCCTACGGCGCCGTGTGGTGGACCGTCGGCGCCCTGCGGATCATGCCCGCCAACATGGGCATGCCCGTCTTCGAGTGGAACGACGTCACCGCCTCCAGCCTCGGCGCCCACCTCGTCTTCGGCCTCCTCGCCGGAGCCACGTTCGCGTCCATCGCCCAAGCGATGGGCAAGCACACCAGCCCGGCCCGCCGATGAACCGCGAAGCTCCCGCGTCACCACCCGACCCCATCGCCCCCGCCGCGCCACCGGGCGCGGCACCGCGCCGCATAGCCATCGACGGCGCGGCGGTGCCCTACTCTCTGGCCAACAACGCAGAGGCGCTGGCCAGCCCGGCATGGGGCGCCGCACCCCCACCATGGGCCCCGGGACGACGCGAGAAAAGGCACCACATGAACCACGCCACATCGGACGACGACGCCGAGCGGACCTGGTGCCTGGCCGAGGTCGACATCTTCTGCGACCTGAACGAAGTGGAGATGGAAGCCATCGCCGCAGCGGCACCGATGAAGACCTACCACGCGGGCGAGATCCTCTACTCGCCCACCCAGCCCTCCGAGGTGCTCTTCATCCTCAAGAAGGGCCGAGTCCGCGTCTTCAGGGTCTCCGCCGACGGCCGAGCCCTGACGACCGCGATCATCTCCCCGGGCACCATCTTCGGCGAGATGGTCCTGCTCAGGCAGCACATGTACGACAACTACGCCGAAGCCCTCGACGCACCGTCGTATGCGTCATGAGCCGCACGGACGTCCACAAGTTCCTGCTCTCGGACGCCCGGATCACCGCGATCCTCGGCCTCCGCCTCGCCGACCTCGAACAACGCCTGTCCGACAGCGTCTTCAAGACCGTCGCCCAGCGCATCGCCACCACCCTGACCACCCTCACCAGCGCCCAGCCCCCGGCCGGCCCGCTCCGGCCGGTCGGACGCCACCCCCAGATCGCCCTGACCCACGAACAGCTCGCCGCCCTCGCCGGCAACTCCCGCGAGACCTGCACCAAGGTCCTGCGCGACTACGCCGACCACGGCCTGCTCCGCCTCGCCCGCGGACGCATCACCGTCCTCGTCCCCGAAAGGCTCAAGGATGCCGCGGGCTGACGTCACCGAACCGTAAGCAGCGATCCGCTGCCCGTCCGAGCTCCCAGCAACTACGTTCGCCACCACCACCGACCCACAGGAGTCCTCCTTGCACGCCCGCACCCTCCTCCCGGTCACCCTGGCCGCCGCCCTCCTCACGCTCACCGCATGCGGATCCGGCGAAGGCTCCACGTCCGGCAGCGGCGCGGGAGCTGCCGCCACACCGGAGGCGTCATCCCCCGCTCAGCCGGCGGCCTCGGACGGCAGCGGCAGCGGCAGCGGCGCGCAGGTACCGCAGGTGCTGAACTTCTCCGCGACCACGGTGGACGGCAAGCCGTTCGACGCGAAGACCCTCGCGGGCAAGCCGACCGTGCTGTGGTTCTGGGCTCCGTGGTGCCCCACGTGCAAGGGCCAGGCCGCCGAGACCGCCAAAGTCGCCTCCGACAACGCGGGCAAGGTGAACGTCGTCGGCGTCGCCGGCCTCGACAAGAACGCCGCCATGCGCGACTTCGTCGCCGACACCGGCACCGGCTCCTTCCCCCACCTGTCCGACGAGAAGGGCGAGGTGTGGAAGCGGTTCGAGGTCACCCAGCAGAGCCACTACGTGATCCTCGACAAAACCGGCAAGACCGTCTACGAAGGCGTCCTACCCGGCGGCAAGGGCCTCGCCGACAAGGTCGCCGGACTCACCGGCTGAGCAGGACCCGCCATGGCCGACCTCCCTCTCGCACTCGCGCTCGGCGCCGGCATGCTCGCCGCCGTCAACCCGTGCGGCTTCGCCCTGCTCCCCGCCTACCTCTCCCTGCTCGTCCTCGGCGACGACACCCCCAGCCGCACCGTCGCCGTCGGCCGCGCCCTGGCAGCCACCACCGCCATGACCGCCGGGTTCACCACCCTCTTCGCCGTCTTCGGTCTCGCCATCCAACCCGTCGCCGGGCAGGTCCAGCAGCACCTGCCCTGGTTCACCATCGCCTTCGGCCTGCTCATCGCCACCGCCGGAGGATGGCTGCTCGCGGGCCGCCAACTGCCCAGCATGGCCCCGAAGCTCCGGCGCGCACCGAAGTTGACCCGCTCCCTACCCTCGATGGCGCTGTTCGGCGCGGCGTACGCCACCGCCTCCCTCGGCTGCACCATCGCTCCCTTCCTCGCCATCGTCGTCTCCGCCTTCCGCAGCGGCTCCACCGCGGAAGGCATCACCCTGTTCACGGCTTACGCCGCCGGGATGGGCCTGATCGTCGGCGCCGCCTCCCTGACCGTCGCCCTCACCCGCACCACCGCTGTCACCCGGCTGCGTCGCCTCGGCGCGATCGCCCCCCGGCTCGGCGGCGGCCTGCTCCTCCTAGTCGGCGCCTACGTCGCCTACTACGGCTGGTACGAGATCCGCGCACAGCGCGATCCCTCGACAGCCGACCCGGTCATCGACGCGGCAGCCACCGTCCAAGGCGCCCTCGCCGACGCACTGGACACCGCCGGACCGGCCGTGATCACCGTCCTCCTGGCCCTCCTGCTCCTCGCGGCACTGCTGGTCCGCCACCGCAGACGCTCCCGCCAGCCCGCCCGTGCGGACATCCCTGCCGTCCCCGAGCGCCGGGCCTGAGCCGAAGCGGGTTCGGGAGGGTTTGGTGACGCCGCTCCTTTACGTGTCCGAGGCGGCGCGGCGAGAAGTCCGGCCGCGCCCGCTACCGCGCGCAGGAACGGGAGCCGAAACCGGTTTCGTCACTGCCCGGCGGCGGGCATGGAGGTGCATCGGGTTCGGGAAGAATGCCGGCCCGAGGGGTCCTCGGCTCGGCGATGAAGTCCCGTAGCCTGGCCGCCGGTCACCCGACCTTTGCGTCAACGACCGCTCCGGCCGCCATCTTCGTCGCGCCTTGGACGCCAGCGGCGGCGTACGCCGCCGATCTCCAAAGCTCTGACAACCGCCGTATCTTCTGCAGTCACAGACCGACCCGACGTCGTTCCCGTCTCCAGCCCAGTGACGACGTGCGCATTCAGCGGTTGAACCCTCCGGGAATCCACGAACTCGCGCGCTTCCTCCTGTGGTTCCCGCAAATCAGCAGCTGGGCAGCCGACGCTATCAACCGGTCGCAGTGTCGTCGGCAGACGGCTTCCTCGCCCGCCGGCCGCTGGTCACGGCCGGGCTGTTCAGTGGCTCGGCGCTGCTCCTAGACCTACAGCTGTTGCGCAGTGCGGCAAAGCGGCGTTGCCCTGACGTCCACAGAGCGACGGGGCGCCAGCCGGCTCTCGCTGCGTGGCGGAGTAGGGCGGGCGTACCCAGCCGCGCCCAGGTAAACGGGCGGCCGGTCGCACGGGAGTCAGTCACGTCGATGACCTGCATCAGCGTGCATTCACAGACGTCGATATCATCAGTCTCGACGATCAGCAGGCCCTCGGGCGCGAGCAGCGACTCGACGCGGGCGAGCAGGGCGCGGGGGTCACCACCGATGCCGACGTTGCCGTCCATCAGAAGGATGGTGTCCCAGAGTCCCTCGCCGGGCAGCGGGTCGAAGACCGAGCGAAGCAGTGACTGCCCGCCGAGCCGCTCCGTTTGCGTGACTGCGGTCTCGCTGACGTCGATGCCGAGTACGGTTCGGCCACGGTTGGTCAGTTCCGACACCAGCCGGCCGGGTCCGCAGCCTACGTCGAGCACGGCTCCCTCGCACCGGTCCAGAACCTCCAGATCGACCGGGTCTGCTCGCGCGCACCAGCGTTCCACGTCCAGCGGCAGCAGCCAGCCGTCGGTGCGGCGCAGGTACAGAGGACCGTGGCCGGCGCGTAGGGCAGTGGTGTAGGGGTCGGAAGCGGCCCAGGGCGCAGCGGTTGTCAGCATCGGCCACCGCTCAAGCCGACCCGGCCCACCGGGTAGCCCACTCCTGGCTCGATTCACAGCTGCGTTCATTCGTCTGAGAGCAGGCCCGTTCACTCCATCGTGGACCGCTTCGTGTGTCCCGGTGCGTGCCGGTTCGTTAGATGGGCCGGTCATGGGCATGCCTGTCTGCCAGTGGACACCGAACGCGCCGCCAGCCGGGCGGCGAAACGGCCGTGCGGGGCCAGTGCGGCGACGGCCCGGGCGTCGGCGGCGGTGTCGATGTCGCGCAAGGGCGGCAAATCCCGTACCCGCAGCCCCGCCGCCAGCAGGCGCTCGCGCTGCACGGCCCCCGTCACCGGCGTCGACATCGGCACGCCCCGCAGCAGGGCCGGGTCGGGGCGGGCCAGGCCCAGCGCCCAGAAGCCGCCGTCCTCCGCCGGACCGAAGTACGCGTCGCAGCCCGCGAAGTCCACGTCGAGCAACTCCGGCGTCACCTGCGGCGTGTCCATCCCGATCAGCAGGGCGGGCCCCGCGCACCCGGCGAACGCCTCCGCGAGCCGTGCGTCGAGACCGCCCGCGCACTGCGGTACGACGTCGAAGCCGGGCGGCAGCCACGGCCCCGGGGCACCGGCGAGGACCAGCACCCGGCGCCGGGCGGGCGTCGCGGCGACCGCGCGCAGGGTGTCGGCGAGGGACGCCTCGGCCAGCGCGGCCGCCTCGTCCGGGGTGAACGGCGGGGTGAGGCGGGTCTTGACCCGGCCGGGGCGGGGCTCCTTCGCGATGACGAGGAGAGTGCTCATCATGCTCACCGTGTGTTCCCCTCGCGGGCCGCGTCACGCGGAATCCTTTGCTCCGGTCGCTCGGCGAGCACGCCGCGCATGTCCCGTACCGCGTGCCAGGTGCCGCGCCAGGTCCCGGTGACCTTCGACGCCCCGGTGCGGGGCAGGTACGGCACGTCGTGCTCGGTGACCCGCCACCCCGCGCCGTGAGGCGCACGTCCCCGCAGGCCCAGTCGGCGGGGGGTCGCCGTCGACATCGCGGTGGGATCAGCCGGAGGGTCCTCGTGGGCGACCACCGACCTGTTCGGCGTCATCTCCGTCCCTGGGTGACCCGCGGGGACGGTGCGGAGGACCGGGGTGACGTATCGTCGGGGAGTTGCTCGGGGGCGAGGGCGTCGTCACCGTAGAGGGCCTGTACCCAGTTGGTCTGGTAGACGGTGTCCAGGTAGCGCTCGCCGAGGTCCGGGGCGATGGCGACAGTGGTGAGGTCGGGCGTCCCGTGCCGGGCGAGCCAGCTCGCCGCTCCGCTGACCACGGTGCCGGTGGAACCGCCGAAGAGGAAACCGCGCCGCGCCAGACTCCGGCAGGTGCGAATGGTGTCGACCTCCTCGACGCGCACCGCCTCGTCCACGTACGCCTCGTCGAGGAGCGGCGGCCGGGTGCTCATGCCCAGGCCCGGGATCATCCGGCGGCCCGGCGGGTCCCCGAAGATGGCGGAGCCGACACTGTCCACAGCGACGATCCTCACCGGCCGGTGCCAGGAGCGGAACCAGCGGGCGCATCCCATGAGGGTGCCGGTGGTCCCGACACCGATGAACATGACGTCCAGTCGCGGGAACCGGCGGGCGATGGCGGGAGCGGTCCGGAAGTAGTGGGCCCGCCAATTGTCGGCATTGGTGTACTGACTCAGCCAGACATAGTGTGCGTCCGCGGCGCACAGGGCCCGCACATGGGCCAGCCGCGCGCCCAGCAGGCCCCCGGTGGCGTGCTCGTCGGAGACGACGTGCACCTGGCTGCCCAGGGCTTCCATCATCAGCCGGGTGGTCAGGTTGCAGCGGGAGTCCGTCACGCAGACGAACCGGTATCCCTTGCTCGCCGCGATCATGCTCAGCGCCACGCCGAGATTGCCGGAGGAGGACTCCACCAGGATCGAGTCCGGGGAGAGCGTTCCGCTGCGTTCGGCGGACTCCACCATCTCGGTGGCCGCCTTCAGCTTGATGGAGCCGGCGAAATTGAAGCCTTCGCACTTGAGGAAGAGCCGGTGCCCGAGCATCGGAGCGAGGTCGACGTAGAGGTCTTCCTCGTTGAAGGACTGGGGGGCGGTGATGACTGGCACGATGCACTCCTCGGAGGTGTCCGTGGGTCGGCGGGACGGCTCAGCCGTGCCGCCTCAGTTCGTGGAAGAAGTCGTCGATGATCCGCAGCTCCCCGGACCGCGCCACGCCGTTGTGGGCGAACTCGTCTACGGCGAGGTCAACCACTTGGCCCCTTCCCGACCGGGCCCGGAAGTGAGCCATGACCGGGGATTCGGCACTGTGCGGCGACCGAGCGGTTACTGCCGGTCACCCAGAGCTGCCGTCCCGTCATGAGGACCCCTTGGCTGTGTCGGTCGTGGATCCTGCTGTCTCGCTAGGTATTCGTCGCCAGGGAGCCACCGTATGAGGAGGACTTGCACGTTGTTGCCTGCCTGCTGAGCGGCCGTCTCACCAGGAGACGTCTCCTTTCGCAGGACAGTGGAATCTCGGGCCAGCGATCAAGCGCTCATCGCCCGCAGATCTGGACAGGCGCCGGGGCACCGTCCGGGGCCGTCTGCCTGGGCCGACGGCCTGTCCTCGCTACGGGTTCGCACGTGTTGCCCCCGTTATGTTTTCCGCGGTCCTGCAATAGGTCCGCTGGCCTCTGGGCCCGGCGTGACTGCTCCCCCTGTCGAACGGATGACCTGGGGGTGGTGTCAGTGCGCCGTGAGGCGCTGTGAACTCGTGCGCAGGAGAGAGACCGTCGCCGTCATCCCTGTCGCAGCAGGGTGATGAAGCTGGGGGCAGCCGATCCGGGAGATGCCGGTGAGGGCGAGAGCAGCCCCGACAAAGCCGGGACGGGCCAGAACTGCCAGATGGCCTGGGTCCGGCAAGCGTGATGAAGAGGAGTGCGAGAGAATCCAGCGTTTACGACCCTCAACCCCCGCCGGCTAAAGCCTGTGCAGATATGGGCCGGATGCGGTGCGTCCTCGAACCGGATGATCGGAGCGGGGAACTCCCGGACGGGCTTTGACATGCCCGTCGGGAGGCCACCATGAAGTGCTGCGGGGTAACCGTGGCGAGGCCGCAGGGACAGAGCTGGGCTCCTACTTCGTCGAGCGAGTTGCAGTGAACACGGGAACCGTTCCGGTCCACGCCCGCTACCAGGGATCCGTCCTGGTCGACGAGCTGGGCTCATCGTCGGCCGATCGGACCGGGCCGGGGCGGAGCCGCCGTATTACTCCGAGCCGGGGAAAGCCCGCGCACATGGGGAAGGGCGGCAGCGGTATCGAGAAGGGAAGGAGGCTGCAATGCCGAAAGATGCGCCGTCGAACGGCGGCGCCCTGCGTGTCGAGGATCCGGAAGGGGCCGGTGGGCGGGTATCGGGGATGCAGGCCAAGCTTCACCGTTGGGCGGCGGCCGACTCTGGCCGCAGGTTCGACAACCTGTTCAATTTCGTGCACGACTCGATGACATTGCGTTACGCGGTCCATCGGGTTGCAGACAACAAGGGAGCTCGGACTGCGGGCATGGACGACGGCGACACCGCGAGCGGGATGCCCTGTCCGTCGACGATGAAGTGGTGATTGCTGCCCGGCCGTGCGCGGCCTACCGGGCCGGGCTCGGTATGGGCCCCGTCGGGCAGCCCGCACGTGCGAGGAGTCGATCACCGCCCGTTCCCAGTCCAGCTGGTTCTTCGACCGCAGCTCGTTCAGCAGCAGCTGGTGGAGCTGGTCCCAGACGCCGGCCTCGTTCCAGGCCGCAAGGCGCCGCCAGCAGGTCATTTCCGAGCCGCAGCCGCGTTCCTGGGGCAGGTACTCCCACTGAATGCCGGTGTGCAGGACGAAGAGGATCCCGCACAGGGCCTGCCGCTCCGGCACCCGCGGTTTGCCCTGAAGCATCTTCGGCCCCGGGTTCGGCAGCAACAGCTCCACCAGCGACCACAGTCCATCCGACACGATCCACGGCCCCGACTGACGATTGCCCATACCCAGACATACGAGCAGAGAGGCCGACAGCCTCATGATCAGAAGCTCTTGTTAGAGCCAGTAACTAGGAAGTTTCTTTAATCCATCCTTCAACCTTGTAGGGCGATCAGGGGTTCGCAGCGCACGGTTTGCCCATGTCATAGCGGGCCGGTGCCGGGTGGGCGCCCGGGGCCTGGCAGGTGGAGTTTCGGTGCTGTGGCGGGGCAGGGCAGGTGCTGGCGAAGGTTCCGAAGCGTCCGCCGGGCCCAGACAGGTGTGAGCCAGTGTGGCGCGGCCGGCTTCTCCCACGGGTGTCGCAGGTCGCCGGCGATCGCGTGATTGGGCGGGCGAGCCGTAGCTGGGTGTAGGTGGCGATGATCAGCCAGGTCCACCAGTTGGCCGCCTCGGGGTCCCGCAACCGGGGACGGATCCAGCCCGGCATCTGCTTGAACAGGCGGAAGGTGTGCTCCAGGTCGAAGCGTCGCAGGAACGCCTGCCAGGCTCGGTCGACGTCCGCTTAGCCGGCGCAGGTCGGACCCGGTCGGCCGAGGCGGACGGCTGATCCAATCCCTTTATGAGGTGGTCAGGCGCAGTGTGAGGACCGAGAAGGGGGAGGCACTCCAGAGAAGCTCGCCGTCCGCGGTCACAGGTGGAGGGGCCGCCGGGTCGAGGGTCTCGTCGAGACGGCAGACGTCGGCGACAGTGTCCTTGTGGGTGCCCACGGTCACTTCTGCCAAGTCAGGCGTGGGGTTGGAGATCCTGAGAATCGTGCCGCATCCGTCTTCAGCGGGTTTGAAAGCCGCCAGTCGCGCCCCCTTGACGGTCGGTCCGTGTCCCGGGACGGTTGCCTCGGCCCCCGGGCGGAGTTGCAGCGCCCGTAGCGGTACCCGCTGAGCGGCCGCGAACTCTGACAGGTCGGTTTCCGCGCCGTTCGCTGTAGCCAGCGTGAAAGTGCGGTGACCGGGCATCTGCGCATCCGGTGTGGGGAGCATCGGGCCAGCGCCCGTCGTACGGGAGCGCAGGTCGAAGCGGGAGAGCCAGCCCACGGAGCGCAGCAGGGTGACGACGAGTTCCTCGGCGCCTTCGGTCGCGCCTGGGATGCCCCTCATCTCGGGCAGGCCGGACGCGACGACAAGGACGCGACCAGTTCCGGTGCCGATCGAGGCACCGGACTGTACGGGGGCTGAGGCGCAGACAGCCTCATGGCCGGGCTGGTCGGGCAGTGGCCCTAGGTCGGTGATGACGGGGCGCTCGACGAGGGAGTAGTGGGCGTCGCCGGTCCATGTGCCGGTGCCGTCAGGCGTGGGCAGGTGCAGGCGCAGGCGGTGGTCCTCGGCACGGTTGTCGATGTCGATCGTCCAGCGCAGGGCGTTCTCGCCAGCCCAAGCGGTGACGGCCAGTTGGAGGGGCAGGGTGACCGTGTCTGCGTGACGGGCGGTGCGGTCCGTGGTGAGCGCTGCGGGGACGGTCAGCTCGGCTTCCAGCTCCAGTGTGGTGCGGACCGCGGAGGAAACTCGCCGTACGGAGCGCAGTCGGGGGGTGTGCAGGCTGTCGTCACGGGGCGGGTCGTAGTTGTAGGTGTCGCCGCTGTCTCCGCCGTCGATGAGGCGGCCGAAGCCTTCGACCGTGCGTCCGTCGGGAAGGGAGAGGGTCAGGGACGCGTCGGTGGTGGCGCGGGCCACGGTACCGTCGGGCAGGGTGAGTTCGCCGACGCCGTTCTCGGTGTGGGCGCGAGCCGAGACGGGGCTGGCGTCCGTGAGTCGGACGCGGTAGAGGGCTCGGCCCAGGGCGGGCACGCCGGACGCGATCAGCCGCAGACGGTGCCGACGCGAGGTTGTGGAGTCAGGAAGCAGGTCCAGATCGGCTTCGAACGACGTCTCGACGCCCAGGTCCTCAGCTTCGAACAGCACCGGGTTGCCGTCGGGGCCGGTCACTTCAGTGGGGTAGCGGCCGACGTCGGTGAGAATGTCGGCCTCGACCGGCCCGGTATGGGACGCTGCGTGCGGGTTGAGGACGGCGAAATCCGTTTGCTCGGTGGGACGTTCGCCGTACAGACGGGTGTCGAGACCCGAGGCGAGCAGAGCGCGTCGCAGCAGGTGCTCCCCTACCTGAGTGACGCGTTCGTAGCGGACCTCGTTCTCGCGGTGGACCTCGTCGACGCTGCAGCCGCAGATCGAGTCGTGCGGGGCGTTGCGCAGCAGCAGCTCCCAGGCGTGGCGGAGTTCGGCGGTGAGTGTCGCGTCGTCGGGGGCGTGCAGAGCGATGGCGGGCTCCACCCAGCGCTCCAGGAGCGTCTGGCACGCGGCATTGGCCTGCTTCAGATCGGTGCGTGCGGAGAGCGTCCCCGGGAGGAGGAAGGTGAGCCGGTCGCCGGGATACCGCAATTCGCCCTTGTACAAGGGGAGTTCCTCGACAGCGGTGGCCTTGCGAGCTTCGGCGAAGAAGGTCTCCAGCGTCGACTCGCGTATCTCGACTTTCTCAGCCGCGGCGCGATCGCGGACGGCGGCGACGCGGGCGGCGGCGTCGGAAGGGGCGAGGTGGTCGCCCCCGTTCATCAGCAACCATGGGCCCGTGGCCAGGCGGTCCCGTTCGGCTCGCAGGAATTCGGCGACGCGGCCGTCCTCCCCGGTGTCAGGCGCCTGGGCGGGCCACAGAACCTCGGCCGCGTGGTACGCCTGGTTGACGGCGAACACCTCCGAGCCGTCCGGGGAGCGCCAGCGGAAGCGTGCGACGCCGGCGGGTGCGCCGCGCCATACCAGGGCGGTGTCCATGCCGAAGCCGGAGAGGATGCGCGGGAGGTCGGCCGGGTGGCCGAAGGCGTCGGGGCTGTAGCCGACGGCGGCGAGGTTGGCGTCGCCGGCCCAGCGTCGGGCGGCGAGGAGGTTGCGGATCAGGTTCTCGCCGGAGACGAGCTGGTTGTCGGCCAGGACGTGCCAGGGGCCGACGGTGAGGCGGCCGGCCGCGGCGTGGGCGCGCAGCCGCTCGGCGAGGTCGGGGCGCATCGCGGTGATGTCTGCGAGGACGATGGTCTGCCCGTCGAGGTGGAAGGCGCCGAGCCGTCCGTCGTCGAGTTCGGCGCAGATCTGCTCGGCGAGTTCGACGAGTCGGGCGCGGAACGCCTCGAAGGGCCGGTACCACTCACGGTCCCAGTGGACGTGGGTGACGACGTGGCAGTGGGCGCGGTGGCCGGGGAGCGTGGTGTCGGTCATGGCTCAGGCGTCCTTCGGGGCGAGTGCGGCGGCGAAGCGGGCGGTCAGGTCCAGGGGGCGGGTGATGGCGCCGCCGACGACGACGGTATGGGCGCCGGCCTTCAGGGCGCGGGCGGCATCTTCGGGTGTGCGGTAGCGGCCCTCGGCGACGACGGGGAAGCCAGGGTGTGCGGCGGCGAGTTCGGCGACGAGCGCGACGTCCGGGCCGTCCTGGCGTGAGCTGGTGGGCGTGTAGCCGGAAAGGGTCGTGGAGATTAGCTGAGCCCCCGCCTCGATGGCGGCGGTGCCCTCCGCCGCGGTGGAGATGTCGGCCATGACGGCAATGCCGGCGGCGCGCAGTTCAGCGACGGTGTCGGCGAGGGTGCGACCGTCTGGGCGGGGGCGGTCGGTGCCGTCCAGGGCGACGACATCGGCCCCGGCTTGGGCGACGGCGAGGGCGTGGCGCAGGGTGGGGGTGATGTAGACGCCTTCGTGGCCGTCCTTCCACAAGCCCAGGACGGGGACGTCGACGGCCACCCGGATCGCGGCGACGTCGTCGACTCCCTCAGCGCGGACGGCCGCCGCCCCGCCGAGGACGACGGTGCGGGCCATGGCGGCCATGTGGTGCGGCTTCGCCAGCGGCTCACCGGGGCGGGCCTGGCAGGAGACGACGAGTGCACCGGCCGTGGCACACAGGAAGCGCTGGGCGCCCGGGAATGCAGTGGCTGCGGACGACGTGGCGCTGGACTGCCGCTGATCCACGAGTGGCCTTTCCTGGGGTGTGGCCCTGCACGCATGAGTCGGGAGTGGTGGTGAGGGGGTCATGCGGGCTGCTCCGTGACGGCCAGATGCCGGTCCAGGGCGGTACCGAGGGCCTTCACGCACGCCGCCCACGAACCGTCGGACTCCTCGGGTGCATCGCCCAACGCCCCCCCGACGAGACGTTCCGCGGCGGCACGCAGGGCCGCTCGGTCCTGGTCGGTGGTGGGATCGTGGGGCCGTACGTCCAGTTCGGCGCGCCGTCGCCCTGCGAGCCCGTCGGCGGCGGCGAGCAGATGCGCGGCCACGGCGAAGTCCGCGTCGAGGGGTACATCGCGCAGCCAGGCCAGCGGTACGCCCTCGGCGGCGAGGCTTCGTTGGAGGCGGCTTGTCTCGCGTCGGTCGGCAACGACCGCGCCGGGTGCCAGGGAGCGGGCGATGCAGTGGGCGGCGAGGGCGCCCGCCGCCTCG
This sequence comes from Streptomyces sp. NPDC058985, assembly GCF_042740985.1. Lineage (NCBI taxonomy): Bacteria > Bacillati > Actinomycetota > Actinomycetes > Kitasatosporales > Streptomycetaceae > Streptomyces > Streptomyces sp. NPDC058985. Next base: position 49,915 of record NZ_JBHYJX010000038.1, on the reverse strand, counting down.
CCGACGGCCCACTCCCCGTGGTGGACCCGGTAGGCCGAGGCGGCGATCTGGGTCGCGCCGAGGTTCTTGGCTGCGGCGACAAGGTTCGAGGGGGTGAGGGCCACCAGGGCGGACAGCGGAACTTGGAACGGGGCGGTGGGCGCGTAGGCGCTGGTGGGGTGGCCGATGCGGGCGTGCAGGTCCATGTGGTAGCTGGCCAGGCCGACCGAGTCGGGCATGGTGGCGGCGCGTGCCTGACCCGGCATGGGCAGCAGGTCCCGCTCGCGCACGACGCGCCCGGTGCGCAGTCGGCGTGACTCGCGCAGGTAGGCCTCCGCGGCGAACCCGTCGGGCGTGCCCGTCACGTCCGGGCGCAGCATCAGGCCGGGGTAGCCGGTGCCGGAACCCTGGTCGCGGGGGACCTCGGTGCGCAGCCAGTGGAGGAACGCGGCGCTGAGCCGCTTGGCACGGGCGTAGGCGCCCACGGGATCGTCCAAGGCGGACGTGCCGGCGTAGTCGTTGCCTGCCCAGTTGATCAGTGCGATGTCGTCGCCGCCGAGGAGGGCGCCGGAGCGCAGACGGCGGTACGTCCAGAACGGCGGGTGGCCGTCGGGACCCTCGGTGAACATGCGGTAGCGGTGGACGCGGTCGTCCCAACCGGCGATATCTAGGGTGAACGGCTGACTGTCGCGCAGGACGGCGTAGTCCTCGGGTTCGGGGCCGGTGTGGTCCTCACCCTCACGGTGTTCGACGACGAAGCCCACCGTGCAGGACTGTACGGCGTCTGGCCGGGGGCCGCCGGGCAGGGCGAGGGTTTCGCCGTACGCGTCGGTGCCCTCGGAGCCGCACACCCAGTCGGCTCCGGCGAGCGGAAGGAGGTCCCCGGATTCGGTGGCGTCGCAGAACACCTCCGCCTGCACCGTCACCCGGACGCCGTCGGCTTGGGTGAGGACGACGGCGTCGAGGTGGTCCCCGTCGCGGACGGCGCTGTGCGGGGTCAGGCCGCGAAGCACGGTCAGCCTGCCCGCGTCGGCGTGCGGTGCGAGCAGGGTCTCCAGTGCGCGTTCGAAGGCCGCGGGCTCGGCGCACAGTCGTGACACCCAGCCGCCGCCGGGGTTGGCGGCGCCGCCGTACTCGGCGCGGACCAGATCGCGCAGGAGGCGGTACGAGGTGGAGACGCCGAAGGTCTCGACATGGGGGTGTTCGTCCAGGGCGGGCACGAGCTGCGTGGTGGTTTGACCGCCGAGTCGGTCGGCGTGGGCGCACAGCACGACGCGGCGCCCGGCGCGGGCTGCTGCCAGCGCGGCGGCGACGCCACCCAGTCCGCCCCCGATGACGGCGATGTCGGTCTCGTACTCGCTCATCGGTCCTCCAGTGCGAAGTCAATCTCGAAGGTGCGGTTCCATGGGAGCCGGACCGAACCGGGCACGACGCGCAGATCGAGCATCAGCCCGAGTCCCGTCTGCATGGTGGTGAGCTCCTCCTCGATGAGGCCGAGAACGGGGTGGCCGTCCGCCACCCGGTCATGCCGGCCGGGCACACTGTTCAGCTCGGCGCGGGCCAGGGCGCGGGCGCGCGTCATGTAGGCGTGGTCCTCCAAGTAGCGGTGGAGCAGCAGGCGGCGATGTGCCCGCTCGTCCAGGACACCGGCCCGCTTCGCGACGACTCGGGTGACGGCATGCGCCGCGGTTGTGCCGACTGTGTTGCCGGCGGTGTTCCACCCCGCATATGCGGCGAGCCGGTCGGCGATGCCTGTCTCGGCGAGGGCGCGTACGAGGAACGGGTCTGCACCGTTGGGCAGGGCGCAGTCGGCGACGGCCACCTCGCTTCCTCCGGCGAGGAGTGCGGCGGCGCGGGTGGCGACCGCTTCGGCACGGGCTCGGGCCCCTGCGGGGCGGTCGGCGTCTGAGGCCGGGGCGACGGCCCAGTCGGCGCCGCTGCCGTCCGGGGTGTGGACCAGCAGGTGCACGTCGGCGTCGTGCTCGGTCACCACTCCCCCGCACGCGGCGACCTGCCCGGCAGCGGTGCGGCCGACGGGGACGTTCTCGTACGGCGCGATCCGATCCAGGCCGGCGGGATCGACCGCCTCGACCGCGACGCGGACCTCTGGGACTCCAAGGAGGCCTGCCACGGTGCGGGCTACGAGAGTCGTGCACGCCTCGTCGGCACCGGGCCGCACGGCGACACCGGGGACGTCGAGCCAGCCCGACCAGGTGGTCAGCCAGCCGAGTTCGGCGGTGGCCAGGGCGTGCGGCGCGGTGTCGTCGGCGCCGATGACCAGCGAGGTGAGGGTACCGTCCGTGAGCAGACCCAGTGCGGCGAGGTTCAGGGCGTGGTTGCGCAGCCGCCGGGTCAGGAAGTCGGCGCGGACTTCTTCCGGGACCTCGGAGGGCGCGGGCTCGGCGCCTTCGACCGCCGCTCGGTGCAGGGCGGCGGAGTGGCGGTGCAGGGCGGGGCCGTACGGGTCCCAGTAGGCGGGCTCCTCCATGGCGTCGTCGGAGTCTGGGGTGCGGGTCACAAGGGTGACGGCGTGCACTGGAGTGCCTGCGGTGGCGAGGGTGTGCAGGGCCTCCCAGCGGGCGGTGACTCCGGCGACGGTGGCGGCCTGGGTGCGGGAGGCGATGAGGCCTCCGTAGCCGAGGGTCTCCAGGGAGACGACGGCGGCGTCGGACGGGGAGCGCGTCAGCCAGTCACCAAGTGCGCTGGGGTTGCCCGGGGTGCGCAGGCGGGGCAGCAGCGCGGTGGGCGGGACCTCCACGGTGACACCGGCCAGGGCGGCGACCATGCCCGGCAGGGTGGCGCAAGCGGGGCGTTCGTCCAGCGGGATGAGGGCGATGCGGGGGGCTGGGCGCCGGAGTGTGTCAGTGGCGTTCAACGGGGTTTCTTTCTGGATGCTGTGCTGTCTGGTGCGACCCGGACGCGATGCGTGCTGTCCGGCGCGGTGCGGCTGCGACAGGTGACGTCTCAGGTGGCGTGGGCGTCTCTCCCTGCTGCGGCGGCACCGAGGAGCACCGCGTCGGAGCCGAGTTCGGCGCGTACCACACTGACGGTGGCGAGGGAGGGCAGGGTCGTCTCGGACAGCGCGGCGCGCAGTGCGTGTTCGTACCATGGGCCGGAGTCCAGGACGCCTCCGGCCAGGACGACGACGTCCGGGTCGAGGGCGGCGACGACGCCGCCGATTACCGTGCCCAGCGCCCGCCCGCCTCGCGTCAGGACTTCTACCGCCTTGGGGTGTTCTTGGGCGGCGAGTCGGGCCACGTCGCGCAGGTCGGTGGCAGAAGCTGTCGGCACGGCGCGGCGGAAGAGACCGGTCATCGCCGGACCCGCGGCGAGGGCCTCGACGTGTCCGGTCCGCCCGCAGGGGCAGAGTTCCCCTTCGGCGCCGGGTACGGCGATGTGTCCGAGGTGGCCGGCGGCGCCCGTGGCGCCGCGCAGCAGGGCTCCGTTCGCCCAGACCGCGCCGCCCACGCCGGTGCCGGCCATCACCCCCACGGCCGTGGCCGCGCCCCGTGCCGCACCCAGGGCGGCTTCGCCCGCGAGGAACGCCTGTACGTCGCCCAGCACGGTGAAAGGGAGGCCGATTCCCTGCTCCAGGCGCTCTGCGACGGGGGTGCCCGCCCAGCCGGGCAGGGCGTCCGTCGCGTGGGCGATGCTACGCCCGTCAGGTGCAACGACCCCGGCCGTGCCCAGTCCCGCCGTGTGGACAGGCCCCGCCTCGGCGAGGACTTCACGCGCCAGCAGCACGACGGTGTCCAGGACGGCGTCGGCTCCATGCCGGGCAGGAGTGGGTACCGAGCGCCGAGCCAGCAGCTGGCCGCCCGGGCCGACGACAGCGGCCTTGATCCCCGTCCCGCCGACGTCGATGCCCAGAGCGGTGGTGGCCGGCGAGATCGTGGTCGCCGGTCCGATGGTTGCGGTCGGGGCCATCAGCGCCGCTCCCGGGAGATGGTGACCCGGAAGTCATAGCGGTCCGCGCGATAGAGACTGATCGCCCGCTCGACGGCTCGCCCACGAGCGTCGCGGGTGACCCGGTGCACGACGAGGGCCGGGAAGTTCGGCGGCACGCCCAGCAGACGGGCCTGCTCGGAGTCCACGACGGTCGCCCGGATGGTCTGGTCCGCCTTCTCGGGCGCGGCGCCCGCCCGGTCGAGCCAGCGGTACAGCGAGTCCGGGTCGCCGTGCTCGGCCAGGCCCGGCACGAGTGCTTCCGGCAGCCACACGTTCTCCAGGCACATCGGTTCCCCGTCGGCAAGACGCAGCCGGACGATGTGCACCAGCGCTGTGCCCGGTTCGACGAACAGGTCCCGTGCGCACGCCATGTCCGCGCCGGTGCGGGACATCTCCACCAGGCGGCTGCCGGGCTCCATGCGCCGTGCCCTGATGTCCTCGGAGAACGACGTCAGGTGCAGCGACTTGCTGATGGTCGAGGGGTCGGCGACAAACGTCCCCGCTCCCTGGACGCGGTAGACGCGGCCTTCCTGGGCAAGACGCTCCACCGCCCTGCGCACGGTCATGCGGCTGACGCCGAAGCGCTGCATCAGCTCGCGCTCGCTGGGCAGCGCCTCGTGCGGCGCGAGACCCTCGTCGATCATGTCCGCCAGGGCGCGGCGCAGGGATTCGTGCTTCGCCGTGGCCGCACCGCCGTCTTCGCGCGGGATCGGAGAAGCTCCTTCATCCCGCGCACCGACCTCCGTCGTGTCCTCGGTCACCCGACTCATCCCTTCACAGCCCCTTCGCCGACACCCCGAAAGAAGAACCGCTGAAGGCTGAAGAACAGCACCATCAGCGGCACGACGGCCATCATCGTGCCCGCGGCGATCACCCGCTGATCGTTCGTGAACGTGCCGGACAGGTACTGGATGCCCACCGTGAGGGTGTAGTTGCCAGGGTCGGACAGTACGACGAGCGGCCACAGGAAGTCGTCCCACGCGAAGACGAAGCTGAAGATGCCGACCACGGCCATGGTGCCGCGTACGGAAGGCATGGCGATGCGCCAGAACCGCTGCCACTCGCCGGCGCCGTCCAGAACAGCCGCCTCCTCTACCTCGGCGGGCAGACCCGCGAACGCGTTGCGCATCAGCAGGACGGACAGGCCGGTGACCGCCAGCGGCACCATGACGCCCAGCAGGGTGTCGTTGATGCCCAGCGAGCGGACGATGAGGAACTCCGAGACGAGGATCGACTCGAAGGGAATGATGATCGTTGCCAGGAAGCAGGCGAAGACGATCTTCCGGCCCCTAAAGGTCATACGGGCCATCGCGTAGCCGGCCATCGAGCCGAAGACGATGTTCGTCGCAGCGCAGCTGACCGCGACGACCAGGGAGTTGGTGGCGTACCTGAGCACGGGCACGGTCTCGGTGACCGCCGCGTAGTGGCTCAGCGTCGGCTCGTGCGGCAGGAGTTGCGGGGGATATCCGAAGACCTGATCCCTCAGGCCCTTGAGCGAGGTGGACAGCTGCCACAGGAACGGGCCGACCATCACGCCGAGGACGAGGAGCAGCGCGGCGTACCGCAGGGCGTGCAGGACGGCCACGCGGCCTCGGGCGGTACGGCGTGCCGTATCGGGATCGGCGCCAGGGTGGTTCGCGGTGGTGCTGGAGCCGTCCTTCTCGACTGGACGGCGGGTGGTGGCCGTACTCATCAGACCCTTTCCTCCCGAGTGTTGAGCCGGGTGACGGCGACGGACAGTCCGAGGGTCGCGAGGAAGAGGACGACGGACATGGCGGAGGCGTATCCGGCTTCGCCGCCCAGTCCCAGGCCGGTCTCGCGGATGGTGAAGACCAGGGTGCGGGCGCCTCCCCCGGGGCCGGCGCTGCCGTCGGAGAGGGTGTAGACCTCGGCGAAGACCTTGCCCGAGGCGATGGCGGCGAGTGTGCCGACGAGGACCATGGTGGGCCGCACCGTGGGTACCGTGACGTGCCAGAACCGGCGGACCGGGCCGGCGCCGTCGACCTCGGCGGCCTCCAGGAGAGACCGGGGTACGTTGGCCAGTGCCGCGAGGTACACGACCATGTAGTAGCCCAGGCCCTTCCACACCGTCATGGCCATCGCGCTGAACAGCAGCAGCTGCGAGTCGGTCAGGAAGGGTAGGGGCTCGGAGATCAAGTGCAGACCGCGCAGCATCGAGTTGACGAGGCCGTCGGAGGACAGCAGCCACGACCAGATGAGTCCGACCACGACCATCGACGCGACCACGGGCGAGTAGAACACCGCCCGGAAGAGGCCGATGCCGGCGATCTTCTTCTGCACCAGCAGGGCGAGCAGCAGCGGCAGCACCACCAGCAGTGGCACGACGAGGAGGGTATAGAGGGCCGTGTTGCGCAGGGACAACCAGAACGCCGAGTCGTCCAGCAGGCGGGTGTAGTTGTCCAGGCCGGTGAAGACGCCGCCGCCGAGGGTGGACGCGTCGGTGAAGGACAGCACCAGGGTGTTGGCGAACGGCACGATGAAGAACGCGACCGCGAAGAACAGGGCGGGGGCGCAGAAGAGCCAGGGGGCGTACCAGCGGCGGCCGGTCACGGGAGCCTCCAGGGGTGCGGGGTGGTGCGGATGGCGCTGCCCGGACCGGTGCCGGGCGGAGGGCGACCGGTCCGGGGCGCTTGGTCAGCTCGGGGTCATTTGAGGGTGATCGCGTCGGCGGCCTCGATGGCCTTGTCGAGAGCCTCCTGGGGAGAGATGTCGCCCTTGAGCGCCAGCTCGACCTGGCCGATGACGGCGGCGGTGACTCGCTGGTCGTACTGGACGGGCACCAGGTTCTGCGCCTTGGCGATCTGGTCGGCGGAGATCCGGCGGGCCCGCGCCTCGACGGTGCCGTCTCCCGCGTCGGTGAAGTAGGGGTCCTTCAACGACTCCTTGGTGCTCGGCAGCACCGTGACGATCTTGCTGAAGGCGAGCTGGTTCTCCGCGTTGGAGAGGAACTTGGTGAACTCGACGGCCGTCTTCTGGTTCTTGCTGGTCCTGGGAACCAGGTTGCCCATGACGGACATGTTGGTCACGCCGCTGTCTCCCGTGATCTGCGGGCCGACACCGGTCGCTTCGGCGACCTTCGGAGCGTTCTCCTTGATGATCGTCAGGAAGTTCGGGCCGGAGGGGAACAGGCCGATCCGGCCGCCCTGGTACGCCTCGGTCTCCTTGCTGTGGTCCTGAGTCAGCGAGTCCTTGGGGTAGGTGCCGCCCTGGTACGCCTCGACCAGCTTCTTCAGGTAGGCGGCAGCCTCGGGAGTGTTGAACTTCCAGGACTTCCCGTCGTCCCCGATGATCGGCACGCCCTGCTTGGCCAGGTCGGTGATGAAGCGGTTCTCCAGGGCCGGGTGGATACCGTAGAAGCCACCCTTGCCCGCCTTCGACAGCGTGGCGCCGAAATCGAGGAGTTCGTCGAAGGTGGTGGGTGGCTTGTCCGCGTCCAGGCCGGCTTTCTTGAACAAGTCCTTGTTGTACATGGTGACCTCGGAGGTGAGGTACCAGGGGATGCCGAACGAGCCCGACTTGCCGGCGACGGTGAAGGCGTCCCATGCGCCCGGCACATAGTCGCTCTTGACGTCGGCGGCGGCCTTGTCCATGTCGACGAAGACGCCCTTCTCTTCCAGCGCCTGTGCGAACTGTGGGTTGAGGTTGACTACGTCCGGGAGCGAGCCGGCGCTGGCGTCGGCGGTGATCTTCTCCTGGGCGCCCTCGAAGGGGATGTCACGCCACTCGACGTCCGTCCCCGGGTACTTCTTCTCGAAGTCCGCGATCACGCCGTTGATGTACTCGGTGAAGGTCGGCTTCAGCTGCAGCGTCTGGAAGACGATCTTTCCCTTCACCTCGCCCTCCGCCGCGTCGTCCGTGCCGGCGTCGGAGGAATTCAGACCGCAGGCGGTGGCGAGGGTCGCGACGGCGAGGGCGAGGGCGGAGAGACGGGCGCCTCTCTTGGCGGGCGAGGACATGGCACTCCCGGGGAGGGTGGGACTCGGTCATGGGCTGGCTGCAGGGGCACGCGGCCCCCGAAGCAGGGTGGGTGTGCGACACCCACCACATCGATCCACAAAGTGGTCCGTACCACTTCGACGGGTGAAGTCTTGATGTACGTACCGCTGGAGTCAATAGCTCGCGGAAAGTTCAGGTGAATCTTTCATTCTTCGTTGACTTGTACGGACCTCTTGCGGATGCTGCCTCGGACCGAAGTCCCGCTCTCCGGAGGTCCCGCACGTGCCCGACAAGCGCTTGATGCCCCACGCCTTCCTGACTGCCGCAGCTCTGTCCGCCGCCCTTATCGCACCGACCACTCCCGCTACGGCCGCTTCCGCCGCCACCCCGAACATCGCTTCCCGTGCCACCGGTGACGCAGCGAAGAACGCGGCAGCAGCTCAGCTCCAGGCCCCGGTCTCCCGCGACCTGGACGCGGTCGACCCCACCGCCGAGACCAATCCCGGGGGCGTCGATTCGAACGGCACCTGCTTCCCCGGCTGCCGCGGCACCAACCAGCTCATCGCCTACACGCCCGCCTACACCTCCCCCAGCTCGGGCACGAACGAGTACGGCCAGGACGTCGTCGTAGAGGACGGCCGCATCACCGCCATCGGCGGCAGCGACCGCACCATCCCGGCGAACGGGCTTGTCCTGTCCGGTCACGGCACGGCCGCCAAGTGGCTCGCCGAGAACGCACGGATCGGCACCAAGGTCGAGATCACGGGCAGGAAGCTCACCCTGACCGTCGACACCGAGTCCCACGTCGTCCGTGCCGAGGTCCTCCGCGACGACGCTCGCGCCCGGCTCGGCAGGGCGAAGGACGCCTGCACCGTCTTCCCCGAACCGGAGGTGACCAAGGGGCTGGCCGAGGCCGGCAAGGCGATTGCTGCCGCGCGCAGCGCCCTGGACGAGGGCCGCGACGCTGACGCCGTCGCACTGGCCACCCAGGCCGCCACCACGGCGACCGGCGCCGCGGACCAGACCCGCGAGTCCCGTCCCGTCGAGGGCCGCGGCGTGTGGGTGCGCCCCAAGGAGACGACGCCGGAGGCGATCCGCGCGACGCTGGACCGCATCGAGTACGCCGGTTTCAACATGGTGTACCTGGAGACGGTCTGGCAGGGCTACACGATCTTCCCGTCTGACGCGGCGAAGGCGGCCGGTGTCGAGGCGCAGCGCCCCAATATGAAGGGCTTCGACCCGCTGAAGGTGTGGATCGAGGAGGCGCACAAGCGGGGCATCGAACTGCACGCCTGGACGCACACCTTCTTCGTCGGCTCCGAAGGCGCGGGCGACGACAGCGCGGGCGGCCAGGCCGGGCCCGGGCCCATCCTGAAGGCACACCCGGAATGGGCAGCCGTGGAACGCTCCGACGTGGGCAAGGTGGGTCCGCAGCCCTCGACGATGGAGCCCGGCTACTACTGGGTCGACCCGGCGATGCCCGAGGTCCGCGACTACGTCCGCTCGGTGTTCCGCGAGCTGATGACGGACTACGACATCGACGGCCTGCACCTGGACTACATCCGCTACCCCGTCTCGCTCCCCTACGAGTCCTCGTTCTCCTACAGCGACTACTCGCGACAGGCGTTCGAGGAGAAATACGGCGTCGACCCCTACGAGCTCAAGCAGACCGACCCCGAATGGGAGACGTTCGACAAGTGGCGTGAGAACAACGTCACGACCTTTGTGCAGAGCGTTCGCCAGATGCAGCGGGAGATCGATCCCGGCCTGCCGCTGTCCGGCGCGGTGTTCGCCGACCCGGTCGACGGTCTGAAGAAGAAGTTCCAGAACTGGGCCGATTGGATCGACAAGGACTACCTGGACTTTCTCACCGGTATGTCCTTCGGCTCCTCCCCCGAGTCGGTGGGTGAGGACACGCAGGTCATGCGGGACCGCGTCGGCGACGCCTACCTCTACACGGCGACGTACGGCCCGATCAACGGCTCCCCGTCCGACGTTATGGGCGACCAGTTGCAGGCCGTCAAGGACGCCGGCTCCGACGGCACCGCACTGTTCGCCTACAACCAGCTCACCGACGCGCAGATCAAGGCGCTGCACGACGGCGCCTACCGAACCGAGGCGAGGGCCCCGCACGCCGACCCGGCGGACGCGGCCCGCCGCGCTCTCGGCCCGCTGACCGACCGGCTCACGAGCGCCTCGGGCAAGTGCGTGGCCGACGGCGACGCCCGCAAGGCGGCAACGCGGCTGACGGTCGCCCGCACGCTGCTGGAAATCAGTGGAGATCGGGGCGCTGCACCTGCAAGGCGGCAGTTGGAGAAGGCCGCAGAGCTGGCCGGCCACTGGGAGGAGCCCCAGCCGGGCTTCTCCGCGACCACAACGCGTGACCTGCTCATGCTGACCCGCTGGCTGGAGCAGGCCGAGCGCTGACGAGCCTCGGTCGGCAGCCCGTGCGCGCAATCCGGCTGTACCGAGACCTGCGCACGGGCTGCGGCCGACGTGCAGCCCCCGCGCCTGATACGCGCGGCGGTGTCGGGCGCAAGGCAGGCGATGTCCTGGTCGGTAGCCCCGATCGCGCTCCACAGCGCTCTGATCGGTACCACCGGTGAGCACGTCGCCGAAGCGCTGCAGGCGATCCGGCCCAGTCCCGAGAACCTCGAGATCACTGCTTACAGCTTCAGCGCAGCAGTTCCACGAAGGGTTGGCGCAGGACTGGATCACGCGCCTGTGTCAACCGGAGGTGGTGCTCTTCCACCGCGGCCGGCTCGCTGCAGCCAGAACTCGCAGTGCGGGATTTTGGACGGTGGAAGGCGGGCTTCACCCCGTCCGTCCCGGCCGGCGGGAGTGAGGGCGTCGTTGCGGTGAGCTCAGGTGAGGCCGGCGTCGCGGGCCAAAAGGGCGGCTTGGACGCGGTTGGTGACGTCGAGGGCGGTCAGGATGCGGCTGACGTGGGCTTTGACGGTGCTTTCGCGCATGCCCAGGGCGGTGGCGATGCCGGCGTTGGTGTCTCCTTGGGCGAGCATGGCCAGAACGTCGTGTTCGCGAGGGGTGAGCTGGTCGAGCCGGCTGCGGGCGGCGGCATTGTGGGGTTGTCCGGAGTGGTGGTAGCGGTCGATGAGGCGACGGGCAGCGGTGGGGTGGAGCATGGCGGAGCCGGCGTGGACGAGGTGGACAGCGCGCAGGATCTCGGCGGGGTCGGTGTCTTTGAGGAGGAAGCCGTCGGCTCCGGCCGCAAGGGCGTTGTAGACGTACTCGTCGAGGTCAAAGGTGGTCAGGGTGATGACCTTCGGCGGATGAGGTAGGGCTCGCAGGCGGGTGATGGCGGTGATGCCGTCCATACGGGGCATGCGGACGTCGACCAGGGCGATGTCGACGCGGTGTGCGGTGGCCAGTTGGATGGCGTGCAGGCCGTCGGCGGCCTGGGCGACGACGTGGATGCTCTCGTCCGTGGTAAGGAGGTCGGCCAGCCCGAGGCGGACCAGGGCATCGTCGTCGGCGATCATCACGCGGATCATGGGCGGGGACCGTTCTGCTCGGGGTGGGCGGGGTGGGGGATGCGCGCGGCCAGGCGCCAGGAACCGGCGCCGTTAGGGCCTGCGCTGAGGTGTCCACCCAGGGCGTGGACCCGCTCGCTCAGGCCCACCAGGCCGAAGCCGGAGGCTTCGGTGTGTGCGGCGGGCGGGCCGGGGGCGTTGACGATTTCCACGACAGTGGCAGGAGGCCCGTAGTCCACGCGGATGTGCACGGGTGCGCCGGTGGCGTGCTTGCGGGCGTTGGTCAGGCCTTCCTGGACGAGACGGTAGAGGGCCAGGCGGTGCGCGGCCGGTGCCTGCTCGGGCTGCCCGCTGGTCCGCAGGTCGACCTGCTGGCCTGCTTCTCGCGCCTGCTCGACCAGCTCCCGCACTTCGCGCAGGACGGGGGCGGGCGCAGCGTCGCCGGCCGTGGGGCTGGGTTCGTGCAGGGCGCCCAGTACGTCACGCAGGTCGGACAGGGCTTCGGTGGAGGCGGTGCGCAGCAGACCGATGCGTTCGGCGACCGGCCCTGGCAGGGCGTCGGCACGGGTGGTCAGGACTCCGGTGTGCAGGGCGATGAGGCTGAGACGGTGGGCGAGCACATCGTGCATCTCGGCAGAGATGCGGGAGCGCTCGGCGGCCCGCGCCGCCTGTTCGCGCAGTTCCCGTTCGATCCGCAAGTGCTCGACCTGTGCATTCAGCACTTCGACCAGGCGGCGTCGGTTACCCATCCACAGCCCGGAGACCACGGCGAGGATGAGGAAGAGGCTGGCACCGTACTGCTGTGGCCGCCACAGCGAGAGCGCCGATGGCGCCACCGTGTTGGCAGCCAGTACGACGACGCAGCAGCCCACAGCCACCGCGATGCGGCGCTGGGCTGCCAGGTCGAACAGGGACACCAGGAGCAGCGGCAGCAGCGGCCACCCCCACAGCCCCGCCGCCACCGTTGTCAGCAGCGGCGCGATGAACCAGGGCAGCCGGCGCACCAGCAGAGCCAGCCCGCACAGCAACGCCACCGCGGTGCCTACCGTCAGGTACCGGCCACCGGAGGTCGCCGCCGCGTTCTGCACGGCGACACCTGTCAGCAGCAGCAGTACCAGCCCTGAGCGGCCGTACCTTGCCCACCGAAAGCTCTTGTTCCTGCTCACCCTGAAAGGCTAGAGGTGCCACCAGCAGCGCCGCCTCCGACGATCCTACCCACCGGTCCCCAACTTTCGTAGGTATCCGGCGTCGCACAAGGGTGGATCCTGCGGCGAGGTGCGGTTCCTAGCGTCGTATCCATGGAAAACTGGACCACCTCGCACGACCGTGTTCTCGCGCAGCGCCATGCCGAGGGCTGGATGTTCCTCATCGAAGCCATCCGCGACCTGCGCACCACCGGCGCCGTCGCACCCAGCGGCCGAGCACTGGCCCGTGCGCTGACCGACCCGGTACGCGCCAGGGTGGGACGGCCGCTGAACATCCTGGAGGCGGGCGCCGGCACGGGAGCGGTCACCCGCACGCTGATCCCCCAAATGTCACCCGGAAGCCATCTGGACATCGCCGAGGCCAACCCGCGTTTCACCGCCCGGCTGCACCATCTCACCCACACCCACCCGCACCTCGCCGGCCACCGGCGGCAGGTCCACATCCACACCCGGCGCGTGGAGGACCTCGACACCGACCGGCGCTACGACGTGATCGTCTCCGGCCTGCCCTTCGCCAACTTCACCCCCGGCCAGGTCGAGAAGATCATGGACCGGTACCTGGAACTGCTGCATCCCGGCGGCACCCTCGCCTACTTCGCCTACCGTGGCAGCCGCCGGGCCCGCACCCTGCTCGCCTCTCGAACCCAGACACGCCGCCATGCAGCGGTGGAAGAGGTCCTGACCGGCTACCAGCGCCGCTACGCCACCGGCTGCTGGGCAGTCTGGGCGAATCTCCCCCCGGCCAGGGTTTGGCAGCTCACGCAACCCACGCCCTCCACCCCCACCCCGGCCCTCAAAACGGCTGGAGCCGACCGGTGAACACACTGACCACGGTCCTCGGACACGTACCCCCGGCCGCTGCCTACGCGATCACGGCTGCGGCTGTCTTGGCCGAGTCGGTCTTGCTCGTCGGCGCCTTCATCCCCACCCTCACGCTGCTGCTCACCGCTGGCGCACTGGCACGCACCGGGCAGCTCAGCCTGCCGCTGCTGATCGCGACCGCTGCATGCGCGGTGATCGCGGGTGACTTCCTCGCCCACCGCACCGGCTACGCGCTCGGCACCCGCCTGCGCACCGGCCGCCTCGGCCGAGGCCTCCCCACCGCCGCATGGCAGCGAGCCGAGACGCTGATGGCCCGCCGCGGCGGCCACGCCATCTTCCTGGCCCGCTTCCTCCCCGTGATCCGCACCCTCATCCCTCACCTCGCCGGCGCCACGCGCCTCCCCTATCGCCGCATCGCCCCCTACAGCCTCATCGCCGCCCCCCTGTGGGCCACCCTCGAAGCCGGCACCGGATACGCAGCCACCGCATCCCTCCAGCGAGCCCTCACCTTTGGAGTCCCCGCCCTGGCAGCGACCGCAGCCCTCGTCGCGACGGCCGCACTGACATGGGCCAAGCTCCATCACCGGGCTGCTCGACCACGATGGTCAGGTCGACGACCCACCACCCGCTCGGCGGGCTGAGGGGATCTGCAGTCTGACCATGACTCCTACCAGGACTTTCCGAGCACAGGAGGCCGCACGGTGATCTCACCATTGTCCTGTTGTTCGTGCACTGCATGGCATGGTCGGTTCAGCGGTGCGCGACGACTTCCAAAGTGATCTTGAGTCGCCGCCCCGTCATGCCCTTGGCCTTGGTGATGCTGAAGGCGTACCTGTCGATCGTGGCAGTGCCGCTCGCCGTCATCCGCTTGCCCTCGCAAGTAACCGTGCCGAGTGCGACGGCGATCGGCTGAGTCACCCCGCACACCGTCAACTCACCGTACAAGATGGCCTCGGCAACGGATCGTTCCAGACGCTGGCTTCGGAAAACGAACTCGGGATGCCGAGCCACGTCGAGGTAGTGGGAGGACCTGACGTGTTCGTCACGCTGCCGATTGCCTGACTCGAAGCTTCCCGCCTCTACTGCAACATGCACCGACGACTCTTCTGCCGGGTCCGCCACAGTAATGCAACCATGACCGATGGCGAAGGTACCTCGGACCGGGAGCAGCCCGAACATGGCGCGTGTGTCGAAGCGGACCGTTGATGCCGCCTGATCGATCTCGTATGCACCTGCTGCTGGTGGAAGCTGGTCCCCTGATGCCGTCATGATCTCGTAGCCTCCGTACACCGAAGATCAATCCGTGATGATGAGTCAGCCTCTCGCAGCAGCAGCGAGTATGCCAGCCCTCACGTACAGCAGTGGCCGACAGGGCGGTCCTGGCAGGCGGCAGAGCGTTTCCGTCCTCGTCAACGTTCTGCGGCGTTGATCGCCAAGTGCTGTCCGAGACCGTCGAAACACACTGTCCTTCCTCACCCTACGAAGCCACGCCTCACCGCACCGATAACGTCGGCACGGCCACCCCCAGGACGGCACAGGCGGCATGCGCCACCCGAGCTGCCGTGTCGTCAGGTCCGGCCGATGGCAGCAGCATGTGGCTGACCGTCAGTCGAACGGCTACATCCGCGGCGTCGCGCCGCAGGGTCGCCGGACGCTCGGCCGCGGCCGTGTCGAGCCACGCCGTGACGAGGTGCCGCGCCTCGGAGAACACCGGCTCGGGTCGGCTGGTGAGGAAAGGCAGCAAAGCGTCGGTGCCACCACGGGCCGCCGTAACGACAGCCACGATAAAGGGATTCCGGGCCGCCTCTGTCAGGGTATGCGCCACGGCCGCCTCGAGCGCCAGGGCCACGTCGTCGCTCTGCCCCTTAAGAACGTCGGCGACCGTGGCCAGGAACCGTTCCGTCTCCCGGAGCACCAGAGCGCGCCCGATGCCCGCCCGATCGCCGAACTGGGCGTAGATGGAGGGACGCGACACCTCGGCCCGCTGGGCGAGATCCGCGACGCGCACCCTGTCCCAGCCCTTCTCCGACGCGAGCGCCCACGCCTCCTCAAGCACCCGCTCCCGTAGCTGCCTGCGCCAGGCCACCCGGGGCGGTTCCGGCAGGCTATCAGGAAGGGAATCAGGTCTCACTCGACGACCTCCGCTTCAACTTGACGGAACATCAGAATATTTACACAGCGCCGCCTTTGTCAGCCGTATCGGCAGAGTGCCACGCTCGACCTCCGCCACTCCCCCGCACAGCCAATCGGCTGCCGGTGGCGCATGCCCGCGAAGGAGTCACCGTGGCTACGGATCATCCGCACGACCCCCCGCGCTGGCGGGACCCGAAGCGGCACCTCTGGCCACTCGCCCTGGCCGTGCCGACGCTGCCGTTCCAGGCGGGCGGCCTCGCGGAACTGACCGGCCAGGCGGTCTTCTGGTGGTGGGGGCCCTTCTTCGCCTTCGTCCTCGTGCCAGTACTGGACCAGGTGCTGGGGTCGAACGACGGCAACCCTCCGGAAGATGCCATGGCGGACCTGGAGGCCGACCGGTACTACCGCTGGTGCACCTACCTCTATCTGCCCCTCCAGTTCGGGACCCTGGTGTGGGCCTGCGGCCAGTGGGCCGGTGACGGCCTGGGCCTCGTGGCGGACGTGGGTCTGGCCGCCACCACCGGGGTGGTTGCCGGTGTGGCCATCAACACGGCGCACGAACTGGGACACAAGAGAGAGCAGTTAGAACGTCGACTCAGCCGCATGGCACTCGCGCAGACCGGATACGGACACTTCCAGGTCGAACACAACCACGGCCACCACATACGCGTCGCCACTCCTCAGGATCCTGCGAGTTCGCGCATGGGTGAGAGTTTCTGGCGCTTCCTGCCCCGCACCGTCGTGGGCGGTCTCCGGTCGGCGTGGCAGTTGGAGCGACGCCGGCTGACGCGGCGGAACCGGGCCGTGTGGGGCAGGCACAATGACATCCTGACGGCCTGGTCGATGACCGTGGTCCTGTTCAGCGCGCTGACCACGACGTTCGGCTGGAGGGTACTGCCCTACCTGCTGATCCAGGCGGTCCTCGGCTTCTGCCTGCTGGAGACGGTAAACTACCTCGAACACTACGGGCTGCTGCGGCAGCGGCGCCCGGACGGCCGCTACGAGCGGGTGGCACCGAAGCACAGCTGGAACAGCGACAACACCACCAGCAACCTCCTCCTCTTCCAGCTTCAACGTCACTCCGACCATCACGCGAATCCCCTGCGCCGTTACCAGACCCTGCGCCACTTCGATGAGGCCCCGCAACTGCCCTCCGGCTACGCCACAATGATCGTGCTGGCCTGGATTCCACCCCTGTGGCGCACAGTCATGGACCCCCGGCTTCTGGCTCACTACGGAGGCGACAAGGCCCGCGCCAACCTCCGTCCCGGCCCCGGGAAGCAAGCGGCGACGCCACCGTGACAGACACGTCGTCGCCGACCAAGGCCCTTGGCTGGGACAGCCCGCTCCGCGGGGCCGGGTCAGTAGCCGTGGGGGGTAAGAACGTCGACGTAGATAGGGTCGCGTTCGGTGCCGCCGAGGGTGACGGTGTCGTACTTCACACGTCCATAGTAGGCATTGGCGTCGATGGCCCGACCGTTACCGATGTAGACACCGGTGTGGTCGAGATCGCCGCCGTAGCGGATTCCGTCGCTCGGGTCGGTGTCCCAGAAGACCAGGTCGCCGGGCCGGGGGTTGGTGGTGCGACGGCCCTGGTTGATCTGGCCCTGAAGCCAGTAATTGAGCTGGAGGCCGCGTCCTGTGGCGCGCTTGGTTCCGTCCCAGATGACGTGACGGTTGAGGCACTCGCAGTCGACGCGGGCGGTGCCACACGTCCAGCCGTAGGCGAGCTTGTATGGGGTGCCGAGGTACGCCTTGGCCGCATCGACGACGGCCCGACGGACTCCGACCTCCTGGACCACGGCGTCCGCTGCGGGAGCACCAGCGTCGCGGGCCGGGGCGGCTGAGGCGGGTGCGGCGAGGGCGCCCGCGAGAGCGGCGGCGGACGCGGTGACAGCGATGGCGGTTCTGCGGCGGTTGGTGTTCGGGATCCGGAACATGGGCTCTCTCCTTGTTGGTGACCGAGTGGATCCGCTACAGGCTCAGACGGGTGGGATCTCCTCCGCACGACTTCGAAAGGCCTCTGGTGAGCGAGGCCCAGGATGTGGTCTCCGTTCCGGGCCGGTCATGGGGGGCGTTGCAGATCAGCGCGCACGCGACAGCCGCCGGTGACGAGGGTGACCAGGCCGACCTCAATGCCGGACACGTCTGTGGGGGCGTTGAGCGGACCTGGGTACCGTCGAAGGGCGAAGTCGATGGCCCTGATGGCCGACCGATCGCCGGCGCCAAAGGTGCCGCACTGGATTGGGATGACGTCGGGCCGTCCATGGCCTTGTCCCTCCCAAGGGCGCGGCACTCGTTCTTCGGACCGTACGAAAGAAAACGTAAGAGCCAAGCGTGTACACGTCAATAGTGTGTACGGTTGACATCAGGAGTCCGGTCCGGTGAGCAGACAGGATGATCAGTGGCCCGCCCCAGACAGCAGGACGCACGACGCATGGAGCTGCTAAACGCCGCCCGCACGGCAATACTCCGACGCGGCCTGCACGCTACCCGCGTCCGAGACGTCGCCGACGAGGCGGGCGTCGCCACCGGCACGGTCACCTACTACTTCCGGGAACTCGACGAACTCTTCGACCTCGTCTTCGCCGAGGCGGTCGAGCGATTTTGTGCCGTCCGTGAACGGGATGCGGCCAGCCGTTCCGAGCCGCGTGAGCAGCTCGCTGCCATTCTGCGCTCCGGGCTGCCGACAGGCCCCGACGACGAGTTGTGCTGCCTCCTGTACGAGTTCTCCCCCCGGGCACGACAGCGCCCTACAGACGCGCGGCTCCGACGGGAGTTGTACGGCCGTCAAGTGGACCTCTACGTCCAGGTCCTCAGGGCCGGCACCGACGCGGGGAGGTTTCTGCTGCGCCGTCCGGCGGAAGAGGTCGCGGCGAACCTCGTCGCCCTGGAGGACGCCTACGGATACCACGTGATCGCGCAGACGTTCATGACCAGACAGCAGGCGGAGCATCATCTGTTCGGCTACGCGTCGCTCGCCGTGGCGGACCCGTCTCTGGTGCCCTGAACGGCATGCCGTCAGCAACTCGCCGAACATCCGGTCGTGGCTCCTGACGGGAACGGTTCGTCCTGTCGAGCCGTTCGCGCTCGATCAGCGGGCCGCAACCGAGCCGGACCGGTGGACGGGAAACCCCGGCGAGATCCTGTGCCCGGACGACACACCAGGACGAAGCGACTTTCACCGCGGGCAGGAAACGCGACCGGTGTCCACTGCACGGCCGAATGCCTCACCGGTCAGATCAGTCCCGCGCGACGCGCGATGTCCTCGTTGTGCTGCATGTGCTGGTGGGCCGCCTCGCCCAGAGCCGCGACGAGTCCCGCGACCACCGTCTCGACGACGGCGAGCGTCGGTACGAGGCTGTCGTAGGGGGACGGGGTGGTGACCCGGCTCGGCAGGACGACCTCGGCGTGCGTACTGGTGGGCGAGAGCCAGGTGTCGGTGAAGACGATGATCTTGCAGCCCTGGTCGCGGGCGAGCTGGGCGATGGCCAGTTTGTCCTGCTCGTAGCGGCGGTAGTCGAAGAGGACCAGGACGTCCTTACGACCGAGCGCGCCGAGCGCGGCGGTGCGTTCGACGTGGCGGTCCGGCAGGAACCGTACGTCGTCACGCAGTTGCATCAGGTGCAGTCCGAGGTACTGGGACAGGAGGTGGGTGAATCGGCCTCCGGCGAGGGTGATACGCCGCTTGCGGTCGGACAGCAGCACGATGGCGCGTTCCAGGTCGTGCGGGGGTGTCTCGGCCAGGGTCTGGGCGACCGCTGCGGTGAGCAGTTGGCCGCTGCGGGCGATGAGAGCCTGGGGCGAGTCGGTGTCGGTGTCCTCGGACGCCTCGTACAGGGTCAGCGGTGAGGCGTTGCGTTCGTCGAGTTCGGCGCGGAGTGCGGCCTGGAAGTCCGGGAAGCCGTCGAAGCCCAGGCGGGCGACGAAGCGCAGGACCGTCGGCGCGCTCACGGCGGCGCGTTCGGCCAGGGTGGCGATGGTCTCGAAGCCGCTGGCAGGGTAGGCGGCCAGAAGCACCCGGGCGACCTTGCGTTCGGCAGGGCTGAGGGTGCCCAGCTTCTGACGGATGTCGTCGGCGAGGGTGCCGGAGGCCATGGGGGTGTCCTTTGCGGTCATGCCGGGTCCTGGGGAAGAGCTTACGGGCTGGGTTGCCGCCGGCAGGGCCGAGGCGGGAGAAGCCTGGCGCCGGCCCTGCCGCGACGTTTCAGCGGGGAGCGATGTCGACGCGCAGGCCGATGAGCGTATGCGCGGTGGTGCGGTCGGTGGACCAGGCGGAAAAGCCGGGCCGCTTGGCGACGGTGACGGCGAAGCGCGGTGTGCTCTCGTAGGTGGTGGCGGTGGCGGTGCGCTGGGCCCGGGTCACGGCGAGGGCGCGGGCGGTGTTCCGGAAGGAGTAGGGCGCGGCGTCGGGGTTGGCGAGTGAGGAGAAGACGTCAGTGTTGGCGGGGACGTGTGCGTGGCTGTGCGGTGCGAGCGGGCGCTTGCCCGGTGCCGGCAGGGGTCGGCGGTGGCGGGCGTCGTAGCGGTCGCCGTCGGCGAGGTAGGTGTAGCGGGCGTCGCGCAGGGTCCAGCCAGCTGGGGTGGGGCGGGCGCGGGCGTCGCGCAGGTCGAGGACGCCAACGCCTTCGGGGCCGAGGACGGTGAGCTTCTCATGGGTGGTGCCGGGATGGTCGACGACGAGGGCGGTGTTCTCCTCCAGGGCGTACACCCGGTCGTGGCCGGTGTCCGCGGCCAGACGCAGAGCGCGGCCCTCGCGGCCGGAGGTACCCGTGTGGGTGTCGATCAGGCCGGAGCGCAGGAAGCCGAAGCCGCCCTCGGGGATGTGGCCAAGCCGGGTCGGGTCCTCGAAGTAGCCCGGAGCGCTGCCGTCGCGCAGCGCCTCGTAGGATGCGCCGCCGCTGACCATGTGAGGGCCGGAGGCGATCTGCGCGCCGGCGGAGGTTCCGGCGACGACCGCGCCCTTGGCGAGCTTGGCACGGATTGCGGCGAGCACCTTGGAGTCGGTGTGCCGCTCGCCGTGCATGAGGGCGGTGAGGTAGCGGAACTGGTCGCCGCCGCCGAAGAAGAATCCGGTCATGGAGTTCACTTGGGCGACGACCTCGTCGGAGTCCGCGGCTGCGACGTGGTCGAGGTCGATCGGGATCCACTGGGCGTCCGCGGCGCCGTGCTTCTCGAGCAGGCTGGAGTAGTACGCACCGTTGCAGGCGGAGTTGCTGCAGGTGTCGGGATCGTCGGCGTTCGGGTCCTGGCTCTGGGGGACCGAGGCCGCGGTGAGCACACCGATGCGGGCTCGCTCGCCGCCGGCCCGTTTGACGATCTCGCCGAAGACCTGGGCGTTGTCCGCGCCCAATGCACCGCCGACGAGCACCAGCGACCCCTCTCGCGGGCCGGTGGTGTCCGGTGCGGACTGTGCAGCGGGCGACACGGTCAACGTGAGCGCGAAGGCGGCGCCGCATGCGAGCAGGGTACGGCGGTGCGGACGGGAAGGAACGCGCATAAGTACCTCCTTGAGTGAAGGGAAGTGACCGGGGCCCGATACGCCTCCCCGGGCGCCGGTTGGCCCGGCGGGCCGCTTCCGGCGGGAGGGCAGCCCGCCGGAGGATGTTTGCGGCCAGCCTGGCGTCAGGTCGAGAGGCCGCATGGTGGCGGGTCAACCACCGTTGTCGCCGAGGGAGGTGATGAGCCCGGCTAGCAGGGCGACCCGGTGGGGGACGCTGGTGGTGTCCAGCCACTCCTGGGGGGTGTGGTCGGCGCCGCCGACCGGTCCGAGGCCGTCCAGTACGGGGACGCCGGTGCCCGCGATGAGGTTGGCGTCGCCGACACCGCCGGTGGCGGCCACGCCGATGTCCAGCCCCAGGGCGCCGGCCACCGCCTCGGCGTGAGCGAGCATGTGCCGCGCGGCGGGGGTGTCCTCCATGGGGGGACACAGGTCCAGCTGCTCCACCGTCACCGCCGTACCGGGCACCTGCGGCCGGGCGGCGAGGTCCTCGACGGCACGCCGGGCCGTCGCGGCGCCGGCCAGGGTCGCGGTGCGGACCTCTAGGCGCAGTTCGGCCTCGGGACAGACGATGTTGGCGCGGGTGCCGGCCCGGACCACGCCAACGTTGACGGTGACACCGTCCCAGCGCCCGTTGAGCTGCTGGAGGGCCACGACGAGGTGGGCGGCGGCGAGTGCCGCGTTGGCGCCACGCTCGGGTTCGATACCGGCATGGGCCGCGCGTCCGGTAACGGTGAGCCGGTAGTCGGCCACCCCCTTGCGGGCGATGACCAGGTCACCGTTCTCCCGGGCGCATTCCAGGCCAAGGGCGAAGTGCACGCCCCGCGCGGTCTCCTCCGTCAGCGAACGGCTGGCCGGGGAGCCGATCTCCTCGTCCGGAGTGGCCAGGAAGACCAGTTCGGTGTAGGCGTCGACGCCACGCTGGTTCAAAATCTCCAGCGCGGCCAGTCCGGCCAGCATGCCCCCCTTGTCGTCGCTGACACCGGGGCCGTGTGCCAAGGAACCGTCCACACGGAACGGCCGCTGGACCGCCGTGCCGTCCTCGAAGACAGTGTCCATGTGCGCGGCGAGCAGGATGCGCCGCCCGCCTTCCGCTTCCGCGAGCCTGCCCTGCTTACGGGCCACCAGACCGTCACCGGTGCGGTGCCCGCCGACGGCAGGCAGTTGCTTTCTCTCGGCGGTGAAGCCGAGGAGCTCCAGCCGGGCCTGGACCCAGTCGGCGACCCTGTTGACCCCGTCGGGGCTGTAGGAGCCGGAGTCGATGGCGACCAGTTCGGCGAGGTCGGCCAGGTATCGCCGCTGGCGGCGCCGGGCGAGCGTGAGGAGTTCCGCGGTGCTCGTCCGGTGCCGCAGAGCGCCGCTCACAGGACCTTCGACAGAAACGCGCGGGTGCGTTCCTGCTCCGGTTCGACCAAGACACGGCGCGGGTCTCCGGCCTCGACTACGACCCCCTCGTCCATGAAGACGGCGGTGTCGCCGACCTCGCGGGCGAAGCCGATCTCGTGGGTGACGACGACCATCGTCATGCCGTCGCCGGCCAGGCCCCGCATCACGTCCAAGACGTCACCGACGAGCTCGGGGTCCAGGGCGGAGGTGGGCTCGTCGAAGAGCATTAGCTTCGGTCTCATCGCGAGGGCCCGGGCGATCGCGACGCGCTGCTGCTGTCCTCCGGAGAGCTGTGCGGGGTAGTGCCCGGCCCGGTCGGCCAAGCCGACCTGGGCCAGTAGCTGGTGCGCCTGCTCACGGGCCTCCGCCCGGGAGGTGCCGACGACCTTGACGGGGGCCTCCGCCACGTTCTCCAGTGCTGTCATGTGCGGGAACAGGTTGAAACGCTGGAAGACCATCCCGATGTCGCGGCGCCGCTCGGCGACCTCGCGCTCGCGCAGTTCGTACAGCTTGCCTCCCCGCTGGCGGTAACCCACGAGTTCGCCGTCGACGGTGAGCCGACCGCCGTCGACCTTCTCCAGGTGGTTGATGCAGCGCAGGAAGGTGGACTTGCCCGATCCCGAGGGGCCGAGGAGACAGCACACCTGGCCTCGTTCGACTGTAAGGTCGATGCCCTTGAGGACTTCGAGTCTTCCGAAGTGCTTGTGAAGGCCTTCGGCACGAACCATGGGGACGCTCATTGGTCCCGCTCCTTGTCTTCCGTGTCGCCGTCGACCGCGGTCTTCGTGGCGTCCGCGGCCGGCTCGCCGTGTACGGAGGCGGGGGACTTCCGGGCCGCGAGCCCGGCGGCTGAGCCGAGCACGCGCCGCAATGGGGAGACGTGTCCGGCGCGTGACGTGCCGCGTCCGTAGCGCCGCTCAAGCCACGCCTGGGGGACGCTGAGCAGGGACACCAGGGCCAGGTACCACAGGCTCGCGACGACGAGCATGGGAATGACCTGGTAGTTCTGGGCGTAGACCTCCTGGATGTTGGACATGAGGTCATGCGCGGAGATGACCGAGACCAGCGCGGTCATCTTGAGCATGTTGATGGTCTCGTTGCCCATGGGCGGGATGATGACCCGCATCGCCTGGGGCAGCACGATCCGCCGCATGGTGAGCGCAGGCCGCATGCCGAGCGAGTGCGCGGCTTCCGTCTGGCCGGTGTCGACGGACTGGATGCCGGCGCGCACGATCTCCGAGGCATAGGCGGCCTCGTTGAGACCGAGCGCCAGCAGCGCCGCGACAGCCGGAGTGAGCAGCGAGTTCGTCTCGGCCCGGAAGAAGGTGATGTCGGTGAAGGGAATGCCGATCATGACGTACTTGTAGAGGGCGGCCGCGTATCCCCAGAAGATGATCTGCACGAGCAGCGGGGTGCCGCGGAAGACCCACACGAAGAACGTGGCCAGTCCGTACAGGACGGGACTGGTCGACAGCCGCATCACGGCGATCAGGGTGCCGAGGGCGAGGCCGAGGCCCATGGCCGCCACTGTCAGCCACAGGGTGGTGACCAGGCCATCGAAGACGAGGTCGGCGACGAGGTAGTCGCCGACGATGTCCCAGCGCAGGTTGTCGTTCCGGGCGAGCGAGCCGACCAGGCCGACCAGCACGGCGACCGATGCCATGGCGGCCAGCCACCGTCCGTAGTGGCGGACCGGGACGACGTCCAGCTCCGCGGCGTTCGTGTCAGCCGACCGGGGAGTCTTGGCAGCAGGTTTCGTGTCGATCATCCCTAGTCGACCGCCTCGTTCTTCGTGGCTTCCTTCACGGCGATGGAGGCGACGCCGTACTTGCCACAGATCTTGTCGAGCGTTCCCTCATCGATCAGCGCCTGCAACGCCTTCTGGATCGCGACGGTGAGCTCGGGCAGCTTCTTGGACACGGCGATGCCGTTCGGCGAGGCGTTGTACCCGCCGGGCACCGCCGGGTCCTCCACCAGGTCGAACGCCTTGCCGTCGTCGGCCGTCTTGGCCGTCCAGCCCGCCGCCGGCTTGGTG
Organism: Streptomyces sp. NPDC058985; assembly: GCF_042740985.1. Classification (NCBI taxonomy): domain Bacteria; kingdom Bacillati; phylum Actinomycetota; class Actinomycetes; order Kitasatosporales; family Streptomycetaceae; genus Streptomyces; species Streptomyces sp. NPDC058985. The sequence continues at coordinate 25,459 of NZ_JBHYJX010000038.1, read as the reverse complement.
ACCACCTGCGCAACGGCCTTGTCGGCCCGCAGGGCGAGCTGGGCGTCCGAGTCCTTCGGGAAGGTCTGGATACCGATCGGCCCGCCGCCGGCCTTATCACAGGCAGCCTGGTGTGACTTGAGCAGCTTGAGCTGGTTGGTGGCGGCTTGTACGGCGACCTTCTTCCCGCACAGGTCGTCCAGGGTGGTGATCTTCTCCGGGTTGCCGTCGGCGACCAGGATGCCGGAGCCGGACTGGGTGTAGTCGACGAAGTCGACGACCTGCTGCCGCTCCTTGTTGTCCGTGATCGCCGACATGGCGATCTCGAACTTGCCCGCCTGGATGCCGGGGATGATGCCGTCGAACTTCTGCGCGCTGAACCCGAAGCGCACGCCGAGCTTGGCGCCGAGTGCCTGGCCAAGGTCGTAGTCGAGTCCGGTGAGTTCGCTCTCGCCCTCCTTCACGTACATCTCGAAGGGCGGGTAGGGCACGTCGGTGGCGACCCGGACGGTGCCCGACTCGCGGACCGACTCGGGCAGCGCGTTGTGCAGCGCCGGGTCCTTCTCGATCTCCACACCGGCGACGGTGGCCTTGCCGACGGCAGCGGGCGTGGCGGCGGGGTCATCGTCTCCGCATGCGGAGAGGGTCATGACGGCGGCGACCGTCAGGGTGACGGCCGCCGCGCGGCGGTACGGACGAGTGTTCATCGCGGTGGGACCTCTCGGAGAAGCGGGGCGGCGCGACCTGCCGCTGACTGCACATCGAGGAAATTACATTCGCGCAAGCCAGTTGACCAGATGTATCGCCTGTTACTTTCATGTAACGACGACCAAGCGGCACGGATGGGCGTGCAGGGGACTCCTGAACGGCAGATCGACTGGGTGACGGATCCCCTTACACAAAGGATCGGGCATACGTCTTCCCTGAAGTGCTCGCAACTTGTAAGTTCCGCTACCACCACAGCCGCGCCCGATCCCGCCATTCTCCTCTCCGGGGTCCGTCCCGAGCGCGCTCTTCCCTACGGAGGACGAATGCCCACCGGCTTCCTGCGCAGATCCGCCACCACCGCGGCGATCGCCTGCCTCACGCTCGCCGGCTCGCTCAGTGCGACAGGCGCCGCACAAGCGGCGGCCGACCGCATCAGACTCGGCAGCACGACCGACGCCACCCGCGCCATATGGTCGGGCCCCGCCTTCACCATGAACGGTTCTGGGGGCGTCGTCCCCGCCTCCATGCAGCGGGCGGTGAACAACATCCGCTCCGGCACCGGAAGCCTGGACGTCGTCGTCCTCGCCGGCTCCTCACCTTCCTCCGGCAGCAGGACCCCCGAGTGCGACACCGTCATGGCCCTGGCGGGCGTCAACTCCTGCACCACCTGGACCCTCACCAGAGCCCGCGACGCGAACAACTCACAGGTCAACGCGGACATCCGCAACGCCGAGTTCGTGTACTTCGCGGGCGGCGACCAGTGCCGGTACGCGGCCTGGAAGGGCACCGCGCTGGAATCCTCGGTCGAGTCAGTGGTCGCCAAGGGCGGCGGGTCGGGCGGAGGCAGCGCGGGGCACCACATCAACAGCTCGGTCGTGTACGACGCCTGCCGCGGCAGCGTCACCTCGGGCGAGGCACTCGACGACCCTTACGACCCCACCGTCACCTTCACCACCGGCATGTTCACCTGGCCCCATTACGCGAGCACCGTCAACGACTCGCACTTCGTCGCACGCGACCGCATGGGACGCACGATGGCCTTCGTCGCACGCGCACTGCAGGACGGGCTGACCACCGGCGGAACCGCCTGGGGTGTGGGCGTGGAAGAGGGCGGCTCCCTGTATCTGGACAACAACGGCCTGGCCACCCAGTACGGTGACGACGCCTATGTTGTCCTCGGTGACCACCGGCCCGAACAGGCCACCCCGGGCCAGCCACTGACCTACTCGAACTTCAAGATCTGGCGTCTACGCCCCGGCAGCCTTTACGACTTCGCCCACCGGCCCACCTGCGACTACTACCTGCGCAGCGTTACGGACGGCAGGCCGGACGGGAACCTCTACAGCGGTACGCCGGACGCACCCTGCGCTAGCTGACGACCCGTCGCTCCGCGACCGTGGCCCGGACACACGGCTGGGTGGTGACCCAGCTGCTGCGGTCGCCCCCCATCCGTGTGGGCCGTTTTTACCCTCCGGGCCTTCTCCCTGTTCGAAGCTGCTCGTCAGCTCCATCAGCCGCGCCACAACGGCGACACCGACGGGGTTGACAACAAACCAAGCTGATCGAAGAGGCCCGTCAACTTGGCAGACCCACCGCTGAGGGCTCAGCGGCCCGGCGGCGGCGTTCGGGAGCGAGGAAGACGGCCATGACCGGGATGAGGTAGAACAGCCAGACCGTGACCTGGAGGACGGTGGGGTCTGGCTGGAAGTTGAAAATGCCCTTCAGTAGAGTGCCGTACCAGGAATCGGGCGGGATGGTGCTGCTGATGTCGAATGCAAGGGTGCGCAGGCCGGGCAGGACGTCACCCTCCTGGAGATCGTGGATGCCATAGGCGAGGACGCCCGCGGCGACGAGGACGAGCATGGCACCGGTCCAGCGGAAGAACTTGGCCAGGTTGATGCGCAGGGTGCCCTTGTAGAACAGCCAGCCCAGTACCACCGAGGTGATCAGCCCGAGGAGGGCGCCGATCAGTGGGCGCACTCCGTCTCCGCTGGCCTGCACGGCAGTCCAGATGAACAGAGACGTTTCCAGCCCTTCACGGCCGACGGCGAAGAAGGCGGTGATCACCAGGGCGCCGGTACCGAGCGCCAGGGCGGCGTCCAGCTTGCCCTGGAGTTCGCTCTTGAGGTGTCGGGCGGTACGGCGCATCCAGAACACCATCCACGTGACCAGGCCGACGGAGAGAATGGAAAGGCTGCCACCGAGGATCTCCTGCGCCTGGAACGTGAGGGTGGAGGATCCGAACTGAAGCAACGCGCCGAAGGCGAGCGAGAGTGCGACGGCTATGGCGACGCCTGTCCACACGGGAGTGAGTCGGCCCTTGTTGTCGGTCTTGACGAGGTAGGCGATGAGAATGCAGACGACGAGGCTCGCCTCTAGGCCCTCGCGCAGCCCGATCAGGAAGTTGCCGAACACGCCGGTTCCTTTCTCCAGTTGATGCCGTGGGCCCGTGGTGTCTCAGGCGAACAGCGCCCGGCCCCACCAATCGTCCGTGTCGCGGACGCCGGGCGGGACGGCGAACAGCGCTGAACCCACGTGCTGGATGTACTCGTTGAGCGCGTCGGAGCGCGCCAGGCTGGTCTGGACGGGAATGAACCCGGTACGCGGATCACTCTGGTAGGCGAGGAAGAACAAACCCGCTTCCAGGCGGCCGAGGCCGTCGGTGCCGTCGGTGAAGGAGTAGCCGCGCCGCAGGATGGTCGCCCCGTGGTTGGAGTCCGGGTGCGCGAGGCGGACGTGTGCCTCCGGTTTCATGGCCTTCAGGAACGGCTCGTCATGCTCCTTGGCCTTGGTAACGGGAGCGCCTTCGCGTTTGTCACGGCCGAAGACTTCTTCCTGTTCCTGGAGCGAGGTGCGGTCCCAGGTCTCGATGTTCATCCGGATTCGACGGGCGACCAGGTATGAGCCGCCCGTCATCCAGTCGGCGCCGCCCCGCCCCGTGGCCCACACGTGCTGGTTGAGGGAGGAAGTGTCCGTCCCGGAGACGTTGCGGGTGCCGTCCTTGAACCCGAACAGGTTGCGCGGGGTCAGGGCGTCGGGCGTAGTCGAGGACGTCTTGCCGAAGCCGAGCTGGGACCAGCGCACCGCGACCTTGCCGAAACCGATCCGGGCCAGGTTGCGGATGGCGTGCACGGCGACCTGCGGATCGTCTGCGCACGCCTGGATGCACAGATCTCCGTTGCTGCGGGCCGCGTCGAGGTTGTCGCCGGGGAACTTTGGCAGGTCGACCAGTGCGTCCGGCCGCTGCTTGGCCAAACCGAAACGGTCGTCGAACAGGGACGGGCCGAAGCCGACGGTGAGCGTGAGGCGGGAGGGTGGAAGGCCGAGTGCTTCGCCGGTGTCGTCGGGCGGCGCTTCGAGGACTCCCCCGTACGCGCCGCCGCCGACCACGCGCCCCGCCGTCATCCGCTCGGCCGCGCGCGTCCAGTCCTTGAGCATGCGGATCAGCTCGGCGCGGTCGTCCGTCCTCACGTCGAAAGCCGCGAAATGCAGCCGGTCCTGCACCGCGGTGGCGATGCCGGCCTGATGAGGGCCGTGGAAGGGGACGGCACCACCGTCGCCGACGCTGTCACTGCCTCCACTGCCTGCTGCGGCTACGGCGCCCCCGGCTGCGGCGGCACCCAGCGCGAGCCCGGCGCCGCCCCACCCGAGCACCGCGCGCCTCGAGAAGGCGGCGTCACGCGGTTGACTGGACATTTCTGTTCCTGCCTGTCGTGCCGTGTTGTCCACTACTTCGCCACGGCGGCGGCGAGCTTCGACAGCGGCTCGGCCAGGGCGTTGACGCCGTCGGAGAGTTCCTTGCGCTCGACCTCGGGGACCTTGTCGTAGGACGTGTAGGTGTAGGAGTCCTCGTCCGCGCCGTTATCAGTGCGGTAGGCGTCCAGCTGTTTGGTCAGAGCGGCGAACTGCTTGTCGAGTTCCTTGGCCAGCGAGGCGTCGTTCTTCCGCGCGACCGGCTTCAGCAGGTCATAGGACTTCTGCGCGCCTTCCAGGTTGGCCTTGAAGTCGACCAGGTCGGTGTGCGAGTAGCGTTCCTCTTCGCCGGTGACCTTGCCGGAGGCGACCTCGTCGAGTAGCTCCTTGGCGCCGTTGGCGATGGAGGTTGGGGTGATCTCGGCGGTGCCGACCTTCCTCACCCAGTCGTTCAGGTCCGCCATCAGCTGGTCGGCGAGTGCCTTCTCACGGGCGCCGATCTTCTTCTCCTGCCACAACGCCTTCTCCAGGCGGTGCCAGCCGGTCCAGTCGGTCTTCGGATCCTGGCCGTCCTCCAGGCCGTCCTCACGGACGTCGACCTTGGGGTCGATGTCGCCGAAGGACTCTGCGACCGGTTCGGTGCGCTCCCACCCGATCCGGGACGGCGCGTACAGCTTCTTGGCCTGCTCGATGTCCCCGGCCTTGACCGCGTCGGTGAATGCCTTGGCCTTGGGCAGGGTCTGCTCGGCCTGCTTCAGCACGTAGGAGCGGTAGGAGGCGACGGCGGTATCGGCTTCCGGGCTGCGCGTGGCGGCCGTGTTCTTGCCGGTGAGCGTCACCTTCTGGCGGATGCCGTCGCCCTTCATGCCGGGCTTGCACGCGATCTCGTAGTCACCCGCCTTGAGTTCGGTGACCAGGGTCGCCTTCGTGCCGGGGCCGATGTTCTCGCGCTCGGCCGCGATCCGGTCATCCGGGAAAAGGACATACACCTCGGTGACCTTGGAGCCCTTATTCTCCAAAGCCAGGGTGACGTGTCCGGCGGGGATCTCGGTCTCGGAGACCTTGCATGCGGAGTCCGAGGCGGTCACCGAAACTGCGCCGTCATCGCTCGTCGCCTTCTGCGTGCAGCCCGACAGGGTGACGGCGACGGCTATCGCCGCACCGGTACCGCGGAGCAGGTGACGAGGTCTGGCGGACATGAATGGTCCTCAATTCGCGCAGGTCGGACAGGGGCATGGGCGTACTTGCCCGGCCGCAGCGGAGTCTACGTAAAAGCAGGCGGTGAGGAAAGGCTGCCCTTATCTCGCCCTGGTGTGGGAGCGGTCACTCCGAGGGGTGCTGGCCCTGGGCCGTTTCGACTCCGCGGTGAAGCCAGACAGCGCCGCTCAGTGACGAAGCTCCGGCTGCCGTGCACACCAGGGCAATCACGAGCACTGCGGGGACCACGCGCCGGACAGGTGGCGGTGCGAGCAGGGCCCGAACGCGAGCCGGAACCGGCCCCGTCGCCGCGGCCGGGGCCAGTGTGGCATTGTCCGACGCCGCTGCGGTGCGACTAGCGGCGAGCGCGGCCCGGCCCACGGCCTGGGCGGTGAGCGAGCGATCCCCGCAGTGGCGGGCAGCAGCGTCGTCCGCCGCCCGTTCGACGGCGAACGACGCGTGGGCGGCGACAGTGGCCAGGGCCGGGTGGCACCAGCCGGCGAGTTGGGAGACGGAGAGGAATAGGTGGTGCTTCGCAGCGAGGTGCGCCCGTTCGTGCGCGAGCAGTGCCTCCCGCTCCGCCGGCCCCAAGGCGCGCAGCATCCCAGAGGTCACCACGATCCTGTCCGAGCCGCGCAGGCCGCCCGGCAGTGCAAAGGCATCGGGGCGCGGGTCGTCCAGTACGCAGAGTCCTCCGGCGTCCGGCAGGTCGGCGACGTATGTACGCGCAGCCCGCAGCCGCGACACCTCCGCGAACGCCTTGCACACAGCGCGGGCCACGGCCAGGGTGAAGGCGCCGGCCGCGAACGCCGAGATGCCCAGCACCACCGGCTCAGGACCCGCAGCCAGCGGCTGGACCAGATCCGCGAGAGCACCCACCGGCGGCACGGCCAGGGCGAGGGGCAGCACCAGGGCTCCCAAGCACGTCATGACGCCGACGGCCAGCGCGGCCGTCGCGCAGGTGACCGTCCACAGCGCGACTTCGGACCGCACGCTCTCCACGGCGCGCCGCGCCAGCGGCGGGAGGGCCCAGGGCAGGACGAGAGGGATCAACAGGAGGGCGATCAACGGCCGCCTCCCTCCAGCAGACGCTTCAACTCCGCCTCGTCGGCAGGGTCGAGTCCTTCGACAAACCGGGCCAGCACCGTGCTGCGGTCATCGTCCTGCCGGAGTTCCTGATGCATCCGCCGGGCTGTCAGGCCGTGCGAGTCCTCCACCGCGAAGTACAGGAACCCCCGTCGGCCAGGCGTCCGCCCCACCACGCTCTTCTCGTGCAGGCGTGTGAGCAGGGTCGCCACCGTGGTTCGTGCCAACTCCTGCGGTATCGCCGCTCTCACCTCGGCCGCCGACTGCGGACGGTCCGCCGCACACAGCGCCGCCAGCACGCTGGCCTCCAGCTCGCCCGCGGGCCTGCGCTCGCCCACCGTGTCGGTCATGGAGCTGTCCTCTCCGCCGCATCGTCTACAGTAGAGTAGACAGACTACTGCACTGTAGACGCAAAGGGCCTTATCCTCGCGCGCCGTAGAAGCGGTACTTGTTCGTGTCCGGTATACCCGACAACCCATTATCGAAGGGGCTCAGCGCCGATGACGCTCGCGCACCACGCCGCACCCCCACTCCCGCTCGCCGTGAACGTCGTCGACGCGCAGTCGCCGATTGCCGCCTTCGCCACGATCCGCAAGGCCGTCGTGATGTCCGCCGAGACCGGCCTGCTCATCGATTCCTTCCTCCCCGGTGACTCACCGCTCTTCACCGCCGGACTGCTGTACTTCAAAGACTCGGCCGCCACAGCGGGTCCCCTACCCATTCCGGGGGCCCTGGTCGCCTCTACGACCAGCACCCTGGCCGGCGCTCAGACAAGCCATCTGCTCGGCGGCAGCGCCGGACCGGCGCTGCTTGCCCGCACGAAGCCCGGCATGATCCGCGACGGCGCCGAACGCGTCGCACACACTCCTAAACGGTACCGGCACGCCAAGGTCATCATTCGGGCCCCTTCCCTGCCGCCTGTACGGACCGCACTGGACCCGCTCGCCGAAGCCCTTGCCGTGCCCGCCCGAACATTCACCCTCTGGTACGTCCTCGGCGGGCTGGTGTTGACCGCGGGCCTGATGCCCGCCGGGTACGACGGTCTGAGCGCATCGGCTCCCGACTCTGACCGACACCTCCTGCCGATCATCGCAGTCTTCGTGCTCGTCTCACTGATCCCCATCGCCCTGGAGCTGCTGTGCTCCCGGCGCGCCCGCCCGGCCGACGGAGACGGTGCCTGATGCAGGAAACCATGAGGGTGTCCGGCGCCCAGGTGTATGACGGTTCGGGAGTCGACGGGACCGCCTACCTCGAAGTGGTGGACATGGCACACCGTGCTCCGGCCTGGTTCGACCGTGCCGTCTCCGACTACTCGTCGTACGGGCTGACGCTGTTCGCCGCCCTGATGCTCGTCGGATGGTGGCGGGCCCGCCGCCAAGGCGCGCCGCAGGCGATCAAAGCCCTGGCTGTGCCTGTCCTGACCGTGGTCGCCTTCGGTCTCAGCACGCTGGTGAAGCAGACGGTGCATGAGAACCGACCGTGCCGGTCCCTGCACGTGGTCACGATAGAGGCCTGTCCGGCGCCTGACGACTGGTCGTTCCCAAGCAACCACGCCACCCTGGCCGCCGCCGCGGCTGTCGCCCTGTGGTTCGTCTCGGTCCGGCTCGGCGCGATCGCCGCCGTCGGCGCGCTGGCGATGGCCGGTTCCCGCGTCTGGGTCGGCGCTCATTATCCCCACGATGTCCTTGCCGGAATCGCGGTCGGGACCGCTCTCACCGTCGCCGCCGCGCTGCTGCTCCAGCGGTGCGCCTCCGCCCTGGCCGGCGTTGTCGGCCGAAGCCGTCTGCGCGTCCTGATCACTTCATGACCGCCACCGACATCTCGCGGGCCTGAGCCGGGCAGTTGGCGAATCCCGGTCCGGGCCATCAACACCGACACAGCTCTCAAGCACACTTGGACACCCATGCCCGGAAGGAGTTCGGCGTGAAGGCGGCGGTATCGGTACCGCGTAAGCCGACGCAACCCTCTCAGATCGGGCCGGTCAACCACTACCCTCGAAGCTGCCGCGGCGTCAGCACGAGCAAGTGGACGCATATCTGCATGTACGGGCGGACGGCCCTTGCGCGGACCACTCCACCGGAGTCCGTCCCCAGTCCTACCGCCATGCGCGTGCACGAAGTCGACCGGCCGGTACAAGGCGGGCCACTCCTACTACGACCCCGCCCCCGGCCGCGTCACGCAGTCTGCCCCTACGGCCAGGAGGCCAACGGCTGTCTCCACGTCGACGTCGGCCCCATCAACAACTCTGCCCCCTCAGCGCTCACCGTACAGACCCCAGCGGAGGCGCGGTCGGTAGAGAGTGGCCTGCCGGTGTTGCAGGCTGCGCGGGCGGCCGGAGCGCGGCAGGCAATCCCGGCCGCGGCGGAGCCGCGGCGTGCGGCGATGGTTGAGAAAGCACGCGCTGCTGGCCTCTCGTCTATGACGGGCGCGATCGGGGGAACGAGGGGCATGACGGGTCGGGCGGCGGCCGAGCAGATCGGTGTAGACGCGACCACGATGAAGCAATGGCGCGCCAGCAATCAGCCTGAAGAAGCCCCGTCCACGGATGTCCTGATCGTGCGGCCGGCCCGGCAGTTGCCGGCCCGGCCAGGGGGCAGAAGGGTGCCCCCTGGCCGGACACGGCGTACAGCCGTACGCGGGTGCGGAGTGGTACAGGCTGGTTTCGCCACAGTAGAGCGCGAGGCCTGTCCCCACCCGCGCACCGAGCCGTTCGGGTGCACGCGGGTGCGACGGCCGGGCCGTTGCCCGACCGTCGCGGGTCCATGATGGACGCAAGCGTCCCGCTGGCCTCCGGCCGGCGGGACGCCACGACCGGGCAGCACCACACATTGTCCCCCCCCCGTGTCCCCGCCTGTCCGAGTGTCGTTGCTGCTCGTGGTGATGCACATGCTCCCGCCCCCACGGGGACATGTACGGGGGCCCTGGAATTGCCGCGCCCGGTACCAGGGCCCTGCCCCACTCATCCGCGCGCCGGCTTCCGCTGCAACTCCTCGACTGCGTCTGACGGGCTGCGTCACAAGAGAAGCCCCGGCGCCCTCACCACGGAGGTCAGGTCTCTGTCATCAGCAGCCGGAGTCGTTGATGCCGGCGGCAAGCTGGCCGACAACGTCCAGGACGCCCTGCTCGAAGTGTGCCTGGGTCCGCCGACGTAGCCGTACGACGATGATGACCGCCGGGAGCACCGCTACGTTGATCGTCAGCACACCCAACCCCCTGACGGACACGCCTCCAGGAAGGTGCACTGCTGAGGCGCTGATGTTCTGTGAGGATGGCTGTATATATCCGGCAGATTGACCCGAATAGTCGGCTTGCTCCCCGAGTACGTCCTCCGCACCTGCGTGCGACACGCGGGGCTGCGCGGCCCGAGCCGAGCGGAACGGGACACCAGGCACCCGACTCCTCACCGTTACCGACGACAGACGTCTCGCCGACGACGCCACCGTCACCAGCCCTCGGCACATCCGTGCGCACCGCCTTGCCCGCTCCGCGGAAAGGGTCTAGCAGCGTCCGGGCGAGCGGGGCCCTCCCTGCGTCTCATTCAGGCGGGAACAAGTTGTGCTGGTTGAAGCCACGGCCGTATTAGAGTCGGGTGCGCCAGTCGTCACTGGCCCCGCGGGCGGCGCCCCGTGCCGTCGGCGTAGCAGCGTAGGCAGGCGACAGTGGCACGCCTGAACCTGATCACGCTCGTGACGTTTCTCGCTCCAGGGCCCGGTTACCCAGCCGGTCTCCGGGATCAGTGAGGGAGCGAACTCGCATGGCCAGTACGAAGGTGTCCGACTACGTCCTGCAGCGGCTGCGCGACTGGGACGTCGAGCATGTCTTCGCCTACGCGGGCGACGGCATCAACGGCCTGCTGGCCGCATGGGGGCGGGCGGAGAACCGGCCGCGGTTCGTGCAGGCCCGGCACGAGGAGATGGCGGCCTTCCAGGCCGTGGGCTACGCCAAGTTCTCCGGCCGGGTCGGGGTGTGCGCGGCCACCTCGGGGCCGGGCGCGATCCATCTGCTGAACGGCCTGTACGACGCGAAACTGGACCATGTTCCGGTGGTGGCCCTGGTGGGGCAGACCAACCGCAGCGCCATGGGCGGCTCCTACCAGCAGGAGGTGGACCTCGCCGCCCTGTACAAGGACGTCGCCTCGGACTTCTGCGAGACGGCGACGGTGCCCGAGCAGCTGCCGAACCTGATCGACCGGGCCTTCCGCACGGCGTACGCCAGGCGCACGGTCACCGCGATCATCCTTCCCGCGGACGTCCAGGACCTGGACTACGAGCCGCCCACCCACGACTTCAAGATGGTGCCCTCCAGCCTGGGCCTCGGCCGGTACGCCCCGGTCCCGGCCGACGAGGACCTGCGGCGCGCCGCCGACGTACTCAACGCCGGTGAGAAGGTCGCGGTCCTGATCGGCCAGGGTGCCCGCGGGGCACGCGCCGAGGTCGAGCAGGCGGCCGACGTGCTCGGCGCGGGGGTGGCCAAGGCGCTGCTCGGCAAGGACGCGCTCCCGGACGACCTGCCCTACGTCACCGGGTCCATCGGACTGCTCGGCACCCGTCCCTCCTACGAGCTGATGCAGGAGTGCGACACACTGCTGATGATCGGCTCCAGCTTCCCGTACACGCAGTTCATGCCGGAGCTGGACCAGGCCAGGGCGGTGCAGATCGACATCGACCCGCACATGATCGGCCTGCGCTACCCCTTCGAGGTCAATCTCGTCGGCGACGCCCGCGAGACGCTGCAACGCCTGCTGCCCCGGCTGCACCGCAAGGAGGACCGCGGGTGGCGCGAGGGGATCGAGAAGAGCGTCGCGCGCTGGTGGGAGGTGATGCAGCGGCGGGCCGCCGTCAGCGCCGAGCCGGTCAATCCCGAGTACGTCGTCCACGCCCTGGACGGCCGGCTGCCCGAGGACGCGATCCTCAGCGCCGACTCCGGTTCCGCCGCCAACTGGTACGCGCGGCACCTGCGTCTGCGCGGCCGGATGCGGGGCTCCCTGTCCGGCACCCTGGCCACCATGGGCCCGGGCGTGCCGTACGCCATCGGTGCGAAGTTCGCCCACCCCGACCGGCCGGCGATCGCCCTCGTCGGCGACGGGGCCATGCAGATGAACGGCATGATGGAGATGGTCACCGCCGCCAAGTACTACGGCGAGTGGTCCGACCCGCGGCTGATCGTCGCGGTGCTGAACAACGGTGACCTCAACCAGGTCACCTGGGAGATGCGCGCCATGTCCGGCGCCCCGCAGTTCGAGGCGTCGCAGCACATCCCCGACCTGCCCTACGCGGACATCGCCCGGCACCTGGGCCTGGACGGGGTCCGGGTGGAGAAGCCGAAGCACGTGGAGGCGGCCTGGGACCGCGCGCTCGCCGCCGACCGGCCCTTCGTCATCGACTTCCGCACCGACCCCGCCGTGCCGCCCATCCCGCCGCACGCCTCCCTGGACCAGATCGAGGCCGCCGCCTCGGCGGTCCTGCACGGCGACAGCGACCGGCAGGGCATGATCCGGCAGGGCCTCAAGGCGAAGGTCCAGGAAATGCTGCCGGGCAGCCGCCACCGCGGTGACCGGCCCGGCGCGGGCCCCCACGACAGCAGCGAAGAAAACAAGTGAGACGGGAGAACGACCCTGCGGTCGACAGCGGTCCCGCCGTCGACCGCCTGTCCGTGTCGGTCCACACCGTGCCCACCGATCTGCCCGGCGGCGACGCAACCCTGACCTGGAACTCCACGACCATGGTCCTGGTCGAGGCCGCAGCAGCCGACCGGACCGGCATCGGCTGGACCTACGGATCCCCCGCCACGGCGCGCGTCGTGACGGACGAACTGGCCCAGCTCGTCACCGGGCACGACGCCTTCGCCGTCCCCGCCGCCAACGAGCGGATGAGCCGGGCCGTCCGCAACACCGGCCGTCCCGGCATCGCGGCCGGGGCGATCTCCGCCGTCGACACCGCCCTGTGGGACCTCAAGGCGCGCCTCCTCGACCTCCCCCTGACACGTCTGCTCGGAGCGGCCCGGGGATCGGTAGCGGTGTACGGCAGCGGCGGCCTCACCACGTACGACGACGAACAGCTCGAACGCCAGCTGCGCGGCTGGAGCGAGCAGGGCATCGACCGGGTGAAGATCAAGATTGGTGAGTCCTGGGGCCGCGAGCAGGAGCGTGACCTGCACCGGACACGGCTGGCCCGCCGCGTCATCGGGGACGGCGCCGGCCTGTACGTCGACGCGAACGGCGGCTACAGCCGCAAGCAGGCTGTCCGGGTGGCCGCCGTGACGGCGAACCTCGGCGTCACCTGGTTGGAGGAGCCCGTCTCCTCCAACGATCTCACGGGCCTGCGCGTCGTCCGCGACGCGGTCACGGCCGACGTCGCCGCCGGCGAGTACGGCTACTCCCTGCCCTACCTGACCCGGATGGCCGCATCGGGAGCCGTCGACTGCCTCCAGGCCGACGTCACCCGCTGCGGCGGGGTAACCGTGTGGCTGCGCGCCGCCGCCGTCGCCGAGGGACTGGGTCTGGAGATATCCGGTCACTGCGCCCCGCACCTGCACGCCCACGTCGCCTCCGCCGTGCCCAACACCCGGCACCTGGAGTGGTTCCATGATCACGTTCGCCTGGAGAACCTGCTGTTCCGCGGCACGCTCGACCCCTGCGGCGGAACGGTCGCCCCGGGCGCTTCGGGCGAGCCGGGGCACGGATTGACCCTGAACCGACGGGTAGCTGAGGAGTACCGCACAGCATGAACGCCTTCGACGGGACGGACCACGCGAAAGCGGCCGCGGGAGGACCGTGGGTGCTGCGGGACTACGCGCTGATCGCCGACGGCGAGCGCGGCGCGCTCCTCGACCCGCGCGGTGGCATCGCCTGGCTGTGCGCACCCACCTGGCACAGCGGCGCGGTCTTCTCCGGCCTCATGGGCGGCCCGGGCCGCTTCCGGGTCGGTCCCGCGGACCACTGGAACGTGTGGGGCGGGTACTACGAGGACGGCACGCTCATCCGGGTCAGCCGATGGGTGACCACCGACACCGTCATCTCCTGCCGGGAGGCCCTGGCCGCACCCGCCGACACCGGGCGGGTCGTATTGGTCCGCCAAGTCCGTGCCGAACGGGGTGAGGCCGTCGTCGACGTTGATCTCGACGTGCGTGCCGACTACGGCCGGCAGGCCATGACGGGCGTCCACCGACGGGAGGACGGACTGTGGCGGGCCCAGAGTGGTCCCCTCCATCTGAGGCTCGCCGGCGTGGACAACCCGCATGTGGACGATGACGGCGGGCTGACCGCCCGCCTACGCCTGCCCGAGGGCGAAACCCATGACCTCGTACTAGAGATCGCCACCGAACCGCAGGACGCCCCGCTGCTCCCGCGGGCGCTCTGGGACGCCACCGAACGCTGGTGGAGGACGGCCGTGCCCGACTGCTCCGGCACTGCGGCACCCCGCGACACCCGTATGACTTATGCCGTGCTGAACGGGCTGACCAGCACGCACGACGGCATGGTGGCAGCGGCCACCACCGCGCTGCCCGAACGCGCCGACACCGGCCGCAACTACGACTACCGCTACGCCTGGATCCGCGACCAGTGCTACGCCGGCATCGCGGTCGCCACACACGGTCCGCACAGGCTGCTGGACCGCGCGGTGGGATTCGTCGCCGACCGCATCCTGGAGGACGGTCCCCGGCTGCGCCCCGCCTACACCGTCGACGGCCGCCCGCCGCCGGCCGAGCACTCGCTGCCCTTCATCGGCTACCCGGGAGGCGGTGACCGAGCGGGCAACCGGGCCGGGCGGCAGTTCCAGCTGGACGCGTACGGCGAGGCTCTCCAGTTGTTCGCCGCTGCCGCCCGCCATGACGCGCTCGATGCGCGGGGCGTGAAAGCGGCCCGCCGGGCCGCGGAGGCCGTCGCCGAGAGCTGGGAGGAACCGGAGGCGGGGCTGTGGGAACTGGAGGAACGCTGGTGGACGCACTCGCGCCTCAGCTGTGTCGCCGGCCTGCGCGCCCTCGAGCAGCAGAACCTGACGCGTGCGTCCGGTGACTGGGCACGCTTGGCCGACCGCATCATGGACGCCACCCGGGCGCGCTGCCTGCACCCCGACGGCTACTGGCAGCGCGCCGCAGATGACCCGGGCCCCGACGCGGCCCTCCTCCTGCCGCTGGCCCGCGGGGCGGTGCCGCGGACCGACCCCAGCCTTGCCCGCACGTGCTCCGAAGTGCTGCACAGGCTGACGGAGGACGGCTACGTCTACCGCTTCCACCACGGCGACGAGCCGCTGGGCGATGCCGAGGGGGCGTTTCTGCTCTGTGGCTTCATGATGGCGCTGGCCTCCCAGGCTCTGGGCCGGAGGGAGGAGGCGCTGAGGTGGTTCGAGCGGACCCGTTCCGCCTGCGGATCCGCCGGGCTGTTCGCCGAGGAGTACGACGTCAGGCAGCGCCAGTTGCGGGGGAATCTGCCGCAGGGCTTCGTGCACGCCCTTCTCCTGGAGTGTTCGGCACGCTTCGGCGGTGGTCAGGGAGGGCCCGCGTTGGAGGGCCGGTGACAGACCCGAGAGTCCAGCAGGGGCCCAAGTAGCAGCCAACTTCTGCCGCCGGTCTCGGTCCCGTCTCCCTTTAGGTGCCTGATGTTCCTCTGCCGAGCCTCGTTGTAGAGCTGATCGCCAGCAAGTCCGCCCCTGAGGGCCCTTGCCATTCCCGGACCCTCCGCTTCCACACTAGGGGGGCGGACTTGGGATCCCCGGTGGAGGTGCGGCTGGCGGACCGTGACTCACCCGAACGGGCGCGTTCCTTGTTCACGGTCCTGGCGGCGGTTTCCTTCGCACGGCCGTGGAGGCGCCCCGCTCCTCATGAAATGTCTTGATGTGCTCGTACTGACGCGCACGCTTGCGGTCCGATCCTGTGGGCATTTCCACTCCTTCTCGATCATGAGCTTGCTCACAGGGCGTCTGTCACTGCCTCCGTCGTCCTGTGTGCTTCAAGCGCCGTGCGGCCGTCAGAACTCCAAGGAGCGTCACGACGGCACCAGCCGCGACAGTGGGAAGCAGCGCGCGCGCACCTGGTGCCTGCGGCCGCTCCGGCACCGCGGTGTGACCCTTGAGCCCGGCGGCCAAGACCTCCGCCAGATGCAGCGGCGTACGTCCGGCGTCGCACTGGTCGACCTGGGTACGGCAGCTGAAGCCGTCCGCGAGGACCAGTGTCGACGCGTCCGACTCCCGTACGGCGGGGAGGAGACCGGCTTCGGCGCAGGCCATGGAGACCTCGTAGTGACCCTTCTCGAAACCGAAGTTGCCGGCAAGTCCGCAGCAGCCCTCGTCGAGGAAATCGGCGTCCACCCCGGCGCGCCGGAGGATCTCCCGGTCGGCATCGAAGCCCATGACGGCGTACTGGTGACAGTGGCGCTGCACCACCGCCCGGGCATCGACCCGGGGCGGCTCCCAGTCGTCGGCCCGTTCGACGAGCAGTTCCGCGAGGGTGCGGGTCTGGGCGCGCAACCGTTCCACGTCGGGATCCTTCGGCAGCAGCTCGCCCGCGTCGGACCGGAAAACAGCCGTACAACTGGGCTCCAGGCCCACCACGGGGGTACCGCGGCGCAGGTCCTCGCGGAGCACGTCAACGGTGTGGCCGAGGACGCGCCGGGCGACGCCCAGCTGACCGGTGGAAATCCAGGTGAGTCCGCAGCAGACCACGGCTTCGGGCACCGTGACGCGGAAACCGGCTGCCTCCAAGACCTCCACGGCGGCGCGGCCGATCGCGGGGTGGAAGTGGTCGGTGAACGTGTCCGGCCAGACCACGACCTCGCCCCGGTGCCCACTGCCGCGGGATCCGCCGCGTCGGCGCCACCACTCGGTGAACCGCTGCTCCGCGAAAACCGGCACCTGCCGCTGCGGCGCCACTCCCCCGAGTGCCTTCGCCACACGCGCCACCCAGTCCACCGCCGCGAGGGCGTTGACGGTGCGCGGCGCGCGTGCCACGACTCGGGCAACCGCCGGCAGCCACCCCATCGAATAGTGCGCGAGGGGACGGAGCCGACCCTTGTAGTGGTGGTGCAGGAACTCCGCCTTGTAGGTGGCCATGTCGACGTTGACCGGGCAGTCCGTCTTGCAGCCCTTGCAGGCGAGGCACAGATCCAGGGCGTCGTGAACGGCGTCGGACCGCCAGCCGTCCGTGATGGGTGAGTCGCCGTCGTTGTTGACCATCTCGAACAGAAGGCGGGCGCGGCCCCGGGTAGAGTGCTCCTCCTCGCGTGTGGCCCGGTAGCTGGGACACATCACTCCGCCCTCCGAGGAGCGGCACTTGCCGACGCCGACGCACCGGGTCGCCGCCCGGCTGAATCTGCCGTCGTCGTCCGGGAAGGCGAAGACCGTCTCCGGCTCCCACGGCAGGTGATCGGCTCCGAGGCGGAGATTCTCGTCCAGCCGGTACGGCACGACCACCTTGCCGGGGTTCATCCGGTTGCCCGGGTCGAAGAGCCCCTTCAGTCTCTCGAACCCCTCGATCAGCTCGGGCCCGAACATCTTCCCCAGCAGCTCCCCCCGCGACTGCCCGTCGCCGTGCTCCCCGGACAGCGAACCGCCATAGGACACCACCAGGTCGGCGGCGCGTTCCACGAACGCCCTCATCCGGGCGATGCCCGCCTCGGACTCCAGGTCGAAGGGGATGCGGGTGTGGACGCAGCCATGGCCGAAATGCCCGTAAACGGAAGGGTGCCCGTAGTCGAACTCCTCGTAAAGCCTCTTCAGGTCGCGGAGGTAGTCCCCGAGGCAGTCGACTGGCACGGCCGAGTCTTCCCAGCCTTCCCAGGTGTCGGGTCTGCCGGGCACGTGCGCGGTGGCCCCGAGCCCGGACTCCCGCACCTGCCACAGCTCGCTCATGTGCTCCCGGTCGTCGTACCAGGTGTGGTCCACGTCGTCCGGCTTGGCATCGATCAGGGCGCGCGCCTTGTCCTCGACCTCCTGGCGGGTGTCGCCGGTCAGTTCGACCATCAGGTAGGCCTGGCCGTCGGGCAGAACTTTGAGCGCCTTCGAGTTCAGGTGCTTCTCCTGCTGGAAGTGGATCAGCTGGTGATCCACGCCCTCCAGTGCGGCCGGTTCGTGGTCCAGAACCGCGGGTATGTGGTCGGCTGCCCGGCAGATGTCCTCGTAGCCGAGGACCACGAGGGCGGTCTCCTGCGGTACAGGGACGAGGTCCAGCTCGGCGTGGAGGACGGTGACCAGGGTGGACTCGGAACCGGTCAGCAGACCGGCGACATCGAAGCCGTGTTCGGGCAGCAGCGAATCCAGGTTGTAGCCGGAGACGCGGCGCGGAATGTCGGGGTAGCGCTCGCGGATCAGAGTGGCGTACCGGTCTCGCAGCGCCGCCAGGCCCCGGAACAGTTCACCCGTGCGCCCGTCGGATTCCATGAGCCGCTCCAGGTTCTCCTCGTCCGTCCGCCCCACCCACATGCGGACACCGTCGTAGGTCAGGACTTCCAGGCGGTGCAGGTTGTCCACAACCTTGCCGTACGCCTGCGCGGTCGACCCGCAGGAGTTGTTGCCGATCATCCCGCCGATGGTGCAATTGGGATGGGTGGCCGGCTTGGGCCCGTACATGAGGCCGTACTCGGCCAGCTGCCGGTTCAGGTCGTCCAGGACGATGCCCGGCTCCACCACGCAGCGCCGGTTGTCCTCATCCACGGAGACCAGGCGGTGGCAGTACTTGCTCCAGTCGATGACGACGGCGGTGTTGCAGCACTCCCCCGCCAAACTGGTGCCTCCGCCCCTAGACAGCAGCGGCGCCGCCAGCTCCTGGCAGACGGCGACTGTCTCCTGTACCGCTTCCACCGTGTGCGGGAGCACCACCGCGATGGGCACCTGCCGATAGTTCGAGCCGTCCGTCGAGTAGGCCGCCCGGGTGCCGGCGTCGAACCGGACCTCTCCGTCGACCCTGGCCCGCAACTCCCGTTCGAGTGCCTGCGCGTCGGTCTGCGACCGGGGACGCTTGACTATGGGAAGGGGGAGATCGACCGGGTCCATGAACGGCCTTCCACTGGGGGTGGCGGGAGTGCCACGACCGTGTATCCCGGGCCCGGCGCACGCAAACCGCGCGGTGCGTCGGGTGGGCGGGTCTCGGCTTTCAGGGACGGCTGCGGCGGCGCAGGGCGGCATAGCCCGCCCCGGCGAGCCCGGCGGCGGCCAGGGCCTTGCCCAGGTGGTGACGGCTCGCCCATGTCTGGGGGCTGTGGGTGTACGCCTGGCGGTCGAAGACGCCGTGGGCGCCGTAGTCCTCATCCTCGTCGGCGGGTTCCCAGAGGTTGCCGGGCCCTTCGCTCTGGGCGTGGGCGTCGGTCTGCTGGGCGTCGAAACCGGTGTGCGCTAGATAGCGGTCGAGGAGGCCCGGCACGACGGCGTTGGCGAGCAGCGTCAGCACAGTGGACGTACCCACCCAGTACTCCCGGCGCTGCGGGTGGTCGGCGGCGCGCAGTACGGCACGGGCGGCGATCTCGGGCTGGTAGATCGGGGGAACCGGCTGGGCGTGCTGGGGCAGGTGGGTGCGCAGCCAGGAGAACTGGGGGGTGTTGACGGCCGGCATCTGCACCATCGTGATGCGGACGGACGACTTGTCATGCAGCAGCTCGCACCGCACCGATTCGGTGAAGCCCTGGATGGCGTGCTTGGCACCGCAGTAGGCGCTCTGGAGGGGGATGCCGCGGTAGGCGAGCGCAGAGCCGACCTGCACGATCGCGCCGCGGTCCCGTGCCAGCATGTGGTCGAGGGCCGCCCGGGTGCCGTGGACGTACCCCAGGTAGGTCGACCTCGTCGCCTGCTGGAACTCCTCCGGGGGAACGTCGGTGAACTTGCCGAACGCGGCGGTGAAGGCGTTGTTCACCCAGACGTCGACGAGGCCCAGCTCTTCTTCTACTCGCTTGGCGGCGTCCCGCACCTGGTCCCATTCCGCCATGTCGGTGACGACTGGCAGCGCCTGCCCTCCGGCCTGCCGTACATCGGCCGCCGCCGCGTCCAGACCTGCCCGGCCCCGCGCCAGGAGCGCCACCCGATCGCCCCGTTCAGCGAACATGCGGGCGGTTGCCCGACCGATCCCTCCGCTGGCCCCGGTCACCACGACCGTCCGCTGACTCGTCCCGCTCATTGTCTCTCCGTCCTGGTTCACCGGCTGCCACGGATCTACCTGCCGGGTCCTGCCTCTGCTTCGTCGGCGTGCCGCTTCACGGGTGGACGGCCCCTACCGCCTCTTGGCCAGCCTTCGCATGGCGCGGGGCACCAGCTCTGCAGCCGCTCTCCACAGCCGGCACCACGCCTTCAGGCCTCGCTCCGTGCCCAACAGCTATGCGCTCGAGCACCCGTCGCGAAGTCCGGTCTCGCTTCAGTCGCCGTTGCTGTCGTTCTGGGCTCCGGTGTTCGGTGAGGTGGCGTCGCCGGCCTCGCCCCGGTGCCGTCGCTCGGTCGCAGACGCTGGATCGCGGGTCTCAGCGTCCTCCACCTCGCGCAAGATCTCCTCCAGCGCGCTCTCCGGACGCTCCTCGTTGTGTTCGCGGCTCTCGGACACGCGACCCTCCTTCCTTGCCTCAGGCATCTGAGTCAGTTCCACGGCGCGGGTACCCCGGGCCGGGCACCGGTACACGGGCAGGAGAACGGCATGGTGGACTCGATGGGTCGTATCGCGCAGCCGTGGGGGCGAGGACGGTCTGCGGGCGGCACGGGAGCTGGCCAGGGCAGGTGGACACTTCCTTGCAGAGGGGGTGACGCGAGCGTCCGTGCAGCGGTGGGTGCAGGCGGCGTCGATCCTGCACTCCGACGGCGAAGCCATAGACGTCGCGGAGGCCGACGGCCGGATGGTGGGCGTGCGGGGCCGTGAGGTGGAGCGGGTCAACCGGGGTCGGCTCGGTCCTAAAGACCTGTTCGACTGGCAGGCGAATGGCTCCGACTGGCTGACCCGGCCGCTGGTACGTCGGGACGGGCGGCTGGTGGAGGCGGATGGGACACCGCCATGGAGTTGGTGGCCGCCCGCTCGCGCGAGCTGCTCGATGAGCGAGCCCGGGAGCGATCGGCTCCTACATCTCGGGGCAGCTGTTCCTGGAGGAGTACTACGCCCTCGCCGTGCTCGCGCGGGGCGGCGTCGGCACCACCCATCTCGACGGCACACCCGGCTGTGTACGGCCGCCGCCGGGGAGGCGCTTCAGGAGAGCTTCGGCTCGGACGGGCAGCCGGGCAACTACGAGCACGCCGACGCGATCGCGTTCTTCGGTCACCACATCGCCGAGAGCCAGCCGGTGCGAGTGGATGCGCGTGCTGGACCGTCTCGCGGGGAGAGACCCGCCGCGCCTGCTAACCGGGTCCTCTGCCGCACTGCTGCCCGCGGTCAAAGCTGGGGACGTTCGTCCGTACGCGGCTGCGGAGAAGAGTACGTTCCCGTGTACGCCGACATGTACTCGTCATGCTGCGGATGCTGCCACACACCTCCGACAGACTTCCCAGGCTGCCAGCCTTGACAGATCAACTGCATCGGATGTCTCTTTCCCAAGTCCTGACGTCGATACCCGGCGTCAGCGTCAGGACCGCCGCCGTCCTGCTGGTCACCACTCGCCTGCCACGCCGACCTCACCCCCAGGAATGGCGGCTGCGGCGAATGCTGGAGGAAGCCAGCATCGGCTATGTCCTGGCCGTCCCGAAGTCCCAGCCCGTCCCCGCGCTGGGCCGGATCGATCTCGTGATCGCCCAAGCGCCGGATGAAGCCTGGGAACGTCATTCCTGCGGTGACGGGGCGAAGGGGCCTCGCGTCTATGACTGGGCCGCGGCGAAACTGCCGGCCGTCCACGACTTCGACGGTGATCAGCCCACGCACGACCGGTGGGTCCTCGCCCGCCGCAGCCTCACCCGGCCGAAAGAGATCGCCTACTACCTCGCCTACGCACCCGTCGGCACTGAGGTTGCCGAGCTGGCCCGGATCGCCGGCAGCCGGTGGGCGATCGAGGAGTGCTTCCAGGCCGCGAAGAACGAATGCGGCCTGGATCAGTACGAGGTCCGACGCTATCCGGGCTGCTACCGGCACATCGCCCTCGCCATGCTGGCCCACGCCTTCCTCGCGGCCATGTCCGCCACCGCACCGACGGCAAGGGGGGTCGCAGAAACGGTTCCGGTGACCTTGCACCCCTCACCGTGGCAGAAGTCCGGCGGCTCCTGGCAGTTCACCGTCGCCCACCGACACACCGGCGGAAAACCGATCACGCACTGAGCTGGTCCTGGTGGCGGCGCCGCCATCAGGCAACCGCACGACGCTGCCACTACCGTCGCCGCCACGGTGGAGGTTACGAACTTCCGGCACCTGACGCCACGGCAGCCGAATAGACTCAAGAAGGCGCCTCTGACCAGCAGAGATAGCGAACTGCAACTGGAGTATTAGGCAGGGTGAAGGTCTTCGGCCGACCGTCGTTGTACTTCGGATACAGGGAGTCAATGCAGTGGGTATTGAAGTTGTGGAAGCAGTCGCCTGTCCTCGAACTCCTCGATCTCGCGCACCATCACCCGCTCTGCACTCCTACAGGGTGAGTGTCTTGTGCCGCTGGCCCCCTCACTCCCGGATGCCGTGCTCGGCAGCGGAAGCTGCCCCGGTGACCGTCCACATTGCCATGCCCCACAGGCAAAGCGCAGAGATGAGGCCCACTACGAGGCGAACGGTCTTGTCCGGGCCGTTCGTGAGCCAGACGGCCATGCCCGATGCACCGGCCGTGATCAACAGCACCGCCGGCACCCGCAGCCGGGACTGCTCGAACACCCCTGCGAGCGGAAGGAAGTGGAGCCCAACGACAATCGCGACCAGCGGGGGAATGAGCACTGGCATTGCGGCGCGGGCGCACACCACGGCGATGACGACGATCAGCAGCCACTGGAGACCGTTGATCTGATTGAACCGCCGACGCCGTTCCGCGGGGAATGAACCCCCTGCCGACGAGGGGAGAAGCCGGCGCGCGGCGAGCATCAACCCCAAGGTTACGGCGCAGCCGACCACGCCCTCGACCAGCCGTGCAAGGCCGTCGAACGCACTCGTGGCCAGCAACCACCAGCCAAGCCCGAACAATGCGAAGAACCCCACTCCTGCCTTGAACATGATCGACACCCTAGGCGGAAGACCAGCCCGCCGACCGGAGGATTCTCGAGTTGGCGAGCGTCTCGCCAACCTGCGGCCTCACTCCCGACACTCCCCGAACCCAGCCGACGCCGCGATCGGACCGCAACAGGGAGGGACGTTGCCTGACGCGCACTAGCTGCATGCGGCATGTTTAATCGGAGTAGCCTCAGGCGTGCTGCTGCTCTGCGTCGTCCCGGCTCGTCGAGAAGCTGTAGGCGTACGCGGCGTACGGCCTCGCGACGCACCAGGAAGCGGCGAACGCGGGCTGGTCGGCTCCCCTGCCTGCTGTGGCAGCAGCGGTAACGGCACGGCAACCAGTTCCACTTCGTGCGCCTGTCCTGGACAACGGCGATGAGGAAGCGCTGAACCAGCGGGCCGCGCGGCTGGAAGGGCGGCCTCGGGACGGCGGGATCCGGGGCTGTCGTGGCGACGATCCGGGCCTCGCGGCCGCGCCGCTCGCGGGTCGCGCCCTTGGGCGCGTCCTGAGCTTCAACCCGACGCGCCCGGACATGCGCCTACGAGCCGACGCCAAGACAGGACCGCAGGCAAACACTCACCACCGCCGAAGTGGCCGCCTTCCCGGCCAGGCTGCCCAGCACCGGCAGCAGGACCCCACCCCGATCAGACTGCTCGCATGGTCCGACCAGTCGATGTACGCCGCGACGGCCAGACCCGCCGTCGTGCCGATCACCGCTCACCGGGACGTGGCGGCAGGACGCCGCCCACGTCGACGGGACCAGCAAGGTCACCACCAGGCCCAGGATCTGCCATACCTCGTACGTGCCGGTCGCCGTACCATCCGCGCCGACATCGCGATGCTGGTCCCGCCCAGCCACGCGGCCCATACCGCTCCTGCGATTACGGCCATGCTCAAGACAGAAACAGTCCGAGTTAGGGGTCGTGGATCACGCCGGGACGGTGATGACGCCGAGCGGGTCGGTGGTGGGCTGCTTCGAACCACCCGCGGGTTCCACGGTGATGCCGACGGCGGTAGCCCCTTCGAGCGGTCGTTCAAGGATGTGCGCGAGGCGTCCGCCGACGCCTGCCAGCAGGCCAGCGGGCCGGAACGTTCCGGCCTCCGCGTACCAGAGTTCGTATGTACGGTCGTCGGTGAGCGGCGGCAGGCCCGCAGCAACGAACGCGGCCTGTTCCTGAGTGCGTGAGGCGATCACGCTGGCCGTCGCGCCCTGGGACAGCTCCGCCGTGCTGATGGTCGCGTCGGGGGCGGCCAAAAGGTCGGTGAGTGCCTCGCCTTCGGCATCGGCGGCGGCGGCCTGCCGACGGGCGCTGTCGGCCTGCTGACGTGCGCTGTCGGCTTCCGAGTACTGCCACCAAGTGGCGCCACCCAGAGCGACCGCGGCCGCGACAGCCGCTGCCAGGGCCAGACCAAGACGCCGGGCACGGCGTCGGTACCACCGCTCTCTCACTTCGGCACGGCGGACCGGCGTCTCCTGCTGCTTGGCAGGCCCATACGGCTCGAGTGAGCCCCGCTCCTGGCCCACTACGATGATCAGTCCGAGCACTCTGTCTCGTAGCTGCGGGGGCGGAGTGCGGGCCTCGGCCGCCCCCAGCAGGGCAGCCACGCCGGACAGTTCCTCCACCTCGCGCCAGCATGCCGCACAGTTGGCCAGGTGGCTCTCGAAGGCGCGCGCCTCGTCGGGCGGCAGAGCGTGCAGCACATAGGCTCCGGCATCGTTGTGCGGGTCGTCGTCGGCAATCATGACCCCGTCTCCAGACACTCGCGCAGGTGCCGCAGTCCCTGCCGCATCCGTGACTTGACGGTGCCCGCGGGAGCAGCCAGTGCATCGGCCACCTCCGCGTACGTGAGTCCCTCGTAGTACGCCAGTACCAGGGGGAGTCTCAGATGCTTGGCAAGTCCGGCCAGGCAGCGGAAGACCACGCGATGTTCCTCTCGCCCCTCCACCTCTTCGACCACGGTGTCGAAGGGCCGGTTCCGGTCCCGGGCCCCGACTCGCAGCTCACGGGCGCGGCCCGCGGCGACCGACCGCACCCGGTCCACGGCTCGGCGATGCGCGAGAGTGAGCACCCAGTTCCGAGCGGATCCCCGCTCCGGTCGGAACCGGTTCGCGTTGCGCCATACCTCCACCATCACGTCCTGGGTAACCTCCTCCGACTGCGCCTGGTCCCGCAGCACCCGGTAGGCCAGTCCCATCACCTGCGGTGCGAGGGCGTCGTAGACCCCGGCGAACGCCTGCTCGTCCCCCACGGCTGTGCGCGTCAGTAATACGTCCACCCGGTTTGCGCGGGACGACGGTCCACAGTGGGGCTCCGAGTCGTCCTCTGCGGCACCGTCCCTTCTCTCGTTCATCGGTGCTCCTCACGGCTCTGCTCGACCCTGCGTCCTGTGCGGGAGAAGCGCACGCTTTCATGGGCCGTCCGCCTGACGCGTTCACCTCCCTGCGGGACGTGACGCCTCGAGCAGGCGAGCAAGGAACGAGACTCGAGAGCGGTACGCGAGCGTGCGGCACTACAGGGTGTTCGTAGCCGCTGCTACGCCGGATGCGAGGCTTCTGCCACTCCAGCGAGACCGAAGCCCGTCGCACGCCAGCGTGGCGACCGTCGGCGCACGGCCCAGGCGGCGATCTCCGCGCCCTGCTCGACCGCGCGGCCGCCGGGGGCTGGCGGACCGTCGCTCAGTGGACGTCGGGGGAGCGCCCCTTCGTCGCGCTGCGCAGCGACC
>NZ_JBHYJX010000037.1:0-89150 GCF_042740985.1 Streptomyces sp. NPDC058985 | reverse complement strand
CGACCACACCGCATCCCGCAGGACCGGGCCCCGCAAGTGGCTCAAGGCCGTCCAGTGGCTCATCGGCGCCGGACTCCACCCCAAAGCCAACGCCACCACCCAGCGCATCGCCGAAGACCTCGCAGCCCGCATGGACTACGACCTCGGACACGCCCTCTACCGCCTCGACGAGACCGCTGCCCGCCTGGGCATCTCCCGCGCCACCGTCAAACGGCACGCCGGCTACCTCCGCGAACTCGGCGCCCTCGCCTGGGTCCAGCACGGCACCCGCACAAACCTGCTGGCCAGCAAGGGGCTCAAGGGATACAAGGGCACCGCCACCATCTACGCCGCCGTCATCCCGGCCGCCTACGACCACGCCATGGGCCACCGCATCATCGGCACCGGCTACCAGGCCCGCATCGTCATTGACCAGCGCGGCCAGCAGCAGCCCGTGATCCCCGCCCAGACCCGCCGTCAGCCTGTGGATAACCCCCCTGTGGAAAACCCCGCCTCCGAGGGCCTTGAGCCCCCTTCCCTTACCTGGCTTAGAGAAGAGAGTCAGGTTCAGGTAGACGGTGGTAGTAACTACACCTCGCAGGCTCGGCAGCCGAAACCGCGAATCCCCCACCAGAGCAGCAGCAAGAACGGGCGCCGACGCACCGCCACCGACGTCCAGCAGGACATGAACACCGCCCGCCTCGTCCGAGCAATCGTCAACTGGACGCAGAAGGCGCCCCTGCGACAGCTGGAGTACGTCCTCCGCTGGTGGACCGACCGCGGGCAGGACGCCTACCAGATCTCCGCTGACCTCAACGGCTGGTGCCACGGCATGCGCTGGAAGCCGACCAACCCGGTCGCGTTCATCAAGGCCCGCCTCGCCGCCGACCAGAAGCAGCAGCAGGAGACCCAGGCCGCGCAGGCTGCCGCCGACCGGTACGAGCTGGAGAACCCAGCCCCCGGCGCCTTCCAGGGCCGCATCAGCAGCCGCATCGACGTCATGGCCGGTGTCCGGCAGGGTCTCGCCCGCTACCAGCAGCAGTGCCAGGCCTACGGCCACGACGACCTGTCCGCCGGCGCCGTCGACACGTGGGACGCCGAAGCCGACATCCTCGCCTTCCTCAACGGGAGCCCCGCATGACCAACCGCCGCAGCCAATGGCCCGCAGCCCAGCACCTCCAGCAGGCCGCCGACCAACTCCGCGCCCACGACCCGCGCCTCGCGGACTACCAGCAGGACTACCACGCCCCCGTCGCTGACTGGCTCGACGAGGCGGCCAACGAGATGGCATGGCTGGCCCCCTTCCGCGACCACGAAGGCGGCCACCGCCCATGGAAGAACGCCACCCGCATCGCGCACGGCGTCCTCGACCTCCCCAACCCGGACGACTGCCCGGTCTGCCACACCCGCGTCCGTCCCGAGCCCAGGAGCGCGTCATGAGCCAGCAGCCGTCCGGCATCGACCTCGCCCGCGCAGCCCTCGCCGCCGCCCGAGCCGACGCCAAAACCCGACCCACCCAACCCCAACGCAAAAAGCGCACCACCACCAGCACCACGGCCCGCCGGCACGGAGACCCCATGGGCCTCGGCGCCGCCATCAACCGCATGATGACCGAACGCGCCTGGCAGCCCCCCGAGACCGGCGGCAGCATCCTCGACCAGTGGCCGACCATCGCCCCCGAACTCGCCAACAAGGTCGCAGCCGTCCGCTTCGAACACGACACCGGCACCCTGCACCTGCGACCCGCCTCCGACGCCTACGGCACCCAGCTCCGCCTCCGCCAGCCGCAGATCCTCGCCCGCATCCAGCAGAACCACACCGGCCGCAGCGTCCACGCCCTGAAGATCCTCACCCCCGGAGCGGCCGCACCCGCGCACACCGAACCCGCCCTCGAGCCGGAGAAGCCCACCGAGCCGGCCCCGGTACGCACCCGGGAGACCGCCTCGCCCGGCTACCGGCAGGCCCTCGCCGCCGCCCTCGACAACCGGCCCGCCCCACCCCCGGTCAACCCGTACCTGGAGGAAGCCCGGCAGCGGCAGATAGCCGCCCTCCGCGCCAACCGGCAGCCCGAAAGCGAGCACCGAGACGGCGTCTGGGAAGTCGACCGGCTCGAGACCGCCGCACGCGCCGAACGGGAAGCCGTCCGCCAGACCGCCATCAACCGGGCCCGCCACGAACGCGCCGGCGGCACCACCCCACGCCGCGCACTCGACGTCGCCTAGCAGGGGGCAACACCGGCAGCGATCCACGGGATCGTAGAGCCCAGCCCTCCAAACCACAGGAGTCCCCATGCGCATGTTCTACGACTGCGAATTCCTCGAGGACGGGAAGACCATCAAGCTGATCTCGATCGGCATGGTCGCCGAGGACGGACGCGAGTACTACGCCGTAAGCCGCCGCCTCACCGCACGCACCTGGCGCGGCTGGAAGCTCCGGCGCCGCCTCCGCGCCCACACCTGGCTGATGGAGAACGTCGTCCCCTCCCTGCCGCAGCCGCACGGGGACTGGCGCCTCCACATGCCGCACGACTGGCTGTTCAACTACCTCGACCCCGCCGTGAAGAGCCACAAGCGAATAGCGGCCGACGTCGCCGCGTTCATCCAGGCCACCCCAGAACCGGAGCTGTGGGCCTGGTACGGGGCATACGACCACGTCGCCCTCGCGCAGCTCTTCGGCCGGATGATCGACCTGCCCGACGGGGTCCCGATGTGGACCAACGACCTCAAGCAGGAGTCCATGCGGCTGGGAGATCCGACCCTGCCCGAGCAGCCGGACGGCGTCCACAATGCGCTCGCCGACGCGCGCCACAACCTGGTCCGCGCCCAGTACCTCGACTCCATCGCCTCCGGGCAGACCTGAGGAAGGCAGGGGGGAACACGACGGCGGTTCCTGCGGCACCGTGTACGCGATCACCCCGCACGAACGGAGCCGCCCATGCCCCACACCCCCGCCTGGCACGCCGCCCAAGCCGCCGACGAACGAGCCTGGCTCGACCAGTGGGCACGCGCAGAACGCGCCCCTGAATGCCCCTGGGCCCGCCCCGACTACAACGTCATGGCCGACTTCACGGGTGCTCTCATCGCGATGGCCGCCGGCGACACCTACATCCCCCTCGCTTCCGGGAGCCCCCGATGACCGCCCCCGTCCGGGCCTCCAAGCCCCGCATCGCCTACCCGCGGCCCCCACTCACCCGCGACCACCGCGACCTCTTCCAGGAAGCCGCGTACGGCGACGGGCAGCCCTACAACGACGGCCTGGACGACGAAGACGACGACACCTCGACCTAAGCGCCACCCGCCGAAGTCGGGCATGGCATCCTGTGGGGCGTCCGAGTACCCAACAAGGGGAAGCCCACGGAGGAAACAGGCCATGCCTTCTTCTACCGACACCAGCGACCGCGCCAAGGTCGTCACCCTCGTCCAGCAGAAGGGCGGCAGCGGCAAGAGCACCCTCGCCGTCAACCTCGCCGCCGTCTCTGGACAGAACAACCCTCCCGCCACCCAAGACGACCCCTGCCCCGTCGTCGCCGCCGGCATCGACCGACAGGGAAGCCTCGAAGACTGGGCCGCCCGGGTCCCCGAAGACCGGCTCCCCTTCGACTACGTCGTCACCAAGGGCCGCATCGGCGAAATCCCCGACCTCGTCGACGACCCGGCCGTCCGCCGCATCTTCGTCGACACCCCCGGCTTCATGGAGACCGACCCCGACGCCCCCATGGACGCCGACCCCCTCGGCAGCGGCAACACCGCCAAGGCCATGGAAGAGGTCCTCGACCTCACCGACCTCGCCATCGTCCCCATCACCCCGGAATGGCTCACCCGCCGGCCGGCCGAGTTCACCATCGAACGCGTCCTCAAGCCCCGCGACGTCAAGTTCCTCGTCGTCATCAACATGTGGGACTCCGGCAACGACCGCGCCAGGGAAGACGGCATCCGACCCGAACTGGAGAAGCTCCGCGACTGGTGCCGCAAGCGCAACTACCCCTTCGCGACCGTTGCCATAAGGCGGTACAAGGTCCACTCCAAGGCCCCCGAAGACGGCCTGACCGTCATCCAGTACCCCGAGTCCGGCACCTCCCTGCGCGCCCGGGAGGACTTCTACAAGCTCGCCCTGACCGTAGAGCAGGCCCTCTGATGGGCGGCCAGCGCCGCGGCAAAGCGGTAGAGCGGAAGAAGTTCGCGACAGCCGTCGACATGGCGCAGTCCCTCCCCCACCTCTTCAAGCCGATCTCCGACAGCCCCACCCTGATCGGCGAGGAGCAGGACAGCCTCGCCCAGTGCGAAGCCGCCGTCGAAACCCTCAAGGGCGCCTTCTGGGCCGCCGGCAAAGCCCTCCAGATCATCCGAGACGCCCGCCTGTACCGGCAGAACTACAAGACGTTCGACGACTACTGCTGGGACCGATGGGACATGAACCGGCAGAACGCCGACAAGCTCATCCGGGCCTGGCCCATCGCCGAAGCCCTGTACGTCCGTCAGCAGCGGGGCGACGTGACTCAAATTGGAGTCAAAAAGCTCAACCGAGCCCAGGTGTGGGAGCTCGTTCCGGTCGCCGAGTCCTGGGACGTGGACGCTGCCACGTTCGTGTACGACACCGTCGCTGAGACTGTCGTGCAGTCCGAGGGCAAGGACATCACCGCGCAGGTCCTCCAGGGCGCGGTGAAAGCCGCGGTGAAGGCCGTCCCGAAGGGCGCGGAGTTCAACCGTGAGGCAGCCGCCGAGCAGATCGTCGCCTACGTGACAGGGCTGGGGCAGAAGTCAGTTCCGGAGCCGCGGCCCGTTTTTGAGCCTGCCCCCACGGTCGAGGTGATAGCTGCACGGGCAGAGAAGGCAGTGCAGGCGAACTGGGTGCGTCGTCTGGCAGCTCAGGACCGTCAGAGTGCCGCCGTGTACCTGGATCACGTGCAGCGCCAAGTCGATCGGCTGCGGACTGAGCTGTTGCCGTCGGCACCGCAGTGACCTCGTGACTCATTTTTGAGTCACGAGACCTTAGAGGGCCCCGCTGGACCTGCCATCACGGCGGGGGAGCGGGGCCCTTCTTGTGCGTCCGGCCTGCGGTTTTGAACTTGGGTCAGTTGTCCCAGGTTGCCGGGGTTTCTGAGTCACCCACACGAGTGGACCCTGCACCGATCTCCGTACGGCCTGCATATATCTACCCGGGCGAGGAACTGGGCCAGAGCCGGTCTGGTGGTGAAAAGCGGCCGGAAGCCGGACCCCGTGGATCGCAGCCCACCCGCCGGCTTCCGGTCTCACCCCCGCCTGCCCAACAGCAAGGCGCGCAAGGGGGTCCCGGGCGGAGGGCTCCGCGAGTAGACTGACGTCTACCGGACGGGCATGTGCCCGTGAGGTCTCGGCCCCTCGCTGGAAGCCGGGCGGTGTGTTGTCGGCAAACTCCGCACCCCCACCGCAACCAGTGCGGGGCATCTTTCATGCAACACCCACATGATTACGGGGTGTTCAGTTCTGGCCTACAGCACGTCATCCTTTGGCCAAAAACGATGTCACTACCTGCTCAATCAGCGGACTTGTCTACCCCACACACCCCGCCAAGTGCCAGAGTGGGGCTCCGCACACCGGACTGGCAGTCGGCGTGCACCCACCAGGGCCCGGTACTGCGAATACCAGGCTGTACGAGACCTTCCCAACTTCTGCCGGAGGAGCGGAGACGCCCCATGTCCGCAGAACCCGCACGACCCGACACGGGACCAGACGGCCCGGCCGCCACCGTGTTCGCATTCCGCCGCCCCCGCCGCCAGGAGGCGGCCATGCCCACACCCCCGACCGGTGACCTCACCCCCGAAGAGAAACGCGCCGCGTTCATCGAGAAAGCCTTCGCCGACCACCGAAGGACCCTCACCGACCCCGCCACCGCGGAGGCGTTCCTCATCAGCCTCGGCATCATGCGCCGCACCCTCGACGGGGCCCTCGCCCAGCAGCTCATCGACGAGCCGGCGCACACCGACCTGACGGGGATGCTCGACGGCATGCACGACGCGACCCGACGGCTCGCCTGACGAACTTTCACCTACCGACCGAACCCTGACAGTTACCGCCAGTCACCAAAATGCAACAATAGGCACCCCGCGTAGATCCTTTGCCACACTCTGTTCAACACGCGACCATTCCATGGCACGATGGGGCGTCCGGACACACCCGGAGCACAAGCATCCGGCCAACCCGCGCACGCCCCCTGCCCCACACAGGCCCCGAGCGCGCCCCACCGGGATGGCCACGCAACAGGGGACGGGGACACATGGGCCAGAACACCGCCACAGCCGCAGCAAAAGCCCTCCGCCTGCTCGACACCCCGGACCTCCGCCACCACCCCGCCCGCGGCCCCCAAGAACGACGCGCCGCCTCCACCACCCCCGGCACCCCCCTCAACCTGGGCATCGTCGACTACCTCGACCAGACCGCCGGCGACATCATCGCCCTCACCCGCGGCATCGCCCCCAACGCCGGCCCCACGCCCGACCGCCGGGCAGACCTCTACGACTGGTGCCTGGAATCCACCGGCGACGCCAACCAGACCCAGCAAGCCCACCGCGACCTCGTCTTCGAGACCCACCACTTCGAACACGCCGTCCGCCTCGGCGACACCACCGAAGTGTCCAAGCAGCCCTGCCCCGGCTGCGGATGCTGGGGCCTCATGTGGGACGCCCCCAGCCGGCGCGCACGCTGCACCAACCGCCGCTGCACCACCCCCGAAGGCCTCACCAGCACCTGGCCGCTGGCACGCCTCGCCGCCCAGAAAATCCAGCGCACAGAAATCTGGCGCCGCAACGCAACCTGACCCACGCCCCGCGGGTCTAACACTCAACACCTGGCGCACAACTGCACACGCACCACCCACCACCACACCGGATGGACCGCCATCCACCCGTTCGGCCGCGGAGCTGCGAACTCGGTCGCTGATCTGGGAGGCCGCACCATGGCCGCACTGCACCACCACCCGCGCCCGGAGGCCCTTGAGGACATCGAGGATCCGGTCACCTACGAAGAGGCCTCCGCGCTCCTCGCCCGCACTGGACACCCTGCACGGGCAGAGACGATCCGCCGCTGGGTGAAGGAAGACGGCCTGGACACCGTCAGCGTCCGCAGCCGTACCGGGTTCACGAAGCACGTGTCCTGGACGGACGTCCTCGAAGCCCACGCCCGCCGTACTGCGGCGAAGTTGAGAGCGTCGTCCGACTGGCCGTGACGCCCGCCGGCCCCCACCGCTGAAGAGCCCCGATCCCCCAGGTCGGGGCTCTTCTCATTCCCACACCCGTATACCTATTGCAAACGCCATAGTTTATGGGTTACTTTGAATGGGCCGACAACACCTGACCCCCACTCAAAAGGCCAGGTGGAGAACCCCTTTCACGCCCCGGAGCACCCATGACGGTGACCACGCACGTCTCCACACGCCCCGAAGCCGACTACCGAACCCTGAGCAACGACGACCAGGACCGCTTCGACCAGCTCATGGAACGCGCCGACCACGCCGGCCCCCACGACTACCAGCCCCTCATGGACGCCCTCGCCGCCCTCACCGGCATCACCGGCGAGATCCGCAAGTGCGCCTGCTCCTGCTGGTGCCTCGTCATCTTCGACGCCGACCGCAACGGCCACGTCATCGAGTACGGCCAGGGCTACAACCTCGGCCGCCACCAGTGCCCGTGGTGCGCCGACCAGCACCGCGAAACCGCCTGACCAGGAACGGACAACAGCCATGGTCACCGACCCCACCAAGCACCTCCTCGGCTACGGCCGAAAGGACACCACCACCGGCATGCTGCACGGCCACATCCGTTGGCCCGACGGCCAGCCACCGACCCCGTTCGGATGCCGCTGGTGCGGAACCGAGCAGGACGGCCACGGACGCCGCTGGATGCCCGGGAAGGGCATGCACACATGGCACCGCCCGACCGACAAGCAGGTCAAGGCCCGCATGCTCGCCCGCCGGAACGCCTACAAGGCCGTCTGCCGGTGCCCGCAAGACGACGACTGGCGCCCGTTCGCCCCGGTCTTCGACCCGTACGCCTGCGAGGCGGCCAACTGCCACGGCTACACCTCGGAACTGAACCCCTTCGGAGGCGGCCGCTCGATCTACGAGCGCAGCGCCGAAGTCTCCCGCAAGTGCGACCGGTGCGGATGGCGAACTGCTGTCTGGCACGTCGATGACGGATCCGCAGAGATCGAGTTGCACCGCCACGTCACGCGAGCCCACCTAGCCACCTGAACCCACCGGCTCCCCGGCGGCGCGTGAAGCCGACACCGCGCCGCCGGGAGAACACCCACCGCCCAGGAAGGCCCCCGATGCCCAGCACCCGCCGCGTACTCCGCCGCATGGCCACCGTCATCAACACCCAGGGCCTCCACTGCGGCGAGCAATTCGCCGCCCACGGCCCGATGGACCAGCTCGACATCTGCGCCATCGCCTACACCGTCGCCGAAGACCGCCCCGCCCCCGCCGTGTTCTTCACCAACGACGTCGACTCCAGCGCCCTCATCGAAGCGTCCGAGCCCGCCATGGCCGCCATCCGTGCCATCTCCGCCGCCCTCGACAGCGAGCCCTGCGAGACCGACGGCCGACCGGACTACATCGAGCACGTCTCCAACTGGGCCGCCACCGCCCCCATCGGCGAGCACTTCCCGCCCAGCACCAGCGAGGTCATCGGCCGCATCCTCCGCGCCGCCGACAACGAGCCCACCAGCCCGCGCCCAGGCTTCACCGACGCCTACGGACTGTGCCTCACCTGCGGCGGCCACGGAACGCTCATGACCGACGGCGAAGAGATCCCCTACGAGGAACTCAGCCCGCGTCGCAAGCAGGGTCACGCCCTGGGCCACCGCTTCCACCGCAACACCAGCAAGGCCTGCCCAGACTGCGACGGCCAGGACCGCGTCACCGACGCCGTCATCTCAGCCCACGAAGCCACCCTCTGACCAGGACGGAACCCCCACGCCATGACCATGCAGACCTTCACCCCCGCCGTCAGCCCCTTCGCCCGCGACCCCTTCTACGCCACCGGCGTCGCCGACGCCTACGACGAGCACCAGGCCGGCGACAACATCCACACCCTCAAGGCCCGCGCCGAGCAGATGCTCGACACACCCTCCGACGGCCGCGAAGCCATCGACCTCTACGTCGTCGGCTACGCCAACACCGTCATCGGCCTCCTCAACACCCACATCGCCCAGACCAACGCCCAGGCCGACGTCGCCCAGACCTGGCTCGCCCGCAAGCAGGGCCGCGAAACCAGCACCCTCCACCAGCGGTACATGCAGAGGCGGCCAGCATGAGCCTGCACCTGGTGCCGGTCCGGTTCGCTGATGCAGCCGCCTTCGTAGCCACCTGGCACCGGCACCACCAGCCTCCCGTCGGCTGCAAGTTCTGCATGGGAGTCGCTGACAACGAGGGCATTTTGCGCGGCGTCGCCATAATCGGCCGTCCGGTCGCCCGCCACCTCGACAACGGTCAGACCCTCGAAGTCACCCGGACCGCGACGGACGGCACTCCCAACGCGAACTCGATGCTGTACGGCGCCGCCTGGCGAGCAGCGCAGGCCCTCGGCTACACGCGCCTCATCACCTACACGCAGGCCACCGAAACCGGAGCCAGCCTCCGCGCAGCTGGCTGGAAGACCATCGCCCATCGGCCTGCACGCCCCGGATGGAACACCCCCTCCCGCCCACGTCAGGCAACCGGCACCGAATACATGCCCAGAACCCTCTGGGAAGCCACCGCCTGACCGCGCACCACCCCACATCAGCACGAGCACCGGAGCACCACCCGACACCAGCCCCACCCCGACCCACGGGAGCCCGCGCCATGACCACCAGGACACGCAAAACCACCGCGAAGAAGACCACCCCCAGCAAGAAGACCGCGGCCAAGAAGACCACCGCCGGCCCCCGCACCCGCAAGCCCACCCAACCCCGCCTCTCCCTCGTCAAACCCACCCCCACCCGACCCACCCGCGCCCTCGACTTCATCGCCGACACCCAGATCTACGCCGTCCACGCCGCCCGCCAAGCCGGCCTCCCCACCCACCGCATCCGCGACTGGCGCGACCACCGCGACGGCACCGCCACCCGCCCCCTCACCGACGGCAGCACCCTCCACTACACCCACACCACCCGAACCCTCCGCTGGCAGGCCACCTGCCCCATGGGCGCCGTCCACGAGTACACCCTCACCACGCCGTCCACCGCGGCCGCTGCCCGCGTCCACGCCGCCCGCTGTCAGCAGCCGCACGCGGACCTCGCCGCGATCCCGCCGCTCACGCCGGACGAACTTGCCGACCTCGGCATCCTCCACGCCCCCACCTGGGCCCAACCCGTCCTCCTCGGCGACGCGATCACCGAAACCATCCCCGTCCCCACCGGAACCGTCGCCCGTGCCGCCGCATCAGCCACCGCCACCCAGCCCCTCTCCACCCGCGAGATAGCCGCCGGCATCGCCGCCCGCGCCGACAACGACACCGCCAAGGAGCACCCGCAGCCGTGACCAGCATCGAATGGACCGAGCAGACCTGGAACCCCACCACCGGCTGCGACCGCATCAGCCCCGGATGCGACCACTGCTACGCCCTCACCATGGCCAAGCGCCTCAAGGGCATGGGCCAGGCCAAGTACCAGAACGACGGCAACCCCAAGACCTCCGGCCCCGGCTTCGCCCTCACCACCCACCCCGACGTCCTCACCGAACCGCTGCGCTGGAAGAAGCCCCGCAAGGTCTTCGTCAACTCCATGAGCGACCTCTTCCACGCCCGCGTCCCCCGAGAGTTCCTCGTCCGCGTGTTCGCCGTCATGGCCGCCACCCCGCAGCACACGTACCAGATCCTCACCAAGCGGCCCGAACGAGCCGCCCGCATCCTCACCGACCTGTGCGGCTGCGGCAACGGCCACCCGCCCGGCGAGCACTTCCGCTCCTCCATGGAGTGGGCCGCCACCTCCCACAGCCCGACCTACGTGCCCGGCCTGAAGCACGGCATATACCACCGCAGCGGCTGGCCCCTCCCGAACGTGTGGATCGGCACCTCGATCGAGTCCGACGACTACACGCGCCGCGCCGACGCCCTCCGCAACACCCCCGCCGCCGTCCGATTCATCTCCGCCGAACCCCTCCTCGGACCCCTGCCGTCGCTCAACCTGACCGGCATCGACTGGCTGATCATCGGCGGCGAGTCCGGGCCCGGCGCACGAGTCCTCGAACCATGGTGGATCGACGACCTCATCTACGAAGCCCGCCAGGCCGGCGTCGCCCCGTTCGTGAAGCAGCTCGGCTCCGTCTGGGCCCGCAGCAACGACGCCTCCGACAGCAAGGGCGGCAACCCCACCGACTGGCCCGCCGACCTCCGCGTCCGCGAATACCCCAAGGCAACCAGCGATGCCTGACCAGGCCGCCTACGTCGACCAGCTCGCCGGCCAGCTCTGCACCCGGCACACCGCACTCGTCGCCACCCTCGAAACCGACCTCGGCGACCACCGCCGCCGACTCGCCATCGTCGTCCGCTTCATCCACAACCCCGCCATCGCCCTCGACATCCGCCAAAACCTCGCCCGCGACCTCCAACTCCCCGAACCCAGCCGCTAGCCGACGGAGCCCACCACATGACCCTCACCGCCTCCGACCCGGCCCCGACCGCCCTCGCCCCGCCCCTCGTCGTCGGCGTCGACCCCAGCCTCACCGGAACCGGCATCGCCTCCAGCAACGGCCAAGTCGACGTCATCGGCTACAAGAAGGCCCGCACCAAGGACCCCGGCATCACCCAGCTCCCCCACGCCGAACGCATCCGAGCCATGCGTCAGCTTGCCCACCAAGTCCTCGAGGCCGTCCACCTCCCCAACCTCGTCGTCATGGAACTCCCCGCCGTCTCCCGCTCCGGAGGCGGAGCCCACGAACGCGGCTGGTTCTGGTGGCACCTCTACAGCGAACTCACCCACTACGAAGTCCCCGTCGCCCTCATGGCACCCAACGCCCGCGCCCTCTACGCCACCGGCAAAGGCAACGCCGCCAAGGGAGCCGTCATCGACGCCGTCTCCCGCCGCTTCCCCGACTGGACCACCAACGGCAACGACAACGCCGCCGACGCCGTCGCGTTGATGGCCGCCGGCCGCGACTGGCTCGGACACCCCATCACCGACATGCCGAAAACCCACCGGGCCGCCCTCGACAAGGCGACCTGGCCGACCCTTCCCGGAGACCCCCGATGACCACCAACACCCGCCGCCCTAGGACAGTCGCCGCGCCGCCGACGCTCGTAGCCGCCGACACCGGGGACTGGCGCGACGACGCCGAATGCCGCCGACACGACCCCGACCTGTTCTTCCCCGTCGGCACCCTCGGGGCCGCCGCCATCCAGACCGAGCAGGCCAAGACCGTGTGCCGGCGCTGCCCCGTACAGGCCGCCTGCCTGGAGTGGGCGCTGTCCACGGGCCAGCGGTCCGGCGTGTGGGGTGGGACGACGGAAGAGGAACGGCTGACGCTCGCCCGCCACCGGCAGGCGGGAGAGACGGAGTACGAGGTGTGCCTGGACGCGGAGGCGTACCTCATCCGCCGGGTCGGGGAGGGCGCCTCGCATCGGACGATCGCCACGGAGCTGGGTGTGGGCCACTGTGCGGTGGGCCGGGCGTGGCGGTATCTCCAGTCGGAGAAGGCGAACGCTTCGACCGGGCAGGAGGTGGCGGCATGAGCAGCATGAACGCGGAGCAGCGCGGTGACCTCGCCGAGCGGATGCTCCCCGAAGCAGCGAACCTCGCCGTCCTCGTCCACGGTGACGGTGGCCCGGAGGACGTTTCCGCGGTCCTCGCTGGCCTGTCCGCGGCGGAGAAGGACGCCCTGATCGTTGTCCTGGCCGGTCTCGTCGACCCGGACCAGCCCGTGGGACGCGCCCTGGGATGGCTGGACCACGACGAGCACGGCAGCCTGACGGTGCCGGCGTCATGGTCGGAGGACCGCACGGTCCGCGACCTCGCCCCCGAGGAGAACGTCGACCTGGACGCGGACTTCGTGGACCAGGTCGCGGTCGCCAAATTCGTGAAGGGCTTCCGCGTGGGTGAGCTCACCGATGTGGAGTTCCTGGAGGCCATCAAGCAGTGCGTGGCCGCGGGGCTGACCCTCACCGATGTGGACCACCTGCGTAGGTGGCCGCGGAGGACGACGGAGAACCGGGTGAACCGGCTGCGGAAGCAGTGGCAGCGTTCGGGGCGGGCGTTCCCGGAGCTGAAGCAGCCGGGTCTGCGGACGTTCACGCCCGAAGAGGTCGTCGCGATGCGCGAGAGGGCGCGTGCGGGAGCGACGGATGTTGAGTTGTCGATGTCGTTCGGTGTGAACAGGGAGACGGTGCGGGCGATCGTCACGGGGAAGCGGTACGCGTCGTGTGGGGGCCCGATCAGGGCGGCACGGTCCGCGAGGAGCCTGAAGGCGTCGCGGGAGCACATGTGCGGTCACGGAGACCGTTCGAAGGCAGCACTGGGCAGGAAGCAGATGGAGGAAGCAGCATGAGCGGCGACACGGTGATCACGGTGTGCGGGAACCTCGTTGACGATCCCGAGCTTAGGTGGACCTCGTCCTCGGTGGCGGTAGCGAAGTTCCGGGTGGCGTCGACCCCGCGGACGTTCGACCGGCAGACGAACGAGTGGAAGGACGGCGAGAGCCTGTTCCTGACCTGCTCGGTGTGGCGTCAGGCGGCGGAAAACTGTGCGGAGTCCTTGCAGCGTGGCATGCGGGTCATCGTGCAGGGCCGGCTGAAGCAGCGGAGCTACGAGGACCGTGAGGGCGTCAAGCGGACGGTGTACGAGCTGGATGTCGAGGAAATCGGTGCCAGCCTCCGGTCGGCGACGGCGAAGGTGACGAAGTCGGGTGGCGGGCAGGGGCGGCAGCAGTATCAGGAGACGTCGCGTCAGTCGTCGCAGGAAGGCCGTCAGGATCCGTGGGCGTCGGGTGTGCCGGGGACGCAGGGGCAGGCCGGCGGGTGGGGTGGGGGTGAGGAACCTCCGCCTTTCTGAGCCGCGGCGGGATGTGACGAGGGGTCTGGCTTTCGGGTCGGGCCCCTTTCTCGCGCCCGCAATACCGATAGAGCTATGGCGAACGCCATAGAGTATGGGTTAGAGTGGACACCTAGCCACCACCCACACCCCAACAAGGGGGAACCCCCGCATGCCCTGCGACTGCGACGCCACCCCCGAAGACATCGCCGCCGGAATCCACGGCCAGCCCTGCACCTCCCGCGACGGCGAACCCGACGACCCGTCCGACCACTACGACAAGCCCCGCCTCCTCGCCCACTGGAACGCCACCCGCCACGGCCGGACCGGCTTCCAGCAGGGCACCCGCCGGGCCGCGGAACGCCTCGCCCGCAAGACCTACGACACCGACAGCATCTGAACCGCACCACCACCTGGAGAACCGAATGCCCTGGATCACATACGCGCCGAAGACCTGCGACTGGTGCCGCATCTCCGCTCACCTCCCCGGAAGCCAGTGGCACCCGACGCACTGCGGGCGGATGACCGCCGAGGACGTCGACCGGATGGGCGACGTGGCCCGCCGGATCTACGACGAGCTGGACCTGGCCAACAAGACCGCCTGACCGTCCAACCACTACGGCCAGTAACCCAGCCCACCGGGAGAGAAAATGACCCAGATCGTCGGCATCCGCGACGGGCACCGCGTCATCACCAGCATCACCGGCAAGGCCGGCTCCATGGCAGTCGACCGCAAGCACCACCCCGACTGCCCCTGCCACGCCCCCAGCACCGCTGAAACGCAGTGGCCCGTGTTCGTGCTCCAGCGATGGGACTGGTCGACCAACGCCTGGGAGACCGTCGCCACGTACACGTCCGAGCGGGGCCAGGGGAACGCCGAGTTCGCAGTGTCCAGCGAGCGGGCCTCCAGCACGGGCCCGATCCGGCTCCTGAAGGACAACGTGTCGGTCCTGGAGGACAACCCGGCCACGTACTACGAGGACTTGGTCTGATGCAGGCCTGCGTTCGTCCTCGGTGTACTGAGCCGGCGGAGCACGTGTCGGGGTACTGCTCGGACGTCTGCCTGCTACTGGACCAGGACTTCGACGGGCCCGCGGTCACGGTCCTGGCTCGGAACAAGGCCGGGGGTGTTGGCACTGGTCTCGCCTGGCAGGTCAGGCAGCCGGTGCAGATTCCCCCGGTGTAGCGCTTCCCGACCGCCTCCCCGCCCCCAGGGAGGCCCGCGGGGGCCGCGCAGCCCACCCCATCCCCCGAGGCTGCGCGGCCTTCCCCCACCCCTCGTCCGGGCCGCCCGCCCGATCGCAGCCGGCGGGCGGCCCACCACCCTCCCCTCCTTCGACAAGGAACCCGCATGACCATCCCTTCCCTCACCCCCGACGCAGTCCTCACCAAGCTCGAAACCGTGAAACGGTGGGCCGAGACCGAGGCTGGCCGCCACGAATCCCTCGCCGCCTGGACCGTCAGCCGCCTCGACGACGGCAGCCTGTTCCTGTCCGCCCGTGTCCGAGGACGTGAACCCGGGCGTGCCCTGCACCGGTTCGCGGACCGGCAGGCCGGCTACCTGGCGAACCGGCCGCACACGCCGGGCGACCAACTGCCCACGCTGGACGTGTCCCAGGCGGGCCGTGAAGCGGTCCTGTGGCGTACCGGCGGGGTGTGGGTGGAGTTGTGGCACCCGGACACCGTCACCGTCCTCCCCGCGACCCCCGCCGCGCCCTCTCCCGCCCTCGCACCGCCCGCGCCGGCCACGGCCCCGGCAGTCCCGCGTAGGT
Source organism: Streptomyces sp. NPDC058985 (assembly GCF_042740985.1). Lineage (NCBI taxonomy): Bacteria > Bacillati > Actinomycetota > Actinomycetes > Kitasatosporales > Streptomycetaceae > Streptomyces > Streptomyces sp. NPDC058985. The sequence goes on along the minus strand of NZ_JBHYJX010000037.1, from coordinate 73,423 downwards.
CCCTGCTGTCCCGGGCCTCCGCACGCCTCCCCTACACCCGCCGCGCCGCCACGAAGGAGACCAGCAGGTGACCGAGATCGGCTTCCAGCCTGCCGAACCCGCCGAGGACAACACCCCCGACCCCGACGAACTCGGCTGCCAGTGTCCGCCCGGCGACAACCAGTACCTCCTGGAACTCGACGAAGGCCAGGCCGTCCTCGTTCATGCCGCCTGCGGCAAGAGTCCTTCGTACGCCTGGGGCGATTTCCAGGAGTTCGTCGTCATGAACCCCATCCCGGTCACCGTCGATTGGGAGTCCGACTGCGACGGCAACAGCTGGCACGGCCTCAACCCGTGCGACTGCGACTCCTGGGTGCAGGTCACCGCCAGCAGCGTTCCCGAGGACGTCCGCGCGCAGGCCCTGGAGCTGTCCCGCAAGCACGCCACCGAAAGGACCAGCCGATGAGCCAGCCGAACGCCACCGTCCTCGAGCGGCAGGTCGAACTCCGCGTCACCGGACAGCCCGACGTCAAGAACATGTACGGCAGCGGTCACATCCGGCCCATGGAGGTCACCTTCCGCTATCAGGCGGAGGGCCTGCGGGCGGAGGTGTATGGCCAGTGGGTGCGTGAGGACGGGGAGGTGACGGACGCCCGCTGCTCCAACCGGTACACCGCCCCGGAGGGGGATGTGGCCGAGTGGCCGGCCTGGCTGGCCGAGATGGCCACGGCATGGCGTCCGACCCCGGCCGCACCGGCGCCCGCCGACACCCTGGCTGCTTGGCTGCACCGTCGGTTCGAGCCCCGTGACGTCGACTGGGAGCAGCTCGGCGAGGACGACCGCTCGTACTGGGAGCACCAGGCCCGTGCCGTCCGCCGCGCGGTCGCCCGGGGCGGCTTCAAGCAGCCCGCCGCCGAGGCGCAGCCGGGGGGTGCCGAGTGACCGTCCTCCAGATGCTCCCCAACACCGAACTGTCCGTGCACATCGAACAGCAGGCCACCCCCGAAGGCCTCGCCGCCGCCGTCTTCGACAGCAGCCGCCGCGAATACCGGTACCTCCTCACCCGCATCTGGGACCCGAGCGTGCCGCCCGTCGTGTACGTGATGTTGAACCCGTCCACCGCCGACGCCCTCACCGACGACCCCACCATCCGCCGCTGCCGGGGATTCGCCCGGCGGGAAGGAGCCGGCGGGCTCGTCGTCGTCAACCTGTTCGCGCTGCGCTCCACCGACCCCCGCGCCCTCACCCGGCATCCGGACCCGGTCGGCCCGCACAACAACGCGTTCATCCGCCAGGCCGTGAGCGGCGCGCACCGGGTGATAGCCGCCTGGGGTGCTGCCGGGGTCCAGGACGGGCGTGGGGAGGCGGTGACGGGCCTTCTGCGGGCTCGTGGCGCTGCCGTGTACTGCCTGGGCTGGACGGCTACGGGGCAGCCCAGGCATCCGCTGTATCTGCCGTCTGCGGCGGTGCTGGAGCCGTATGGGGTGGCAGCGTGACCGCCCCCGTACGACCGGGCCCGCCGCCTTCGGGTAGCGGGCCCGGCCCGGTTCTCACCGACCGGGAACTGGAACTCCTCCGCCGGCAGGCAGCAGGCGAGACGTACCGCGACATCGCTCCCACCCTGTTCATGAGCGTCAGCGGAGTCGGGTCCATGTCGAAACGGATGATCGACCGCATGGGCGCCCGGAACCTCGCTCACGCCATCCACCTAGCCCACCAGCACCGTCTCCTCGACCCCCCGGCCACCGTGAAGCTGTCGCCGCCCCTGCTGCGGGTCCTGGAGCTGGTGGCGGACGGGTGGACGAACGCGGAGATTGCCCGACGTCTGAACCTGTCGGAGCACACGGTGAAGGACCACGTGAAGAAGATCCGCCGCCTGTTGGGGGCGCGTGATCGGGCGCATGCGGCTGTGCTGGCGGTCGAGGCTCGCATCATCCGCCGCCCGGAAATCCGGACATCTTAGACACCGCCATCGGCGGGCAAGACCGATCACCCCAGGAAGGCCCTGATGCGTCGCCTGCTCCTGCTCCTCACCCAATGCGTCCTCATCGTCGCCATAGCCTGCGCCACCGCCTGGGCATGGCTCACCTTCACCGCCGCGCCCCACCTGACGCTGGGCTCGGTCATCGGCTGCGCGTTCGCCGCAGCCCTCCTGACGCTCCTCGTGGAGGCCGCGGTCCGGCAGGTACGCCGTGGCCGACCCCGCCGCGCCCACGCCCGACCCCGCCACACTGAAAGGACCCGCCCGTGACCAGTGACCAGGGCACCGTGTACGCCTGCTGGACCGTCGCCGCATCCGCCGGCGCGGGCGGCGCCAGCCTGATGCTCGCAGGCCACCCGATCGCCGGTGTGCTGCTGCTGTGGCTGATCCCGAGCCTGCTGCTCGTCGCCCACCTCGCCCGACTCGCCCCCGCCCGCACTGGAAGGAACCCCCGATGACCGACCAGACCACCCTCGCCGCCCAGGCGTCCGAGCCCGGCAACGCCACTGCCGACGCCCTGTGCGCAGAGCTGTACCGGCGAGCCCGACAACGCGAGACCCTCAACCCCGACACGCGCGCCTGGGACCAGGTGTACGGCGAGACGATCGGTCTGCGCGGGGCGATCGGCATCGTCCTCGGGCATGCGGTGGCGGGGGCGGCGGATGAGGCGGGGCACGCCTACTACCGGGCGTGGCTGGCCCGTCAGGAGGTCCGCCGGTGACCGCGGGCGGGTCGACGTCTGATGAGGGCGCCCGCCTGCGCGCCCGGGCCAGCAAGGGCTGGTGGCGGACGGTCCTCCGCTGGTGCGGTATCAACGCCAACGATCGGCGTCTCGAGGCGGCGGCGGTACGGCAGGAGCAGGGCAGCATCGGCGAGAAGCAGACCGCGGACCTGCTGCGCCGATTACCGGCTGGCTGGCAGGTGTTCCACGACCTGGCGGTGCCAGGGCGCCGCTTCAACGTCGATCACGTCGCGATACCCCTATCCGGGGAGGGCCTGATCGTGCTGGACTCGAAGAAGTGGCATGCGGGCTGGCCCACCACGCTGGTCGGGGGCCGGGTGCACTGCGGCAGGCAAGACCGGCACGAGCAGGTGGAGAAGTTCGCCGGCTACGTGTCCGGAACCGCTTCGGTGCTGGGGGTGCCGGCGGGGATGTTGATGCCGGTCATCGTCGTCCACGGCTCCCCGGTCGCCGGGGGTCGCCTGGATGTGCCGGTGCCGGCGTGGGAGCGGATCGTGCACGTGCTGGCCGCGGACCAGCTGGTGACCACGCTGGCGGGCATGCCGGGCGGGAGGGGCCCGGTACAGCCCGCCGCGGTCGAGCTGGCGGCCAAGGTGCAGCGGACGCTTCCCCGGTACGGCAGTGCGGCGTAGCCTCGCCTTGTGCCACCCGGGGAGACTGTGACCCCGCTACCTGGAACCCCCAGGTGGCAGGGTCTTTTCGTGCGTCCGTAGACTCGAACATATGAGCGACCTGCCCCCGGAAGAACGCCTTGCGAAGCTCCGCGCCCTCGAGGAGTGGCTGGACTGGCAGCTGGGCAACACCCGGGCGAAGATCCGCACAGCGGAGGCGGAGGTCGAGCGGGCGAAGGTACAGGCGCAGCGTGCGCACGCGGAAGCCCGGTGGAAGCTGGAGCCGGCCCGCGACCGCCGGTCCGTGCTGCACCGGGGCGGGTGCGGGATCTGGCGGGGCGAACACGGCTACCTGGAGCGGCACGAGGTCCTGGAGGCGCTGGCGGACGAGACGCTGGTCGTGGAGATGTGCGGGGTGTGCAACCCGAAGACGGGCCTGGAGTAGATACACGACCGCCCCGACCGCGACGGGGGACGCGGACGGGGCGGAAGGCGGACGTCTCCGGGGGCCTCTACCCCGCTGCGGCGTTACTCCCGACGGGCGCGGCGTGTATGCGGGAGGGATGCGGTTTCCCGGACCCGACCTGATCCCGGCAGACGTACCACGCCCAGAATGGCACGCGCCTCTGACAGCCGTTGCCCGGTCAGCTCTGCCGGAGGTCGAAGTTGGCGCGGAGCTGCCGCAGGCCGGGCAGGTCGAAGTCCTTCGAGAACCGTCCGGGCTCGCTGATGTTGTAGGCGATCGGCCCGGTGCCGGTGCGTACCGGGCGGGCGAGTGGGTTACCGCGATTTGGGCTGCACATGATCGGCTTCCAGCCTGCCGTGTTCTTCACGCACTCGCCGGCCTCCACGGTGCCGTCCCGGTCGATGTCCGTGTTCGGGTGGTCGAGGCCGAGGATGTGCCCGAGTTCGTGGGTGACGGCGTCCTTGCGGCGGGCGTCGTTCACCGTCGGGTCGGTGGAGAACCAGTTGGGCTGCTCCCAGTACTCGGAGTCCATGAGGATGTGCCCGCCCCACGCGCTCCCGTTGGCGGTGGCGTAGCAGGGCCGGGCCTGGGACATGCCGCGCTGCCCGGTGGGCTGGTGCAGGTAGTGGACGACGATGCGGTGCCGGGGCGGGCACGTGCCGAGCGGCGTGGTGTCGAGGGTGCTGGTGACGGTGATCTGTACGCCGACGTTTCTGGTGACCTGCGCGGCTGGCAGCCGGAAGTACTTTGCCAACCTGGTGCGGGCCGTGGCGTCGGCGAACACGATGTCGTACGGGTCGGGGGAGAGGCTGTACACGCCGTGGCTGGTGATGGCTTTCCAGCCGGTGCCGCTGTAGTGCGGTCCGGGGAGCGCGGCGGCTGTCAGGGTGAGGACGCCGGCGCCTATGCCGAGGAGGGTGGCGAGGCGTCGGAAGAGGCCGGTTTTGGGTGTGGGCATACACGCCAGTCTCGGCACATTTCCGGCCCGTGTTCCCCCCTGCCAGAACGGGCTACAGGCGCTGCCCCGTGCTGGCGCGGTGCTCTTCCATCACCTGCGGTGCTTCGTCGTTGCTGACGGTCCGGCTGAAGCCGCACGAGCAGGTCACGAGCGTGGAACCGGTCGGCTCGCGGATCACCCAGTTGTTGTCGTCCACGTACTCGGTCGTGTCGCGCTCCCAAGACATTTCGTGCTGTTGGGTCACGGCTGAACCTCGCTGTCGATGGCTTGGATGGTGGGGCAGGGCCAGTACACGAGGTACTGGTAGCCGTCGCCCTCGGTGCGGCTGCACGTGCTGCACTGCTGGATTTCGGGGAAGGGGCTGCCGTCCGGCTGGGGCTTATGCAGGGCACGGACCTTGTCCACGACCTCCAGGAGCTGGTCGCGGGTGGGCTTGCGGTACGGCTCCCACCAGCCGGGCGGGTCGACCAGGAGCCGGACCGTGCGACGTTCGAGAGCCACTCCGTCGCCTCGTTCGTCGACCTGTTTCCGGCCTTCGGAGTCGCGGGCGCAGGCCTCGTAGACGATGACGCGGGTGCCGTCCTCCGCGGTGTCGAGGTAGACGTCGGCGTTCAGAAGGACGTCGGCGGGGTCGATCTGGTTGGCGGTGAGCCAGGCGCAGTAGGCCTCACGACGTTCGCTGTGCTGCTTGGGGCTGGGCATTAGACGTCACCCACCTGTCGCCGGACGACCTGGTCCATGTGGCGGGCGATGTCCCGCTGTACCGCCTCGCCGATCTCGGAGTCCCCGACGTAGAGACCGACGCTGTGCCGGCCCTCTGTGCCAGTCAGTGCGACCTGCGGGTACCGCATCGGCTCTTCCCTGTCGTCGCGGCTGACGGTGCCGTCCAGGGGCCGCGGGCGTGGCGTGGCGTGGGAGGCGGGGACGCCGGTGAAGGTGATGAGGTGGGGGCCGGATTCGACGCAGATGTTGAGTGGGGCGGTGACGGCGATGCGGCCCTCGCAGAGGCGGACGGGGTCTACGCCGATGTAGGCGACGGTGTCACCGACGTGGAGAGGGTGGCCGTTGTAGTCGACGGCTTGGGGCTGGGGTTCGGGGGAAGGGGCCATGCCTCCTACGGTCCCGGATTTCGGGCCGGGTGTTCCCCCCTGCCCGGGTGGCCCGGCAGCGTCGGGGGCGTGCTGCCGGGCCGGTCTCGTGCCGCGCGGGGGTCTAGCCCCAGGCGGTGTCCATGGGGCGGGCGGACGGGCCGGTGGGCGGGGTGCCCCAGGCGGTGTCGTCCGTGCCCTCCCCGGTGCCCGCGTCGCCGCCGGCGTTGGTGGGGGCGGGTGCGCCCCACGCGGTGTCAGGCGGGGTGGAGGCGACGGCGGTTCCGGTTGCGGTGAGGGTTCCGCCGACAGCGGCGGCGGTCAGGGTGAGGCCGGCGAGGGCACGGCGTAGACGATGCTTCACAGCAGGTGTCCTTTCGTCGTGGTGGGACGATAGCGGGGCGCCTGGTCCCGACGGGCCCTGTCTTCCGTAGTCCTGCTGCGAGTTCCCCCGGTGTCCCGGTGTTGCGTCGTCCTGGCAGTAGACGCGGCCGGGTGGGGGAAGGACATTGGAGTACAGGCGTCGGGGGACGCCCCACGGATAGGCTGTCGTACAGGTAATGCGATTCTCAACAACTTGTGTGTGCGTGTGTGCGCCTGGCGTTCGTACGCCACGAAAGGGTCGGGGGACATTCGGGGATGAGTGTGGGCAATGAGCCGACGGGTGTGGGGTCGTTGACGGTGCCGGCGAAGCGTGTGTACGCGCAGATCGTGGCCGGAGAATGCCCTGACGAGGCGACACGGGGCCCTGAGCTGGATGTTCTTGCCCGCATGGGGTTGATCGTGCAGGAGACTGGCCGGTGGGTGGCGTTGGAACCCAGGGCGGCGATGGCCCGTCACTACGAGCGTGAGCTGGCCGAGTTCGCTGCCCGGGTGCAGGAACTGTCTGCGCGGACGCAGGTTGAGGATGAACTGACCGGCCTGTTCGAGCGGGGTACGGCCGGGGTGGGCGGGTCGGTGTTCCTGCCGGACGGGGCGGCGGCGAACGCCTGCATCCAGGACGTCGTGGCCGACGCGCGGTCGGAGATTCTGGCGGCTCACCCGTTTGGCCCCCGGTCGCGGGAGCTGATGCTGATCGCCGTCCGCCGTGACTCCGAAGCCCTGAAGCGGGGAGTGCGGATGCGGACCCTGTACCGGGACACCGTCCGGGATCATGAGGTGACGCGGGAGTGGGCGTCCACCATGTCCGCGCAGGGCGGCCAGTACCGCACCCTGCACGCACCGTTTCAGCGGATCATCATCGTGGATCGCCGGCATGCGTTCATCTCCGACCTCGTCACCCCCGACGCTGCGGAGCATGCGGCCTGGCATGTGACGGACCGGGCGGTGGTGGCGTGTATGGCGCAGGTGTACGAGGACATCTGGCACGGCGCGCTGCCGTGGGCGGGGGAACCGCGGGAGTCGGAGGCTGTACCGGAGCCGGTGATGGAGGGCGTGGTGCGCACGACCCGCTTCCAGCGGGAAATCCTCCGGGATCAGGCTGCGGGCCGGCCGCAGAAGGCGACCGCCGCCCGCCTGGGGATCGGGCTGCGCACCCTGACCCGGCATATCGATGAGCTGAAGGACATGTTCGGGGCGGGGTCGGTGCAGGAGCTGACGTACCGGTTCGCGTTGTCGCCGGATCATCGGGTGGACGACAGCGTGGACACCGTCTCCTACTCCACCGTCGCCTGACGGGTGCCGCCCTGCTGCGAGACGATGACCGCGTTGTCGGGGAGCCGCCCCCGGAAGCGGGCCGGGATATCGCCCTGGCACCAGACGTCGTTCGACACGACCTCCCGCCCGTCGGTGAACCGGAAGGTGAACTCGTGGCCTCCAAAGCCGCGCCACTGAGGATCACCGGTCCGGTCGTACGGCTTGAGGATGAAGTGCTGCCCGTCGACCCGTGCCACGGGCGCTCCGTCCATGATGCCGCTGGGGTCGATGACGCGGTCGTCGTTGGCGGCCCATTCGCTCTTCTCGAGCCAGAAGCGGCAGGTGTAGCAGGTTTCGCCAGTGCAGCACGCGGTGTCGTTCACGGGCCGGTCCTCTCGCGGTTCATGGGCAGGCCAGGGGCGGCGTTCAGTCGGTCGTCATCTATGTCGATCAGGCCCAGCTCCAGGAGGTGGAGGAGCGCTTCGCGGACGGCACCGTCGACTACCTCGGCGAGGGAGAGACCCTTCGCGTAGGCGCCTTCCGGACCCAGGGCCCAGGTGGTGGCGGCCGCGCCGGCGGTCCGGGTGAGGTGGTGGAAGTCGCTGCCGTCTGTGGTGTCGATGGGGATGCGGGGCCAGGGGTCGAGCATGCTGGCGGGGAGCGGCGGCTTGCTGATCACGTGGTGGCCTCCTTCTGCGTCTCAGGGGCGCTCGGGGTGAGTTGCTCCCACCGCCATGGGACGTGCGTGGTGTGGCGGTGGTGCCTGCCGCAGGCCTTGCAGTGCGACGGCCGGATCCTCATCGGGACGACCGGGTGCAGGGGCTTGAGCCAGTCGCCTTCGGCTTGCAGGTGGTCGCCGCGGTGCTGGCCGCAGCCCTGGTAGCCGCAGATCCAGTAGCCGTCGGATCCGTCGGGCTGGACGGGGCCCTCACGGAACCAGTGATCGGTGATCAGTGGTGGGCGCGTGTTGGGGCCGGTCATCGGTACTGGTCCGAGATCAGGGCGTTGACGGCGTCGCAGTACTCGTCGATCTCGGCTTGCTGGTCGGCTTCGAACGCCTCGAGGGTGCAGCCGTCCACGGTGCAGGGCCACGGGTTGACGATCCGGCTGGCGGGCTGGCCTTCGGGGTCGGTCAGGTCGGGGTCGCGTTCGATGATCTGCTTGCCGTGGGGGCAGTACACGCCCCACGCTTCCTGCTGCTCGGTCAAGGGGCTGGTCGTCTTGAGGTCGATCTGCTGCTGTACGGAGGCGAGGACGTCGTCGGTTGCGGTCCACAGTCCGAGCTGCCCGCGGACCGGACGGGGCGGCTGCGGGAGGGCCTGGACGTCGGCGAGTTCCCAGTGCCACGTGTCGGGGAAGCCCCACGGACGGCAGCAGCCCTGGTCCTGGTGGCATCCGGCGAGAGTGGCGACGGCGACGATTGCCCGGAAGTGCTGGGGCCAGGGACGGACCATGTCGCGGGGGAGGGCGTTGGCGTCTTCGGCAGCGCCGGCGTGGATGAGGATGCGGGAGCCGAGGTGTTTCGGCGGAATGGCCTTGGTCCTGTTCTCGATGCGCTTGGGGCCGTGGGCGATGGCGGCTCCCCATGGCTGCTTGACGGTGAAAGCTCGCATTAGAGACTCCATAGGGTGGCTTGGTGGTGGAAGAGCTCGAGCTCGGTTTGTCCGGGTAGGGCGTCGGGGTCGGGTGTGACGGGTGCGGGGAGCCGGCGGACTCGTGGCCGGGCGGCACGACGGCGCTTCTTGGGCTTCAGCCCGTGCTTCTCGGCGCACTCCGGGCCGTACCCGAGGGCTTGCGAGGTTTCGGACCGGAGAGGCCGACGGCAGTCCCGGCATTCACGCCACAGGGTCACGGCGTTCTCCACGGGCCAGGAACTCCAGGAGCACCGCGGCGTGGCACCAGTCCGGCTCGCCCTCCTCGGGCGGCTTGCACCAGCAGGCGAGGTCCTTCCCGGCGAGTTCCCGGCGGATTTCATCGGCGGTCGGGTAGGGGATGGTGTGCTCGCTGTACGGGGGCTCACCGCGGGTGTAGAGGAGGTTCGCGAAGAGGAGGGTGGCGGTGCGGCGTTCTGCGGGGCTGGTGTCGTAGGCCTTGAAGGGGTTGCCCCACTTGGAGCCGGGTCCGCGGCCGACGTAGACGGCACCGTCCGGGATCCCGGGGCGGCCCTTGGTGCGGGTGCGTTGGACTCGCCTCGGCATCACGCCTCCTCGCAGTCGTGCTCGTCGGTGGTGAACGGCTGGCCGTCTTCGTCGTGGAGGGTGAGGCCGTTCTCCTCGTCGTACCAGCCGTCTCCGGTGGCGCCGCAGTTCCCGCACTCCCAGCCTCCGGCGAGGCTGATGCCGGTGAAGCCTCCGCTGCTCATCGCTGTGCCTCGTCCTGCCGCGCCCCGGCGGCGGGCTGCTCCAGGCACCCGCAGTCCCCGACCACCCGCGCCTCGCATACGTGCTCACCGAGCGGCGTGCCCGTGTCGGCGTGCAGCCGGTACTGGTCCAGCAGATCGTCCAGGACGTCGTATGTCGCGGGATCGTTGGCGCGGTCCGAGGCGTAGTCGTCCCGCTGCTGCTTCAGCCAGGTTTCGAACTGGTCGCCGCGGCGGGGCTGTGTCTCGGTGGCTGCCGTCTCGTCGGCCATGCGACGCAGCAAGCCGACGGCCCGCATGTACGCGCTGTACGCGTCGCGGAGGGGCTCGCCGTGCGAGGCCTGGAGGACGGCGTCGGCGGCTTCTCGGAGAACGGCGGCCCGGTCGACGGGCGCGGCGACCTGCTTCTGCAAGGCGGCCATCTGCTTGTCGATCCCCTCCGCTCGGGCGTGGAGTGCCGCACCTTCGCGGCGGAGTCTGTCGCCCTCGTCGACCAGGGCGTCGTACTGGGCGCGGTCGACGTAGCGGACGGAGTGGGCGAGGGGGATGCGGTCGATGCTGCCGGGTTCGGTCACTGCGTTCCTCCGGGGCAGGCGGCTTCGCTGTGGGATTGCCGCATGGATCGGGTGTGGGCGTGGTGGGGGCAGTCGTCGCGGATGGTGTCCTGCACGACCAGCCCGCAGACGGCCTTCGGGCAGGGGCAGGCGGCCTCGAGCTGGGTGCCAGTGAAGGCGCGGCCGAGATGGTCGCCGGCCCACAGACGGGCCTTCACTCGGACTCTCCGTCGGCGGGGTTGGTGATGGTGTGGCCGTCCCGGGTGCGGGACAGGATGCGGTCGTATTCGCGCTTGGGGTCGTCCCAGCCGCCTCCGCCGCCGTCCAGGGTGAGGGTCTTCTTGTTGACGCGCTTGACCCGGTAGGTGCTGGTGCTGGTCTCGAACACGCGGACGGTGACGATGTCGCCGACCTGGAAGTCGGCGGGCTCCCACGGCCGGGACCGGGTGGAGGTGACCGCTGTGATGGCGTCCTTGGCGTCGGCGTGCGCCTTCGCCCACTTGGCGTCCCTGCGGGCCTTCTCGGCGGCCTTGTACGCGTCTACGGCCCGTTCAGAGGCGGCGTCGGCGCGGTCTTTGGTGCGGCGTGCGCTGCGGTAGGAATGGTGGCCGCGGAGGAGGGGCTGTCCGCCGGCGAACCGCCCGTACATGTCGTGGGCGCGTTCGCTGGCCTGCTCGGACTGCTGGGTGAGCTTGTCGGCGCGTTCCTGGAGTCGTTCGGCTTTGCGGCGTTCCGGGGAGGGGGTCTGGTCGGTCATGTGGTCTTCCGTAGGGCGGGGCCGGGGTGTGGTCAGGATGTCGTGGTTGCGGGGGCTGTGTTGCCCCTTGGGTGGCGGTGCCTGACGGGTGACCAGTCTAACCCATAAGCTATGGCGTTCGCCATAGTTCTACAGGGGTTGTGGGCTCGAACCCTCCCCACCACACCGGCACTTCGCCCTCGCTCGGCCACGCGGCCGGCACGATGCAGGCATGACGACGCCCCCGGACGGATGTCCCGGGGGCGGTCGACCAGCGTTTCCCCTCGCCGGTATGGAACGGGTCCTGGGGGCGCTCTACGGGCGCCGTCCCCGTGGCAGGGGACGGCATAACCCATGCTGCCCCGCACGCGCCTTGAGCGCCCGTCAGACGCGCCCGCCCTCGTCGCTGTCGGGCCAGGGACCGCCCATGTTGTCGAGCGGTCCTGCCGCGGCCTTCAGTTCGCGGAGCACGGACTCCAGATCGTTGCGGGCGTAGTCGAGGGAGACGGTCACATTGGCGACGGCTTCGGCGAGCGCCCGGCTCGTGCTGTCGGCGCCGGCCAAGCGGATCTGGTCGCGGTCGTGCAGCGCCTCAAGGCCGGCTCCGGCTTGCTGAAGGGCCTGGGGCATGCGTTCGATGAGGTTGACGAGCGCGGAGACGACTTCGGAGACGGCCGGGGCAGTTTCGTACGCCTTGGCGTTGATGGTGACGTGATTGAGGGCTCGGATCTCCTCGGCGGCGCTGCGGGCAATCTCGGGCGGGGTGCGGTCCAGGTCCATGCGGGCTCCAGGGTGGCGGGCGGCGGGACTGCCAGTCTTCCAGTCGGACGCGTGCGGGTGGGGTGGTTGGCGGGAGCTGGGGCGTCGTGTCGGTGCCATACGCCGGTGCGCCCCTGTGAGCGCGCTCCCCGCCTGCTGGCCTGCGGTGCACGGTCGGCGGTATGGCCGCTTTCGGGGAACAGGCGTGCGTAGGGCGTGGGGACGGGTCGGAATGCCCTGAGGGCGAGACGGGGACGCCGGAGCCGGGGATGCCGGTGTACCAGTGCCCGGACTGCCGGGACTACTGGGCGTGGGGTCAGAAGGGGGCGTGACCGTCACAGTCCGGTGACTTCCCTCCGTCCGGCGGCCGCGGCACCGGATGATGCCCGGGAGTGATCGCTATCTCTGGGGGACCCTATGCGCCGCACCACCGCTTCTGCTGCTGTTCTGCTCCTGGCCGTCCTCGCCGGCTGCTCCGACGGTGACGGGGGAGGGGACGGGAAGACGGAGCCGACGTCCTCCGCGAGCGCTGGCGGGAAGCTGGCCGGCGAGTGGGGGCCCAAACTCGCGGCGGCCACCGACGGCAAGGACGCCGTCTGCAATCAGGTCGGCGACAAAGCCTGCGCCACCCACCTCACGGACATCGCGCTGGTGGTGGGGGAACTGGAGCAGACCGTGAACGAGGCCGGGGGCACCGCGGAGTATCCGCGGACGGTCGCGGAGATCGGGAAGGTCAACGCGGCGGTCGACGCGTACACGGACCACGAATGCCTGGAGGACGAGAACGCGGGCATTGAGGGCTCGCCGTGCCCGGATGACGCGCAGACCATCCTGACGGGCGGGGAGACAATCGCGCTGGCCTTGCAGGCCGACGAAGGCGCGTAGCCGGACCGTGCGTGGGCCCCGGCGCCGTAGGGGGTCGGCGGCCGGGGCCCGACTGCTATTCCTAGAGCGGCTTTGCCCACAGAGGATTGAAGTCCGGATGGTTGGACCAAAGCCGAACGCCCGATGTGAGAACCCGCCACACGCTGTCGACGCGCCAGTCTCCGCGCTGCGGCATGCGCTCCTGGTCGTAAATGAACTCGACCCCGGCATTGGCTAGCCCCTCGGCAAGGTTCGCCAACTCGTGGGACAGCTGCATGAATCGTTCGGGCGAGTGCTCGTCCAGCCAGTCTGCGACTTCCTTCCTGACCGGCTCTACGCTGCTGGCGGCAAGGCTTCCTTTCGCTACATGGACCCGCACTTGAGCGCCGTGGCTCTTGTTGGACTGCATGACGCCAGCCGCACCAGCCTCATCGAGGCTACGGGCTCGAAGGAAGGCCGCGACCGCCCGCAGGTCTTCGACATTGGGTGTGTAGTCAGGTGTGGGTGCTGGGTGCGACATGGGGTCCTCCGAGGGCTGTCGGGTCACTCGCTCAGGCTTCCAGCCGGACCAGTCGGAGTTCGATGGAAGTGAAGCGGTTGTATCGATTGTGCGGCGGCCTGGGGCCTTCCCACTCGACTTCGTACAAAACGTCACCGGGCTTTCCGCCTCGGAGCGGCACGGTGTCGGAGATCCGTCCGCGGTAGGAGGGCATGACCGCGTACTCCACGGAAGCTCCGATGGTCTTGCCTGTCGTGTCACCGGGGTCGCAGATGCACCTTCTCCGGCCGGGCCACTCGCAGGGCTTGGGGTGAAACGTCAAAGTCAAGATCGTTCACTTCCTCGGGTGAGATGGATCAGACGCATCCCGGCGTCGGCTACCCCCAACGTGGCGATGAGGGCGTTGGCTTGGTCGGGGGTCAGCTGGCTGGTGGCGTACACGAGTGCGAGGAGCAGGGCGAGTGCGGTGGCCGGGTCGGTGGGGATTCGGCCGTTGTGGGTTGCGGAACTGGTCAAAGGGGTGCCTCTTTGGGGAGGTCGGCGTGGGTGGGGTGGAGACTGCTCTCGCGCCGACCCTCCCGTGAGGGGGGGGTGATGGTGGTGCCGCGCAGGGGCGTTCTGGAAGGGCTGTCCCTGCGCGGTGAAACCACAGTAACCCATAAGCTATGGCGATTGCAATAGGTCTACGGGTGGTGCCCCGGGTCCGTAGAAACAGATGGTTCGCTACGCATCAACATCTTCTGGGCTGAGGTGACGAACCGGTCCCTCAGTCGTTGACGTAAAGTGCCCTACCTGCAATGGCTCAGGATGATCGCGTGCCGTGTTCGAGAGCTCCACGACCAGGACGTAGCGGCCGTGGAAGCCGCGCGGATCCGTCTGGCGGAAGCGCACGGCTACCTTGAAGCAGTCATGGACCAGGTAGACCGACACGAGAGGGCAGGACTGCTCCCTGCATGCGTCATTGACCATGTTGCCGACCGTCAACCCGCCCCCTAGAACTGTTCGCAATGCAAGCGGACGTCGGAGGGCCGGCTGCCGGAGCCGTTCGCGATCCTCGGCGGGTTGACCTTGCTCGTCATCGCTGGGCCTCCGTTCCGTTGATGATGCGGGCGACACGTACAGCGGTCTCCCACATGCCGTAACCCGGCTCGTTGTCGTGGTAGGGCGCGAGCCAGGACAGGGCGTTCGCGGTCTCGTCCAGCCAGTCCGCAACCGGATCAGCGAGGCCGGCAAGGGGACCGTCGATGTTCGGCGCTGTGTCACGGAGGCGGTCGGCTGCCTGCTGGAGTTCAACGGCCTGCGGCCACGTTGTACGACGGCGATCAGTCGGGGAAGTCTTGCCGTTCACACCATCACGTCCTCTCGACGGTGGGTTCAGTCTGGCGTGGGAACCGCGGAGGGTTCCCCCTGCGGCGGGCGCCCCCGGGCAGCTCCTGGAGACGCCCTCGGGCGGGGCTACTGATCGGCCGACGGATAGTCAGCTAGAAAGCCCCGGGCAGCAGCGGAGATCGCCTTCACCGGGTCCGTGACTTGGCGGAAGTCGAACCACTCGCCACTGATGCGCTTCTTGTTGAAGGACGCATGTAGATGACGCTCCAGAGGGAAACCGCCGCGTGCGCTCCAACGCAGCTCGATGGGCGACGCGGAGCCCATCTGTAGAGCCCGGAGGCGCTTCGAAATGTCCTGAGCGACGCCGATCTTAATCGCCTTCGGATCTGCTTCTGAAGACACGGCGTACACCCACCGGCGATCGAGTACCAGCGGTTCCGAAGTCGACGGCTGAGACTGCGACTGGACCTTGCTCAGACCGTCGTCAAACGAGAGGTGGCGAGCGTTCTCGCGGTGCATCTCGTCGATGATGGACGTTGCGATGTCGTTCAACCCGTCGCGGACTTCCTCGGCCGATGTGTCACCGGAGATGATCAGGTCGAGTAGTTCGATTACCGCGGGCACCTCGATGTCTGTGCCGTAGCTGGCAGCGGTGACTCGCTGATCGCCAGCCTGAACCAGCCCCCAGGTCATCGCAACCTTCTCTATGCGATGACCAGCAACGTTCAGGTCCATTGTGAAGCTACTGGGCATGAGGTGTTTCCTCTCGGCAGGGTCGGCACAGGCCCGGCTCAGGAGCCCGAAAGGCGTGATCGCAGCGGTTGCAGTTCTGCATGGGGTGCACCGTGGGTCGCGGGAGCGTAGCAACGCCTACTGACAGCGGCTGCATGTACGTGCCGTCCCCCACGGTCTCCGGTACCGGGCCGGCCAGAGCCTGCCGCAGGCGGCTGGCAACGAGGGCGCCGACGGTCGTCGTGATCTGCTCCGGGAGCGGACGTCCTGCGATCACCTGCCGCAGCTGCTCAGGCGACCAGCCTTCCAGCAGCATTCCAGCCACTGCCCTGCCCTGATCTACCAGCGGCTTGCCGGTGAGGAGGAACTCCGGCTTCTCGTTGCCGATCGCCGTCAACAGGTCGACGCCGGGGTTCCTGCTGATCTGACTGGGGACCTTCGCCCCGTCCGTCCCTCCATCCGCTGCTGCTGCCGAGTCGGCGGGGACGGAAGGACGGGGAGTGTCCCGGCGAGGGTTAGTAGGGGAGGGTTGGGGGTCTTGCAGACCCCCCCTCTGGGACTTGTAGTCCCCACCCCCTGGACTTGTAGACCCCACCCCCTGCCCGGTTTGCCCAGGGGACTCTGAGTCCTCCCCCTGGGGACTTGTAGACCCCACCCCATCCTGCCGCTTCTTCCGGGGCTTGCCCTTGTCCGCGCGCTGCTTCCGCGGCGGCGCCTCAGAGAGGTCCGGACGATCGAAGGGCGTCAGAGGCGGCTTCCCCTTGCCCCTGCGCTCCTCGTTGACCTGGACGATGTCCGGGAACCACGAGTACGGGATCATCAGGTCGTACACCGTCGGCCGGAAGTGCTCCGGGATGTACGCGGCCGCCGCCTGATTGCCCCGCGCGATCAGCCCGCGCGTCACCAGGGTCTTCAGCCGGCGCTGCACGGTCTTGGGGTCGATCTTCGCGATGTCCGCGATGGTCTTCTTCGACGGGAACGCGTCCGTGCCGTCCGACCAGGCACTCTCGGCCAGGGTGACGAGGATGGCGCGCTCTTCAGCGTCGATGACCGGGGCCGTCTTCAGGGCCCACAGGATCGGCAGGAGGCTCATGCCCACACCTCCGTACGGAGGATCACTCGGGGGCCTCTTGCCGTGATGCCGGGGTGAACCGGTACGCTCCTCACTTAGGAGCACCTCACTTCTATGCAGGGTGAAGCTTCCGAAACCGAGCGGACTCCAATCCGCTGGTTGTGCTTGACGGCCGGTGCGGGGTTGCTGCGACCTCCCGCCGGCCGTTCTGCTTCTCCGGGCCGTGGCTGCGATCACGGCGGTCGGAGACGCGACCTGGGCTACTTCCGTCCGCGTCCTCCGCGGCGAGGCCCGTCCTTGAACATCTCGATGAACACGCCCGTCTCCATCGTTCGGGTCGTGCCCGCCATCACGTACGGCATTTGGTCCTCGCGGTCGCCGAAGCGCCACCAGTCCGGGTTGCTTCGGGCGTGGTAGCGGAGGCCGTCGGGGGTGATCTCGTCGACCAGGCCGAGTTCCATGAGTAGGGCGGCGCCGGACGTGAACGTGACGAAGGGAGGGAGGTTGTGGGTCACTGGACCACACCTCTGACAGATTCTTCGGCCCAGCGCGAGAATGCGAGTAGGCTCACGGTGGATCTCCTTAGCGGGGATTCCCTACCGACGGAGATTTCGCAGGTCAGCGTCGGTAGGGCGGCCGGCCGCTCCCTTGCGGGGTGGTCGGCCGTACTAGTTGTTACGAGGGGCACCAAATGCCTCTCAAGTGGTCAACCGGAGTGCTCCGGTTTGGGTTGCGCTTCCTGGCGGCCAGGAAGCAGCGAGGCTGCTGCGGCGCGCGCATTCACGTACGGGCCATGCGCGTCACCCAGCGAGCCGTCGGCCGTGTACGGCCTGGCGTGCCAGTCCCTCAGAGCCGAAGGGCTCGTCGTGTGAACCTGACCGATCGGCTTGTGCTGGTAGGTCACCAGCATCGGCCCGAGGTGGTCGTCGGTGAGCGAGGCGTACGCCAGGCCCTCCTTCTCGCACAGCTTCGCCACCAACTGGAGGCGGTCAAGCTGCGCGCCAGCCTCATCGAACCGCTCCTCCGCAGCGCGGAGGGCATCGTCCGAATCGTTCATGCTCGCTCACTTCCTGGTAGAGGCAGTGCGTCGTAGGCCAGCTCTAGACGGTCGCCTGCTGCCACTACACGTAGCAGCTCCAGCGGTCGACCGGTGGCGTCTCTGCTGATCCTTTCGATCGTGAGCACGGGCACTGAAGAACCCGAGCCCAGCTGCTCAGCCTGTTCCTTGGTCGGCATGCGCGCCACGACCCGCTCGTCAGCCTCGACGGCCTCCAGGCCGGCAGAACGAAGAGCGCGGTACACGCCGCCCTCGATCTTGCCTGGCTGGTCCAGTCCAGCGGCCTCGGCGACGTCCAGGGGATACCAGGCGTACTGAAGCTGCACGACCTGGTCCTCTATCAGCGCCTCGCGCCGCCGGCAGACCGTCTCGTCTGTCGAGTTCAGTCCGAGCAGGGCAGCCACGTCAGGATCCTGGACGCGCTCCACCGACACGGTCTTCATGACGCCGTTCAACCCCTGGGCCGCGCACGCGGCTTCGAAGGGGCCGTGCCGTCCGTCGGAGTCGTGGGACCCCTGGTAGCGGCTGAGGGGGATACGAACCGTTCGTCGATCGCGGACAACCGTTCCGTACCGCCTGCGTGCGACTACCAGGCCCTCTTGCGCCAGAACAGCGACCGCAGAGCGGACGGTGCTCTTGGAAGCGTCGAACCTGGCCATCAGGTCCGTCGTGTGGTCCAGCTTGCTCCCCGGCGGGAGGTCGCCACGTTCGATCTCCGCACGTAGCTCGTCGGCGATCTCGCGGTACCTCGGCATCCGGTCACCTCCTTTCGTCTAGTCCCAAGAATATTGGGTTTCTAGCTTGACATGCAAGTCTAGTCCTAGGAATATTGCATCAAGCCACTCGCTCCTAGGGCTAGGACTAGATCCTGATCCTAGAAGCAGGAAGACCCCTGGTGGTTGCACACCAGGGGTCGGGTTGCAGACCAACCACCTGCCGCAACAGGAGGCGCGATCCGCATGAACAGGATTGCACAGGCACCGCCCACCAGTACCCCCACCACCACGCACACCAGCCCGGCCGGCCTGATCGAGGACCACGAGTCTGAGACCGACGCCCAGGCGCGCATCGCCCGTATCGAGCAGCGGATGCTGGACGCCGACGCGCTCCGGCAGGCCGCCACCACCGACGCCACCACCGAGACCAGCAGCGTCGCCTACCCAACCTACGAGGCGGCCCTCGCCGCCGGCCGCGAGATCGGCGCCCGCCGCGCCGACAACGCCGCCCTCATGGCCCTGTTCTGCGACGGCCCCCTCCAGACCCTCGTCGGCGCCGTGTCGCCGAAGCTGGTGTGGGAGGGCGCACAGGCCAAGAACCTCACCACGAAGGCGCTCGGCAAGCTGTGCCTGACCGACGTGATGGCCGTCAGCGACCTCCAGTGGGAGGCGCTGTGATGGCCGCGAACGCCGACCGCACGGTCCTGGAGCGTTTCCCCGCCGGCAGCCCCCGCGGCTCCTGGCCCGCCGAAGAGTTCGCCGCCGACCGGCGCAGCGCCGGCCAGCCCGCCGAGGTCGTCATGGACATCCACACCGACGCCTTCCTCGTGATCGTCCGAGGAGGTGCCCGGTGATGCACACCAACCACCGGCAGTACGCCGAGCAGGCCGGCCTCGCGTTCCTCGCCAGCCTCCAGGCCCTGCCCGTCTTCAAGCCCGCCCCCGGAATCGACCTCGGACAGCTGCGGATCACCGCCACCCTCCTCACGGACGGCGGACTCGACCTCGGCTACGTCGACCTCGACCCCATCAACCTGCGCGGTGTCGCCGACGCCACAGTCGTCCGCGGTGACGACCTCCGCGCCAAGCACGCCCGCCTCACCGGCCGCCCGGCCCTGCGCCTGATCGGAGGTGGCGAGCGATGAACCACGAGCAGATCCCCTCAGGGGAGTTCTCCGCCGCCGCGGTTGCCCAGTGCTACCCCGACCTGTACGCCGACGTCACCGACCTGTTCCTCGTCATCGACCCGCAGGACTACCTGGCCGACGTCTTCTCCAGCCCGGACCCGCACGAGTCCATGAACGCCTACGAGCAGCTGGTCACCGGCGAGTGGGACGGGGAGCTGTGATGCACGTTCACACCGCCGACAACGCCGTCCCCGCCCTCGACCACGACCTCGCCGGCCTCCTGGAGGACCTGGCCACCGTCCAGGACGCGGGCATCGACCAGATCCTCGCCGGGATCCGACTCCTCGCCCTTTCCCGGCACACCGCCGACCGCACTCAAACCCTGATCGCCACGCTGGCCGGAGCCTCCGACGGCACCAACGTCATCTCCGCGATCGGCCTCCTCATCGCCCGCCTCGCCGACGCCGAGTCGAACCCCGGCCTCCGCGGACTGCCCCTCGACCGGCAGAAGGAAGCCCGCCTCGCCGGCGAACGCGCCTGCTACGCCCTCACCGACCCCAAGTTGCATCAGACCGCCTCCGACACCAGCGCAGCCATCGACGGCAGCTGAAAGGACCACACCATGGCCACCGCCACGATCACGATCGACAGCCTCATCTGCAAGCACGCCAGCAACATCGCCTACGTCGCCGAGATGACCACCCCCGCCACCGGCCTCGCCGAGTTCACCCGACACCTGACCTACGCCGCCGAGAACTTCAACATGGCCGAGGTCAACGGATCCGACGACCTCCACTCCGCGAGCACCCTCCTCGGCCAGGCCGCCGAGGTCAACGGCGCCGACAAGGAGCCGTTCCTGCTCCGCGCGGCTGCCCTCCTGCGGATCGTCCCCGAGATGACCGACGAGTACCGCGACATGGTCGGCGACTGACCAACACCAACCCCAACCCGATACTCACCCGAAAGGACCACCGCCCATGGGATCCGCTGACCGCTGGCCCAACCTGACCGGCAAGAGCTGGGCGAACAAGACCTCCACCCAGATGACCGACGACGAGGTCAACGACGCCCGCGCCACCTTCCAAGCCGTCGGCCGCAACGACTACGAGGGCGAATGGCTGCGCCGCCACGGCCTCCCCGAGAACTACGGCGACTGACCACCACGACCGGGGCCCGGTCCGAGCCGACACGGCCGGGCCCCACCCCTCTGGCCCTGCCGGAAGCCGATCGCCGACCACCCCCACGGCGATCGGCGCCCAGCACGACCAGCGACCACCCGACCCGCCCAGCACCGGAAGGACAGGACATGGACCAGCACACCGGCGAGCGCCACACCGCCCGCTGCTACGCCCTCTGGGCCGCCGCAACCAACTTCCGCCGCCACAACACCCCGGAAGTCGACAAGACCAGCCGCCGCACCAGGATCAAGACCAACGCCATCAAGACCCTCGCCAACATCACCTACTACGGCGGAACCCTCGGCGCCGGCGTCGGCCTCTACGAACTCCTCGGCCAGCCCACCGCCCTCGGCATCGTCGTCGTACTCGTCTTCACCCTCACCGTCGAAGGCATCCTCAGCACCCTCATCGGCGAGGCCGCCACCGCCCTCCTGCCCGCCGAGCAGGACACCGCGGCCGTCAAGGTCTCGCCGGCGAAGGAGGCCATCCGATGACCGGACCCGAGTTCGCCCAGGCCCACGGCAACGACAGCACCGACTGGACGGCCGCCGACTTCGAAACCGAGATCAACCTCGCCGAAATCGACGCCTACACCCCGCCCACCGACCCGTCCAACCTCACCACCGCCGCCTGACCCCGACCCGCAACCAGGAGAGCCCCGATGACCAACATCCCTGAAGCCGAATGGCTCAAGAAGGCGCTCCTCGCCCAAGAGATCGGCCAGCGCATAGCGGACCTCCTCAACGAACTCGCCCGCATCGACCGCAACGCTCAAGCCCAGGTGTACGCCACCGGCTTCTCGATCAACGGCATCGGGCCTGGATTCCACATCAACTCACTGATCACCCCCAACGACGTGCGCGCCTCCCTCAGCGACTGACCGTCACCCGCCCCCCCCGGCGACCCCCCAGCCCGCCCACGACCTCCTCGCCCGCCTCAAGACGCAGCGCACCAAGAACGACCACACCACCGCCGCCTGAACCGGAAGGACCCGACCCGATGCTCACCTTCCTCACCCGCCGAAAGGACACCCCGATGCCCGAGACCGCACCCGAGGGCGCGTCCGACATCCTCATGCGCTTTCAGACCCACGGCGGCGCCGAAGTCCACGTCCTCCGCGACCGCCTCGGCATCCTCTGCCAGGGCTGCGACTACAACCGCGCCTCCCATTCCGCGATCTCCTACGCCCGCGGCAACGCCAACGAGCACGCGGCCGCCTGCCGGGCCATGCCCAAGCCCACCGCCTGAACCGCCGTCGCCCCCACCGACACCCGGAAGGAACCCGATCCCATGACCACCGAGCAGCAGCAGAAAGGAGAGGCCATGAACACCAACCCCACCTGGTCCCGCGGCGAGAAGTGGCTGCTGCGCGCCGGCATCGCCTCAGGCATCGGAGTCGGCTCCCTCGGCCTCGCCTCCTCCTACCGCGCCCTCGAACAGAAAGCCGCCGCCCCCATCACCCGCGGCGGCTGGAATTGGGGCAGCCAAGCCTGGATGCTCCCCGTCGGAGTCGACCTCGGCATCCTCACCTTCTCCGTCGTCAACCTCCTCCTCGTCAAAGCCGAACGACCCCTCGCCTGGGTCAAGTGGGTCCCCCGCGTCCTCACCATCGTCACCATCGTCCTGAACTGGCAGACCGGAGCCACCCTCGAAGGCAAGCTCGGACACGCCGCGCTCGCCGCCCTCTGGGTCGTCCTCTCCGAAATCGCCGCCCACCTGTACGCCGCCCACATCGGCCGGCTCAAGGGACGCCGCGAAATGGACCGCATCCGCCTCGCACGCTGGATCCACCACCCCATCTCCTCCGCCCGCATCAACCGGCTCATGAAGACGTGGGAGATCCCCTCCTACACCGACGCCCTCGAACGCGACCGGCAGCGCATGGTCTACAGGTCCACCCTCCGCCAGGTTCACGGCCGGCTGTGGCGTTTCAAGTCCCCCGAAGAGAAGCTTCAGCCGCTGCGGCTCCTCGGCTACGGCATGACCCTTGAAGAGGCCCTCGGCGAGCCCGCCCGGCAGGAGACCGCGGACGAGCTTCGAGCCCAGCAGAGGGACCTTCAGCGCGCCGAGAACCGCCTTCAGAAGATTGAAGCGGAATCCAAGGTTCGTACCGCAGAGCTTCAGGCCGAAGCCGCGCAGGTACGTGCCGCCGGAGACCTCAAGGCAGCCAAGGCCGAAGCCGACGCCACCGCTTCAGTAGCCGTTCAGCAGGCCGAAGCAGGCCTTCAGGTCCGCCAAGCCGAAGCCGAAGCCGAGATCAAGCGCCTCGCCGCCGAAGCCGAAGCCCGCGTCAAGGAACTCGAAGCCGAGGAACAGGCACGCGAGGACGAGCGAGCCCGCCAGCGAGAGAAGGACCAGCTCACCTGGGTCGCCGAGAAGCAGCGACTGGAGCAGCAGCAGGCCGTTGAAGCCCGCGCCACCGCCATTGAAACCCGCCGCGAAGAGATTGAAGCCGCCGCCCGCCAGGCAGCCGACACCGCCGAGGAGCAGCGCCGCAAGCAGGAAGCCGAAGCAGCCGCAGCCAAGGCGTCCAGGGCCGCCGCTGAAGACCAGGCGAAGAAGGCCGAAGCCGACCTGAAGGCTACTGAAGCCCGCACGAAGAAGGTACAAGCGGAAGCCGACGCGAAGGCCCTGGAGAAGCAGGCCGCCCTCGCCGCCGCCGCCGCCGAAGCGGCTCGCCTGAAGGCCGCACAGGACCAGCTGAAGGCCGCCGAAGTCGAGGCTGAAGCCCGCTTGAGCCCGGTTGAAAGGGAGGCCCGGAAGGTCGCCGAAATGATCCGCGAGGAGGGCGTGGACGTCATCACCCTCGCCCGGATTGAGGAGGCCTTCGGAGTGTCCACCGCCACGGCATCCGGCCGTCGGAAGCGGGCCATGCAGATCCTCCGTGAGACCGGTGACGTTCCTGTCCAGCGCCTCAACGGCCACGACCTGAGCCACGCCTGAGGAGATTGACGTGCCGACGACTTGCCCCCGCGTGCAGCAGGCGGCCACCCCGCCCGCGGCCCCGGCCCGAACCAGCCGACCCGTTCAGACCGCCCCCGACGCCAGCGAAAGGAAGTGAAGGAGGTGAGCGCAGACACCACGTTCTCCCTCGATCCGACCCCTCCGAACCACACCAACGCCGCTACGCTCAGTGACGCCAGTGGCGGCGGGGCGGGGCGGGGCGGAAGCGGAAACACCAGCCAGGGCCCCCTCGTGGTCGTCCAGCAGCCCCGCAACCCTTCCCCGCCCCGCCCCGCCCCCCGAACAAACCAGAACAAGAACGACAACACGCTCCGAAATGGATACGCCGCGATCTCACACAGCGTGAGCGGCGAAACCGCGGCGATCGGCATCGGATTCCTCGTCGCCGGCCCCTTCGGAGCGGTCGTCGGAGGCACCGCACTGCCCGTCCTCATCGCCGCCTCCATGTGGCGGGCCCGCCGCCGCGAGCACGACGACAACACCAACGAAAGCGGGTCCGACAGCAACTCCAACGGCGGCAAGTCCGGCAAGGACCGCAGCGGATCAGGGGGCAGTGGCGGCGGCCGCGGGCGTGGCAACGGCTCCGGTGGTGGCCAGGGCGGCCGGCACAAGTCCCCCAGCAGCGGCGGGGGCGGCGCCGGCCGTCACAAGACCCCCCGCGGCCCCGGCCGCGGAAAGGGTCACGGCAACGGAGCAGGCGGCGGCACCGGCCTCGGTAACGGAGGGAAGAACCGCAAGCCCAAGGTCAAGGACCCCGTCGCCGACAAGCTGTCCAAGGCCGGCAAGAGCATCGCCGACAAGCTCAAGAACCGCAGCACCAAGGACAAGACGCCGAAGCCGGGCAAGGACCAGCACGGCACCGACCGCACCGGGAAGACGGCCAAGGACCAGAGGACGCCGAAGAACCGCAAGGACCACCGCAGGGACTACCCCGACGACCGGCGCTGGCGCGGACGCGGCCACAAGGACAAGACCCCCAAGACGAACACCGACCGCAAGGGGCGGCACCAGAAGAACCGTGGCGGCGACACCACCACGTCCACCGCCCGCGACGGACTTGCCCCCATCACCCCCAACACCGGCGGTCACACCGGAGAGGAGATCTTCGACGCCGAACTGGTCGACGACGACTTCCCCCCGAAGCCCGACCGGGCCCCGGACGACGTCATCGACGGCGAAGTCATCGACGAGGACCGCATCGCCCTCGTCAAAGCCAAGCGGGAGAAGAAGCGCCGCCAGCAGGCCATCGCAGCCGGCAAGCAGGCCGAACGAGACGCAGCCCGCGACGGCACCATGGGCGACCCCATCAAGGTCAAGGCCGAACGGATCCGCTACGAGAACCAGCGGATCGACTACGAACTCGGTCGGCAGGAACAGATGCTCGCGCTCGCGGCATCCACAGAGCAGCGAAGGAGCACCCCCGTGACCTACCCCGTCGCCACCACCCAGCCCGCAGGAACCACCACCACCGGCGCCGCAGTCGCACGCCAGATCGACGTACGAGGCGCCCTCTCCTACCGGCTCCTCGTCGCCATGGCCGAGCAGCTCGCGAACGGCCTCCACCACGACGCGGACGCCGACATGGCCGACCACGTCATCGAACTCGCCGGAATCCCCGACATGTGCCGCAACCTAGCCCTCGCCGTCCGCGAAGCCGCGAACGCCCTCCAGAAGACCGCCCCCCTCCACCCGTCCGTCATCAAGCATCTCAACGCCGCCGCCGTGTCCGCGATCACCGCCGCCCGCATGGCCGACACCATCCTCGTCGTCTTCGTCCAGGCCCACCGCGAGGACATCGCCCGCGTGATGGCGCCCCGCCTCGGCGAGGAGCGGTGGAACATCCGCAACGCCGCCGGCACCCTCGATGCCGCGAAGCTCCGCGCCGCCATCACCTCCTCTGGGCAGAAGCGTCTCGCCCTGCCCGCCGGCGCCAGCAGCAACGGCGGCGGGGGCAAGCTCGTCCCCGCGTCCGGCGCCTCCACCAAGAAGCTCGTCAACCTCATGAAGGGATTCGACCGCGGCCACATGGTCAACTGCCTGTCCGAGGTCGCCGGAGCCGCCCAGGGAGTCGAGGTCGTCGCCGACTCCGTCACCAAGCTGTACCGGCGGATGACCCGTTCCTGGCCCACCGAGACCGTCGTCGACGACACCGTCCTCGCGACCGCGGGCAAGGTGAAGAACATTTCCGCCGAACTCCGCAAGGCCATCAAGGCAGCCCAGCGGGCCCACGCCCGCGAACTCAAGCTCAACGCCAAGCCCCGAAAGGGAGCGCTCTCGGAGCGCAAATGGGACGTCAACACCGGCCACAACGGCTAAACCCTCACCCCCAGGAAGGAGAGACCCATGCCCAAGACCAGCACCGACACCCCCACCACCCTCGAAACGATCACCCCCGCAGAGAAGCGCTGGGACTTCAGCCGCGACGCCGTCACCCCCGGCCGCCTCACCTCCTGGGGCGCCGAACTCGCCTGCGCCAGCGCCCTCGTCGCCCCCCTCGCCGACATCCCCTGGCAGGCCGGAGCCGCCACCGGCGTCCTCTGCACCGGCGCAGCCGTCCTCTACGAGAAGGCCCGCGGCTCCTGGCGGCGCGTCCTCGTCGCCCGCGCCACGACCTGGCTGGCCACCACCGGCTGGCTGTCCTACGCCCTCGCTACCCAGCCCACCCTCACCACCATGGCAATCGGCACCACCATCTGGGGGACCGGCGCCGCCGTGAACATCGGCATGGACAAGTGGGGCGAAGAAACCCGCGAAGCCGAAGCCGAACTCGACCGGCGTCTCGCCGACGGCGAACAGATCGCCAAAGCGCAGCAGGGCTGGGCGCAGCTCCTCTACGACATCTGCGGCATCGAAAACGCCGTCGCAGACCCCATCGTCGACCGCTGGCCGTCCGGAGCCGGCGAAACCGTCAAGGTCACCCTCCCCGCCCACCTCAACATCGACGCCCTCCGCGGCTACGAAGCCGAACTCGCCGGCGCCCTCCACCTCCCCAAGGGCGGAGGCGTCTCCTTCTCCGCCGGCGGCCCCGAAATCCCCCGCAACGTCGTGTTCATCGCCATCACCCGCAAGAACATGATGGCCGGCGCCATCCCCTACCCCAGCCTCGCCCCCACCAGCATCAACAAGCCCGTCGGGTTCGGCGTCATCGGCACCGGTCAGGAAGCAGCCCTCAACCTCAAGGACGAAGGGTTCATCGCGATCGGCGCCCAGGGCTCCGGCAAAACCGCCCTCATGAAGACTCTCGGTCTCGGCCTGACCCGCTGCATCGACGCCCTCGTCTGGGACATGGACACCTCCGCGAAAATGTCCGCCGTCTTCATCAACCCCTACCTGCGGCACGGCATCGGCGTCCCCCTCATCGACTGGCCCGCCACCACCGAAGACGAATGCCGCCTCATGGTCCGCGCCGCCCGCCAGATCATCGCCGCCCGGAAGACCGAATACTCCGACCTCCTCGAAGACGAGGACATCGACAACCTGCCCGCCCGCCCCGAAATCCCCGCCATCCACATCCGCATCGACGAGACCAAGTCCATGCCCGACGACGTCCTCGACGGCATCGACTTCATCATCGAAGAAGGCCGCTCCGTCAACGTCCGCGTCTCCAACACCGGCCTGCGCGCCACCCGCGACTACATCACCGCCGCCATGGACGAACTCACCCCCGGCCGTATCGGGCTCCGCACCAACAACGCATCCGAGCTCGACATGCTGTTCCCCGGCTACGGCGCCCCCGACATGGCGATCTTCACCGACCCCGGCACCGTCGTCTACATGAGCGCCACCAAGGGCCCCTTCCAGCCCGCCCCCGCCAAGGCCTACGCCACCATGGCCGAAGCCTTCAACACGGACAGCAGCGACCACCAGCGCATGCAGACCCTGTTCATGGACGCCGCCCGCCAGCTGTCCAGCAGCCGCCCCACCCTCGACGAAGTCTCCGCCCGCGCCGCCGGCCTCGCCTACGGCCAGCGCTGGGCCCGCTGCATCCCCAACCTCCGCGGCGACGCCTACGGCAACGTCGGACCCGACCGCATGCACGAAGCCGTGTGGGAGCTCTACCAGTCCTGGCCCAAGCCCACACCGGTCGACGTCCTCCTCGGCAACGCAGTCGACGACGACGGCTACCCCGTCGAAGCCCGCGGCGCCGCCACCGAAATCCCCCGCCTCACCGAGGCCATGCTCGACGAAGAGGAACTCGAGCGGGTCGCCGCCCAGGACGCCGCGATCGAACTCGCCAAGACCCGCGTCACCCCCAAGACCCACGACCAGCTCGCCGTCGAACTGTTCACCTCCCTCGGGAAGCCCGCCAAGCCCTCCGAGGTGTACCCCCTCATGGTCAAGGCCGGCTACGACAAGTCCGACCGCACCTTCCGTGACCTCTGCGCCCGCCTGGGGCTGCAAGACAAGCTCGTGAAGGGCGATGATGGAACCTACGCGGCAACCAACAGCGGTGAGGTTCCCAATGGACGAGTTCCCGGATCTGAAGATGACGCCGATGGACGAGGCGATGGCCCACATGGCTGAGCTGATCACCAGCCTGCAAAAGGCCGGACTCAGCGAGAACGCAGCCGTGCGCTTCGCGGCGATCTACTTCGCCGAGAACCAGAAGAACGTCTCGGACACCGACGACGACTGAACCACCAGCGACCAGGAACGCCCCCGGGTCGTACCCGGGGGCGTTCTGCATCTCCACCCACGCCGCCCGCCGCCCCCAAAGGAACTCCACCCCATGAACGCCAGCCTTCCCGACCCGGATCAGATCCCCGCCCTCAAGACCGGGCAGCCCACCCCCACGCCGGCCGCCGTCGCCTTCCTCGCCGACATCGAGGACGCCCTCGCCGCTGCCAAACGCCCCGCGCTTCCCGCCCCCACCCGCTTCCGAGACGAGACGCCCGTGCCCGCCATCGGCAACGCGCTCCCCATCGCCCAGCCCGGCCGCACCCCCATGTCCCAGCGGGCCACCGACGCCAGCGCCCTCATCCTCTCCGCCGGCGTCGCCTCAATCCCCCTCGGCGGCGCCACCGCCCTCGTCATCTACGTCCTCGGCAACGCAGACCCCGTAGCCCTCGCCGTCGGAGCCTGCGCCCCCATCGGCCTCGCCGTCCCGATCTTCGCCCTGACCCGCCTCGTCCGCCGCGCCAAGGAAGCCGTCCAGGCCGCCCCGCCCGTCATCCACCAGCACTACAGCGGCACCGTCATCCAGGACCAGCGGACCGTGAACACCACCACCCGCGGCGTGTGGGCCCACACCCGCAACCAACTCCCCAGGTAGGCCCAGCGACCGAAGCGACCAGCCCCCGGACCCACCGCCGGGGGCTCACGCACACCAGGGGGGAAGGCAGCCTCAGACAAACCGCGAAATGTACGGCAGCATCAAAGGTGTCGGCCTGGACCGGTGTCCCCGCGCCCAACCAGGCCGACACGCACACCCCCGGCCCCACAGCCCACCCCCCGGCTGTGGGGCCCACCCACACCCAAGGGGCAACACCCGCCCCGAAATCCGCGATCATCCATACAAGGCGCGGGGCCGACAACCACACACGAGCGGGAGCCCCACCGCCATGCCACCCTCCAGAGCAAAACGAGCACTCGTCGCCCAACGGCGCAGCGAGATGCTCATCATGAAGATCCAGGGCCGTACCGCAGCCCAGATCGCCGAGCACTTCAACATCAGCCCCGCCACAGCACGGTCAGACCTCTCCCGCGGCATCAAGAAGGCCCGCGAGATGGAGGTAGAAGACGCCGAGCTGTACCGCTTCGTCCAGGGCGCCCGGCTCGAGCAGCTCCTGCGCGGCGTGTGGGACGACGCCAGCAACGGAGACCTCAAGGCCGGCGAGCAAGCCCGGAAGTACATCGCCGACATCACTGAACTGTTCGGCCTCAAGATCCCGGTCCGCACCGAGATCAGCGGACCCGACGGCGGAGCGATCCCGTTCTCCAGCGGTGAAGCAGCCGAAGTCATGGCCCTCATCGACATCTCCGACCGGGACAACGCCGAGATCCCCGCCATCGACCCCGACGCCGACCTCGACGAAGACGACGAAGACGAAGAGGAGGACCTGGACGACGAGGACGACGATGACGACAGCACCTGACCGTCAGGCCGCAGCAGAAGCCCGCTACCGCAGCCTCCCCGCGGACCAGCGGCGCCGCGTCATCGCCCGAGCCCGCCCAGAAACCCGCGCCAAGCTCGCCGGCATCGAACGCCAGATGGCCATGGACCGGTCCCCGGGCGCCCTGGCCGCGGTCCTCACGGAGCGCCGGGAGAAGCAGGCCGCTCACCTGGACATGATTGACAGCGCTTTCCGGCGCATCGCCGCAGGTGAACGCCTCCAGGTGATGCTGACCTGCCCGCCAAGGCACGGGAAGCAGGTCGCGGACTCAGAGCCGGTGCTGACCACCGAAGGATGGAAGCGTCACGGTGACCTCCAGGTCGGCGACTATGTGTATGCCCCCACCGGGAAGCCGGTAGCGGTCGAATGGGTCTCCGAGCCGTCCAACGAGAAGCTGCGCGTGACGTTCAGCGATGGCGAGTCCGTACTGGTCCACCCCAACCACGAATGGGTGGTGTACGACCGCGCTCCAAGAAGGTGGCGAACCGTTGAGACTCGGTACCTGGCGACGCAGAAACTGCACTCCGGGCCACAGGGCCGCCGCGGCGGCCGCTACCGGTTCCAGCTCCCGCCGATCGAGGCGCTCCAGAACCCCGACGCAGATCTCCCTGTAGACCCCTACACCCTCGGGGTATGGCTGGGTGACGGTACGACAGGGAAGACCTCGTACTGCGGCACGGCAGAGGACGTCGACCACATCGCGAGCCGCATCCCGTACACGCTGGGCGCCCGCTGGGTCCACCCCAACACCGGCGTCCACTACCAGTACATCAAGGGCCTGCGGGCCCCCCTAAGAACAGCCGGCGTACTCGACCACAAGCACATCCCGCAGGACTACCTCATTGCTTCCGAACAGCAGCGTCGTGCCCTGCTGGCCGGCCTCGTCGACACCGACGGGTCACTCGGGAGCGACGGCCGTATCCGGTTCGTGTCCGCATCCGAGGAACTCGCACACGGCGTCCGCGACCTTGCCCGCACCCTCGGCTACCGAGCCAACCTCACCTGGCGCGGCCCCGACGAACGCCAGCGGTCCATATGGGGCGGTCGCCCGTTGAACGGAGGCAGCTGCTGGGTTGTCGACTGGACCCCGCACGACGGGCTTCCGCAAGGAACCCTGCCACGCAAAGCGGTCAAGCACCCCGGGAAGATCAAGCGCCGTATCGGCTTCGCAAAGATCGAACCTGCCGATCCGGAACCGGGCCGATGCATACAGGTCGAAGGCAGCCTGTACCTCGTCGGCCGGTCCCTGATCCCCACCCACAACAGCCAGCGTGCTTCACGCTGGGGGCCGCTCTGGTACCTGCGGCGGCACCCCGAGCACCGGGTGATGATCGCCTCCTACGGCGCGGACCTCGCCGACGACCACGGCCGCTGGGTCCGCGACCAGCTCAAGGAGTACTCCTCCGTCCTGGGTATCAAGCTGCATCCCGCCTCGCATGCGGCGAACCGGTTCGACCTCGAGCAGAAGCGCGGCTCCAGCGTCCGTGGCGGCATGGTCACCGCAGGCGTCGGGGGTGGTTTGACCGGAAAAGGCTTTAATTTGGGTATTATCGACGACCCGTTCAAGGGCCACGATGACGCCGCCAGCCCGGCCCAACGCGACCGCGTCTGGGAGTGGTACCGGTCCGTGTTCTTCACCCGCCGTGCTCCCGGCGCCTCCCTGATTTTGATCAACACACGCTGGCACGAAGATGATCTATCCGGTCGGCTCCTCGCCCACGAACCCCACCGCTGGCTCCAGATCGACCTGCCCGCCCTCGCCGACAGCCCCAACGACCCCCTGCACCGCGACATCGGCGAACCCCTGTGGCCCGACCAGTACGACGCCGACGAACTCGCCGACATCCGCGAAAGCGTCGGCGAGCGCGTCTGGTACGCCCTCTACCAGCAAAAGCCCCGCCCCCTCGAAGGCGGCGTCTGGAAGTGGGCATGGATCACCGGCCATCGAATCAAGCGCGAAGCCTGGCCCGGGATCACCCCCACCCGCGTCGTCGTCGCCGTCGACCACGCCGGCGGCGACACCCTCCGCAACGACGAAGTCGGTCTCGTCTGCGCCGCCCGCGACCGCGACGGCGGCCTGTACGTCCTGGACGACCTGTCCCGCACCATGGGCGCCGAGACGTGGGGCGTGGAAGTCTGCAAACTCGCCATCGAGCGCCAGGCGGACGCCATCCTGGTCGAACGGAACTTCGGTGGCGACATGGCCCGGCAGATCGTCGTCCAGGGCTGGCAGGAACTCGCCCGGCAGGGCCAGACCAACGGCATGCTCATGCCGTCGATCATCGAAGTACACGCCAAGCAGGGCAAACGCCTCCGCGCCGAACCCATCGCCCAGCTGTACAAGCAGGGCAAGGTCCACCACGTTGGTGAGTTCACTGAACTGGAAGGCCAGATGGTCACCTGGCTGCCAGGCATGGACTCTCCAGACCGCATGGATGCTGCCGTGCATGCACTGACAGAGCTAGCCGACCCTGCTCAGGAGGGCCTCGGCGCGCGGCACTACGCCGACCAGCGGCTTCGCGGCCGCCGCTGACGGAGCTGGAGCCGGGAAAGGGTTCACGGATGGTGATCGTGACTCCTCATCTGCGTGGATCGATCCGTGTTCCCTGGGCAGGGAGTACGAGCAGTGGGTATGTTGGCCAGCATGACCAATGCATCTCCGTGTGCATTGCGTCAGACATAGAGCGGGCCGCCCCTGATATCCGGGGCGGCCCAGAGGCGGACGCCGGGCTACCAGTTGAGCCAGGTCACCAGCTGGACGGTCAGGTCCAAGCAGGCGACGTAGAAGGCCCACCGGGTGTAGTCCGGCGGTTCGTTTTCCAGCACTGTTCCTCCTTCCGGAACAGTCGTCCCGGAGGGCTGGATGCCCTCCGCGCCCGGCCGGGGCGCGCAGGCACTGGAAAAGCCGCTGACCGTCACTCTATAGAGAACGGTGGTCAACTCAGGGCCCCCCGACCAAACTTCATCCCCAGAGGTGTAATTTCCTACCCCTTGAGCTGCGCGTATGGCGGACCTCCGACTTTTCCCGGTCGAGGAGAAGAACAGCATTGGGGGGGGAACCCCCGCACGTTCCCGCCCGTACCCTGATCACAGGCGCGGGGCCCGTCCCAGGACGGGAACGTCTGTGGAGGAGCAGAGGTGGGCCTGCGCGAGGTCGTCATCCACGCCTGGAGTTACCTGAACTACAAGCCGGTCTACGCCGGCACCAGCCACGGCGAAACCCCCGGCATGCCCAACCGGCGGGCGTTCCCCGAGGCCAACCAGATGTGGGTCCCCGAAGAGGACCAGAAGCGCCTCGCCGCGTACAAGCTCCTCGCCGCCTACGACAACAACCAGGCCGCCGAACTCGCCGAAGCCGCCGGCGACCTCCACGCCCCCGACAAACGCGAGTTCGGCGACCCGGCGATGTTCATCGACACCGTCATGTCGCACGTCCTAGGCCGCGAGCAGACCATCACCGTCGCCGGCGCGGACACCGACAGCGACACCCCCACCCCCGACGAGACCACGGCCGCCAAGGTCCAGGAACTCCTGAGGGCGTGGGCGGAGACGGAACTGTTGCCGATGCGGGTCCAGCAGGCCGAACGCAAGGCCGTCACCCTCGGAGACGGCGTGTACCGGCTCGCCTGGGAACCCGGGAAGAACCGGCCCGTCCTCCGCGTCCACGACCCCGGCTTCTACTTCCCCGTCCTGCCCGAGGATGGCGACGCCGGCGACTACCCCACCCGCGTCCACTTCGCATGGGAACTCCCCGCCGACGAACGCCGCGGCATCAAGGCCCGCCTGCGGCGCATCACCTACGAACTCGACTGGATCCGGCCCGCGACCGCGTCCGGTGTCGACGAGACGGGCCGCGCCGTCCGCGCCCCCCTGCCCAACACCGGTCCGGACCCCGACCAGCCCGACGCCGAGGTTCCGCCGCCGCTTACCCAGGGCGACCTGTACTACCCGGAGACCGGGGCCATTGCCCGCCAGTACCCGTGGAACGACGAACCGTCGTACGTCACCTGCTACCTGACCGACGCCACCTGGATCCTCGAGGACATCAAGGGCACCCCCGACGTCGACTCCCTGTCCACGGAGACGGCGACGTTCGCGACCCGCGGCGACGGGGAGGTCCTCGACCACCTCGACCTGCTCATCGACTTCATCCCGGTGATCCACCTCCCGAACACCGTCCCGCCCGCGGAGGAGCACTGGGGTCAGTCGTCCCTGGCCAAGGTGTTGCAGATCTTCGACGAGCTGACCTCCGCCGACACCGACTCTGCGAAAGCCTCCGCGACCACCGGCGCCCCCGTCGTCGGAGTATGGGGCAAGGCCGCCGACTCCCGCCTCGAGGTCCACGCCATCCAGGCCGGCATGTTCCTGAAGCTGGGGGAAGGCGGCGGCATGCAGACCCTGGACACCAGCCGGAACCTCGCCGAACTCCGCAGCCACGTCCACGACCTGGAGGACCGGGCCGCGAAGGTCGCACGCCTCCCTGCGGTCGCCCTCGGCACCCTCGACCCCTCGCAGGCCCCGTCCGGGTACGCCATGGACGTCTCCCTCGGACCGTTGGACGCGCTCATCGCTTCCATGCGCCTGGCCCGCGACCACAAGTACGCGCTGCTCCTGAAGATGGTGCAACGCCTGTACATCGGCAGTCAGCACCCCGACTGGGCCGGCGTCACCGTGCAGCCTGCCCGGCTCGTGTTCGGCTCGTACAAGCCCACCGACAAGGCGTCCGTCCTCGAACTCGCCGCGACCGGCGTCAAGGACGGTGTCCTCTCCCTGGAGACCGCGGTGCAGATGCTCACCGAAGCCGGGTTCCCCATCGAGGACGCGCCGCGGGAGATCGAACGTATCCAGGCCCGCCAGTTCGAGCAGGCCCGCATGCTCGCCGACGCCACCGGCGACACCGGCCTGGTCGGCGAGTTCCTCGGCGTCACCGTCTCCGAACCCGACCCGTCCGCCGCCCCCGCACCGGTCCTTCCCCCGGCCGGCGAACCACCCGCCAACGAGGGAGAGGACGACGGCAGCCTGGAGGTAGCAGAGGCAGGGGGGAACACGCCGTGAGATCTGTGCTGAACTTGGATCTAGGCGCGGGGCCTGAACGTCCTATGGGAGGACTGTCTGCAATGCGTGCCCCCGCGCAGCACCACCGCCCCGGCCTCGCCGCCGCCCGCGGCTGGGCCCACCCCTACACGGGTCTGAGCGCGCTCGCCGTGTTCTACAACGACGGCGGCGACCCGCCCGCCGGGAGCGACCCGGCGCCCGCCCCGAAGCCGGGCCCGCCGCCCAACCAGCCGGCCAGCGGCCAGTTCACCCAGGACGACCTAGACCGCATCGCCGCCAAAGAGAAGGCCCAAGGGCAGCGGGCCGGCGCCCGCCAGGCCCTCGAGGACCTCGCCAAGGAACTCGGCTTCACCAACCCCGACGACGTCAAGACGTTCGTGGCCACCGCCCGCAAGGCACAGCAGGACGCCATGACCGAGGAAGAACGCCGCCGGCAGGAACTCGACACCCGCGAGCAGGAACTGACCTCCCGTGAGGCGGCCGCCGTCGCCCGGGAGCGGGCCGCGATCCGTACCAGCGTCCTCGCGCAGCTCGGCGCGACCGGCAGCGACCTCGAGGACGCCCTCGCTCTCCTCGAACGCGACCTCCGCGACACCCCCGACGCCGACGAGACCACGGTCCGCACCGCCGCCGAAGCCCTCAAGGACCGGCGCGCGGCCCTGTTCGGTGCCGCCCCCGCCACCGCCCCGGCCAGCAGCATGCCGCCCATCCCGGGCGGATCCCCCGCCGGCGGGCCCCCGCCCCGCCAGGCACCCCCCGCCAAGCCCGGAAGCCGCGGCCTCGAAATGGCCCGCATCCGCGGACACCGACGCGACGCCGCCTAGCACAAGCCTCCCCGACCCGCCCGGGTCAGGGCCTGGGACCACGCCCTTCTCCTCGTGGACGCACACCCCGCAGGGGTGCAGCAGTCACCGCACACCGCAGTTCACCAGGAGAAGGCAGTGAACGACTTCCAGCCGTACTCCTACACGGACAGCGTCACCGCCGACCGGCCGTGGCTCGCGTCCCTGGTAGGAGTCCAGGACACCAACACCATCACCCTCGACCTGACCAAGTTCAGCGAGGGCGCCCACTACGTGACCTCCGCGAACCCGATGCTCCAGGGCCGCAACGTCATGAAGTCCGGCATCCCCCTCGGCAAGGTCACCGCGTCCGGCCTGTACGCCCCCTACGCGGGGCCGCGCAGCGAGGTCCAGACCGTCACCATCACCGGCGGCCCGACCGGCGGCACCTACACGCTGACCTTCAGCGGGCAGACCACCGCCGGCATCCCCTACAACGCCACCGCCGCGCAGGTGAAGACGGCGCTGGAGGCCCTGTCCAACATCAACGTCGGTGACGTCGCCGTCTCCGGCGGCCCGCACCCCGGCACGGCCATGTCCGTGACGTTCGGCGGCCAGTACCTCAGCGACGACGTCGCCCAGATGACCGCCTCGGCGGCCAGCCTTACCGGCGGTACCAGCCCCGCCGTCAACATCGCCACGGCCACCGCCGGCGGCGGCGCCTCCGCCTCCGACGGTACCGAGGCCCTCGCCGGGTTCCTGGTCTCCCAGATCAGCTTCAACCCCGGGTCCACCAAGGCCGCCGGGGCGCTGCTGTGGCACGGCGAGGTCTTCGCCGACAAGTGCCCGATCCCGTTCGACCCGACCGACGTCGCCAGCACCGCGCCCGGCGTCAACATCCACTACCGGTAGAAGGAGGAGATCACCATGGAGGCTCTCGAGCTCCTCCTGCGGGACACGAACGACACCGACCTGACGGTGTTCGCCCGCCAGATGGACACGCCCGCGAACTACCGGCTGACCCGGGAGATCCTCCCGGAGAGGCAGATTCAGGGTGTCCGTTTCCGCACCACCAGTTCCAAGCGGCGCGTGAACGCGGCGAAGTTCCGCGCCTACGACGCCCCGACCGCGCTCGCGCAGCGGCAGGCGGAGAAGGTCGTCAACGAGGGCATGCTGCCCGCCCTCGGCCAGACCCTGCCCGTCTCCGAGATGGACCAGATCCTCCTGGACGTCGGCCACGGCTCCGACACCCAGGCCTACCTCGACCTGCTGTACAGCGACGTCGAACGGCACGTGGAGTCCATCCGCACCGCGCAGGAACTCGCCGTCGGTGAACTGCTGGCCACGGGATCTGTCACCCTGCCGGGGATCGGCGTGCCGGTCGACTGGAACGTCCCGGCGGAGAACATGCCGACCGCCGGCACCCTGTGGGACCAGCCGTCCGCGACGCCGCTGTCCGACGAACGCGCCTGGATCGACTACCTCATCGACTCCGGCGCCCCCGCCCCGCGGATGGTCCTCACCTCCCGCCGGGCCCGCTCCATGCTGGCCTCCAACGCCGAGTACCAGATGGCGTACTACGGGCAGAACTCCGCGAACAACCCGGGAACCACCCTCTCCCCGCCCGAGGTCGACGCCGTCCGCGCCCGCTTCGGACTCCCGCCGATCGTCATCTACGACGTCCAGGTCTGGAACGACAACGCCTACCAGCGGGTCATCCCGGACAACAAGTGGATCCTCGTCCCGGACGTCCCGGCGTCCGAGTGGGCGGAGACCCAGTACGGCGTCACCCGCGAGGCCGCGAAGTTCACGTCCGGCACCAACCCGGCCCTGACCCGCGAAGAGGCCCCCGGCATCGTCGTGGTCACCAAGGTCGAGGACGACCCGGTGCAGATCTACACCCGCGGCGCCGCCATCGGCATGCCCGTCCTGTACGTGCCGGACATCCACATCTCGGCGACCGTCCTCGGAGCCTGATCGCCATGGCCAAGCTCGTCCAGGCCGTGTTCGTGAAGGACCCGGAACGCAACCGCACCGTCATCCTGCGCCCGGGGGAGGAGCCGGAGCCGCGCCTTGCGGCCCTGGTCACCAACCCCGACGCGTGGGAGGACGGGAAGACGCCCGCCGTCGCCGGCGACTCCAGTACCGCGGCCAGCGGCACCGGCCAGTCCACCAACGACGACAGCACCGACAAGGCCGACCCTCCGGCCGCCAAGCCCGCTGCGCGTAAGCCTGCGGCGAAGAAGCCGGCCCGGGGCCGGGACGCCGCTGACGAGGGCACCAGCGGCGACTAGCGGAGAGCGGGCCCGCCCCCACGGTGGGGGCGCCACAGGGCGGGCCCGCTCCCGCACCACCCCTTCCCACATCACGCACTGGAGGACGCCATGGATACCGCCATACGGGCCTGGCTCCTTGGCCAGCTCGGCGCAGCCACCGACGTCAACGACCTCGAAAACCGCTACGACCGTCTCGGATCCGCGCGCGCGGTCGCCATCGAAGTCCTCAACGGTCGCCTCGCCGACCTCCTGGCCCAGCCCACCACCGTGAACGTGTCCGGCGTCGTGGCGGTTGGCTTCGGCGAGAACATCAAAGCCCTGGAACGGAAGATCGCAGCCCTCCAGGCCGGAGACATCCCCGCCCCCGACGACCCCGACGGACCGGACACGGGCAGCGGCATCGGCTGGATCGTCCTCCAGGCAAGGCCACGCCGATGACCACCCCCGTTCGGCGCCGTGGCCGCACTCTCCGCCAGCGTCTCCTCTCCCACATCACCGGCGCCGTCGACCGGCTCCGCAACGCCTGGTCCATCCTCACGATCGCCCAGACCCGCCTCCTCAACGCCCTCGCCCGTATCCGGCCCGGACGCACCTCCGGCGGCGGCCGCGCCCTCCGCGCCGCCATAGCCGCGTTCAACACCAGCCTGGGCGCGTTCGATCGCGCTGCGATGGCCTTCGCGGAACGCTGGGCGTCCACGGACCTGCCCCTCATCTACCGCGAGGGCGCCTGGCAGATCCTCGAGAACGCCGACCGCCCCACCAGCCGCTTCACCTGGACCGGACGGCACCAGGCTGCGGTCACGGCAGCGTCCGCGCAGTACTACTCCGACCTCACTTCTCGTATCGCAGAGGGGCTACGGAGGGCGCGGGCGTTCCTCCGGGCCGCTCAGGACGCCGCCCGCGGGCCCGCTGACCGGTTCGACGTCACCCGGCTCCGCGAGGACCACCCCCTGGACACGGTGATCTACGCCAACAACGCCCGGCACCCGGTGGACGCGTGGGCGCGGACAGCGGTCACCTGGCAGGCGGTGACCACCGCGAACACGGCGGCCGCCCGCACTGCCCTGGACGAGCTAGGCACCGAGTGGGTGGAGGTCCGGGATGGAAGCGGGTGTGGGTGGGAGTCCCATGATTCGCCGGACAAGGCGGATCGGACCCTGCGAACCGTGCAGGACGCCCTCGCTCACCCGACCAGCCACGCCCACTGTGTCCGCGAGTTCCTGCCCCGCCTCGACCTCATCGGTCGAACCGAAATCCGCACCGGAGCGCCCCTGTGACCCAACAGCCGACCGAGCCGCAGGCGCACGCCGTCCACATCGACGGGCAGCCCGGCCAGGCCACCATCCGAATCGCCGGGGAAGCCCTCCCGCCCGGCACCGTCACCGGCTACATCCTCCAGCACGACATCTCCGCGGCCCTGCCCACGCTGATCCTCCACACCCGGCAGCCCGACGGCGTTGCGTTCGACGGTCTCGCCCGCGTCGCCGTCGGCATCCCCAAGACTCCGAGCGACGTCATCGTCGCGTTCCTCGCCGAGATCGACCCCGAGCAGCTCGACCGGGAAGCCCTCAACCGCAGCGACTACGGCGGCGGACCCGCAGCGACCGCGCGCGCCATGCTGCAAACCCTCACCGAGTACGCCAAAAACCTCGACAGGACCAGCTGATGGCCATCGACCTCGTCAGCGTCCTCGCCAACGCCGCCGTCATCGTCGAAGGTGCGATTCTCCTCGACACGGTGCGCTTCTCCAGCCCAGCCGGCGGTCCGCCCGTCTTCAACGAGGACACCGGCCTCTACGAGACCCTCGAAGGGGACGTCCTGTACGAGGGGCCGGGCGCCGTGCAGTCCGGGAGCCTGCCCGAATCCGCATCCGCCGTCGTCGCGACGCAGCCGTGGGTGAACGAGACCACCAGCAAGTACAAGGTGTTCACGCCGCTCACCGCGCCGATCGCAGCCCGGGACACCATCGTCACCATCATCGCCGTCCACCAGGGTGGGGACCAGACGCTGATCGGCCGGCAATGGCGGGCCATGGACCCCTCCCAGGGCGGCACCCTCGGCGTCGTCCGCGTCACCAGCCTCGACCAGATCCAGCAGGCGGGAGGCATGTGATGGACCTGGACGACCTCCCCGACCGGCTCGAGCAGGCCGCCGACAGCGTCGGGCCCGAGGTGAACCGGGTGGTGCAGAAGCAGGCGCGTCTCCTGCGCGCGATGATCCGCTTCAACGCGTCAGGACGTCCCGGCCCGAACATCATCACCGGGGACTACTTCGACTCCTGGGGGCCCGCCCAGCCGTTCGCCGTACCGGACGGCGGGGGAGCAACGCTCGGCACCACCCAGCCGTACGGCCGCCGCCTCGAGTTCGGCTTCTGGGACATGACGGACAGCATTGGTCGGCATTTCTTCCAGCCGCCGTACGCCCACGTGGAGCCCGCGGTGTCGGAGCTGTCCGCGGAGTATGAGGATGCCTTCAAGGCGGCCCTCGACCGGATTTTCGGGAGCTGATGGTGATCCAGCGACGCCCCGTCACTCAGGGCCTCCAGGCGCTCCTGGCCTCGCTCACCGGCCGGCCCGTCGGCCTGCGGTCTGTTCCCCTGGACGGCCAGGGGCGGCCCGTGCCGCCGCCGTACACGCTGCTCTATCCCCTGGACCGCACCGACGACACGCAGAGCCTCGCCGACAACCAGCAAGCTGCCGTCTTCACCTACCAGGCGACGTTCGTGTCCGGGCCCACCCCTGGCGTCCCGGACAGCCGTGGTGGCGACGAACAGGCGCAGTGGCTCGCGGACCGCGGCTGGAAAGTCGTCGAACGCGCCGTCACCGGCTACACGGCCGCCCTGAACGTCGGCACCGGTGTGACCTGCTACCGGAGGGAGGCCCAAGAGGTGGGGGGAACGTCTGACGCAGGAGATGCCATCATCACATCAGTGATCCGTTACCGGCTCTTCCTCGAGGAGCAGCCGACCGGATAGCCCCCATCAGCGGGGGATGTGCGAACCGCACCGCGGCGGGACCCCACGCGGACGCCACCACCACAGGTGGCTGCCACACCAGACACGTGTAGCAGGGGTCTCGACCGGCCCCGCATCCGCAAGGGGCCCAGCATGCCGCGTTTCAACCGCAAGGGCGTCACGAAGATCCTCTTCACTGACACCATCACCGACACCGGATACCTCCCCACCGCCGCCGAGATCACCGGCGCCACCGACTACACCAAGGACATCGCCGCCGTCGAGGGGTTCTCCATCGAGAACCAGGAGATCGAAACCCCGGACATGGACTCCACGTTCGTGTCGAAGATCCCCGGCGACGACTCCGCGGCCGACTCCTCCCTGACCTTCTACGAGGACGATGTCGACGACACCCTCGAGCAGGACCTCGCCAAGGGCACGACCGGTTTCATCATCATCTGCCGCAAGGGCAAGGCG
Source organism: Streptomyces sp. NPDC058985 (assembly GCF_042740985.1). Taxonomy (NCBI): domain Bacteria; kingdom Bacillati; phylum Actinomycetota; class Actinomycetes; order Kitasatosporales; family Streptomycetaceae; genus Streptomyces; species Streptomyces sp. NPDC058985. The sequence goes on along the minus strand of NZ_JBHYJX010000037.1, from coordinate 32,362 downwards.
CCGTCCACCAAGGGCATGGACGTCTACCCGGTGCGTGTCGCCTCCAACTCCCCGGCGATCACCGCCGACAACGAGGCCGCGAAGCTGATGGTCCGGTTCTCCATCACCGACCGGCCGCTGCTGAACGCCACCGTCCCGTCGTCCTGATCCGGCCGCACCCCACCAGCCCCCGGCCGGGCCCGACGTACTTGGGAAGGGCGCCGCGCGCCCGGCCGGGCCTTCCCTCAGGAGAGCCCCGAATGACCAGCACCGCGTGGGACGCCATCCAGAAGCAGCTGGACGGCATGCCCAAGCCGACCCAGGTCCTCCGCCTGTGCGCGGACCCCGACGTCCGCGACCGTTACCAGGCGGCCAAGCAGAACGCCGACCGTGCGCAGGACTACGCGGACGCCGTCGGCAAGGACAAGAACGCGGACAAGGAGGCTCTGGCCCTGGTCCGCAAGCAGGCCCGCGACGAGCAGAACGCCCTCGCGGCCGCGCGCGAGGAGTACGAGAGGGCCACGGTCACCCTCACGTTCCGGGCCATCGAGCACGGCGAACTCCGAGAGCTACTCGCCAAGCACCCGCCGACCGAGGAAGACGAAGCGGAGAACAGTAGCGCCGAGTTCCATCACGACACGTTCGCACCCGCTCTCATCGCCGCCGCGAACACCGACGGCATGCCCCTCGAGTACGCGCAGCAGGCCATGACGACATGGCCGCTCGAGGACTGGCGAGCCCTGTGGGGGGCGGCCTGGTCCGTACAACAGCGCAAGCGGACCGACCTGGGAAAAGACTGATCGACGATGCCGACTTCCGTGCCGAGATGGAGCTCTGCCACCAGTGGGGCATGCCGCACTCGCGGTTCCGCGGTCACGGAGACGGCACCTGGTCTGACCTCGACCGGCGCAAAGCCCGCGCCTACCTGCACTACCTCAAGCAGGTCTGCCAGACCTGCGGCACCCGCCCCGACGAATGGGACGAGGCAGTGGGCGGCGACGAGGACGCCTACCGGGCCACCACCCACCGCTGCATCGGCTGCCAGATCCTCCAGGACCGGCAGAAAACCCTCCCCGACGGCGACGAGGCCCACGGCATGAAAGTCGCCCTCATCCCCACCAGCGTCGCCGCCGCCCTCGAACTCGAGAAGTCCCACCGCCGCCAGTAAGAGAGGAGCCCGCCCGTGTCCGAGTGGAATCTGTCGGTACGCCTGACAGGGCAGGGCTCTGACCTCAAGCAGACCCTGAGAGACTCCGCGTCGGAGGCCCGAAAGCTCAAGAACCGCATCAAGGAAGCCCGGGAAGAGCTTGCGCTCCTGCGCACGGCCGCCGCGAGCGACATCACGGTCCGCCTAGACATCGACGCCGCTCACCTCCGCTCCGACGTCACCGCAGCTCTCAGCGCGGCAGGGTCCGGACAGGGCCTCGCAGTCCGGCTCGACCTGGACGCCGACCACCTCCGCGGCGAGGTCACCTCCGCCCTCACAGCGGCCGGCGCCGGTCAGGGCCTGGCCGTCAACCTCCGCCTCGGCAACGCCATGCAGCTACGGCGCGAGGTCGAGGACGCGGTGCGGTGGGCGGCGTGGGGGCACCGCATCGAAATCCCCATCGGCCTCGCCGATCCGATGCAGCTACGCCGGGACGTGACCGCAGCGGTGCGGTGGGCGTCGATGAACCAGACCATCCGCGTACGGGTAGAGCCGGACACCAGCCGTCTGCGCCTGCCTCTCCCGTCCCCCGGCGGTGGAGGGGGCGGTGGCGGGGGAGCGGACTTCGGACTTGCCGGCCTGCTGCCCATCGCTACCGCGGCCATCCCTCTCATCGCCGGTGTCGCCGCCAACCTCGCACCGCTCGCCAGCATGTTCGCCGCGACCGGTGGCGCGGCGACCGCCTTCGGGATCGCGCTGGCCGGGCAGATCGAGCCGATGTCCGAGGTCGCCGACGCGGAGAAGAAGTACCAGGAAGCCGTCCGCGACAACGGCAAAGCCTCCAAGGAGGCGATGGAGGCGCAGCTCGCCTACCAGAAGGTCCTGGCCGACCTGCCGCCGGAGACGCAGAAGGCCGCGATCTCCCTCTCCAACCTGAAGGGCACGTTCTCCGACTGGTCCGACGACATGTCGAACTGGACGATGGAGCCCGTCGCGAAGGGCTTCACGGTCCTCGAGGAGCTCATCCCGCACATGAGCCGGGAGGTGCAGTCGTTCTCCGGGCAGATGGACCGCCTGATGAACGTCGCCGGCGGCGCCGTCTCCACGCCCGGCTTCGACGCGTTCTCCGACCGGGTTGCGGAACTCACCGACGCGAAGCTCGACGACTTCACCGACCAGCTCGTTCATCTCCTGCGGATGGTGTCCGAGGGCGACGCCGACGCGGGCGTGATCGGGAAGATCCTCGCCTACCTGCGGGAGAACGGGCCCGCAGCACGGGAAGCGTTGAATGCGCTCGGGGACGCGGTAGGCACCCTCGCCGAGGGTGCGGCGGAGGCCGGGCCGACGATGCTCACCCTCGTCACCGCCGCCGCCCGACTCGTGGCCGCGCTGCCCCCTGAACTCGTCGCGATCATCCTTCAGACAGCGACCGCCCTCAAGCTTCTCCAGCTCGCCGGGCTCGGCGCGGCCGCCATCGCGGGCGGTATCGGCGCGGTCCGTACGGCGATAGCCGGGCTGGCCGCGACCGCCGCAGCCGCAGGCGGTGGACTCGCCGGCCTGCGCGCCGCGTTCCTGTCCCTCGGCGTGGCCGCCAAGGCGTCCGTCGTCGTCGCCGGTATCGCCGCCGTCGCGGTCGTCTTCACCCAGCTGGCGGACATCGGGAAGTCCGCGCCGCCGGACGTCGACAAGCTCACCACCAGCCTCGGCAAACTCGGCCAGACCGGCGAAGTTGCAGGCGAAGCCGCCCGCGCGTTCGGCCAGGACCTTGGAGGGCTCGCCGACAGCCTCCGCACCCTCGCCCGCCCCTCCAACCTCGACAAGACCCAGCAGTTCCTCACCTCCCTCGTCGGCATGGACTCCACGCCGGTCAAGGAGGCCAAGGAGGACCTGGACGCGGTCGACGAGTCCCTCGCGAACCTGGTGAAGTCCGGGAAGGGCGATATTGCGGCGGCCGCGCTGGAGCGGATCGGCGAGGCCATGCGTAAGCAGGGCATGTCCCGCAAGGAGCTGGAGGCGCAGCTCGACGGCTACAAGTCGGCGCTCGCGGATCAGGCGTTCGAGGCGGAGCTGGCCGCGCAGTCGCAGGGCGTGTTCGGGAAGGCCGCGCAGGACACGGCAGCGAAGCTGTCTGCGCAGAAGGCGTCCGCGGACGGGCTGCGGCAGTCCCTGCAAGCCCTCAACGACGTCAACCGGGCCGGCGGCTCCGCGATGAGCGCGTTCGAGCAGTCCATCGACGACGTCACGGAGGCCGTGAAGGACAACGCCGGCGCGCTGAAGATGCGCGGCGGTGAGCTCGACCTCGGGTCGCAGAAGGCCCGCGACGCGGAGAAGGCCCTGTCCGATCTGGCGGCGAACACCGATGCGGCGGCGGCGGCCGCTCGGGAGCAGGGCAAGTCGTGGGAGTACGTCAACGGGATCTACACCGACGGCCGGGACACGTTCGTGCAGGCCGCCCGCGACATGGGCCTGACCGCGGAGCAGGCGGAGGTCCTCGCCAACCAGTACCTGAAGATCCCCGACAAAAAGTCCACGGTCCTGGAGATGCGCACCGAGGACGCCATCACGGGCCTGAACTCGGTGATCGCCGCGATCGAGAAGACCCCGAACGCGAAGTCCGTGACCGTGTCCGCGCTGACCACGGACGCGGTCGCCCTGCTGGAGGAAATGGGTTACAAGGTCAAGGAGCTGCCCGACGGGCGGTTCCAGGTGACCGCGGAAACCGGCAGCGCCAAGTCGGGCCTGGACCGGGTGAAAGCCGCCCGGGACGGTCTCACGGACAAGACCATCGCCTTGTCGGCGGAGACCCAGGACGCGATCGGCGACCTGGAAGCGGTCAAGGCGAAGGTCGCCTCCACCAACGGCAAGACGATCACGATGAAGGCGCCGACGGGGGAGGCGAGGAAGCAGCTCGAGGCCCTCGGCTTCAAGATCAAGGCGACGAAGGGCAAGAACGTCGTCATCAGCGTCCCCACCGGCAGCCAGCGTTCCAACGTCGCCGGCCTTGCCGGTGCCATCGCGAGCCTGAAGAACCGGTCGGTGACGGTCACCTACACCACCGTCTACAAGATCAAGGGCTCCCCGGGTGGGCCCCCGTCCGGCACCTACTACGGGTCCACCGCAGGACGCTCCGCCGACGGCAACATCTACGGGCCCGCCCGCGTGCAGCGCTTCGCTGAGGGCGGCATGCGGGAGAATCACGTCGCGCAGATCGCCCAGCCCACCTACCGCATGTGGGCCGAACCCGAAACCGGCGGCGAAGCCTACATCCCCTTCGCGCCGTCGAAGCGGCCCCGCTCGAGAGCCATCGCCGAGGAAACCGTCCGCCGGCTCGGCGGCGACCCCGCCTCCATCCAGTGGAACGCCAGTGGCGGCATCGACGGTTGGCAGTACGACCCCGTCAGCGGCTCCCTGTACTCTGCTTCTGATGCGGCGGCCGCGGGGAAGAAGACGAAGAAGGTCAAGGGCAAGACGGTCGAGTACTACGACCTGGCCGCGGTCGAGAAGAAGCTGTGGAAGATGGGCGAGGCCACGGCCGCCTGGAACCGGAACCTGGAGAAGGTCGCCGACCGGGCCGGCGGCGACGTGGCCCGCGCCCTGGCGGGGATGGGCGAGGACGGCCTGAAGATCGCCGCGAAGATGGCGACGGGCACGGACAAGTACGTCGCCCAGATGTCTATCGCTCTGCGGAACCTGGAGAAGGAAGCCCGCGCGCGGCTCTCGGACTTCACGTCGCAGCTGGACCACGACACCGCCACAAACCAGATCTTCCAGAACAACCTGGTGAAGCTCGCAGCGATGGGCTACGGCTCCCTCGCGTCCCAGCTGGCGTCGCAGGGCGACCAGGCCGCGATGGACCTTGCCGCAGAGGCTGCGGGCAGCAGCAGCAAGGCGAAGAAGGCCAACGACGAAGTGAAGCAGCGTCAGGCGCAGCTCACCTCTGAGCAGATGGGCGCCCTGATCCAGATCATTGCCGCGATCACCGCGAAGACAGTTGGGATCCACGACGTCGCCGGGAAGACCGGCCTCGGTGAGGACGTCATCATCGAGGTCGCGAACAAGGCCAAAGCGCAGATCAGCAAGAGCCTGGGGTCGAAGGCGGCGAAGTTCCTCGCCGACCTGACGAAGGCCAACAAGCACCAGGCGTACGCGGACGGCGGCATCCGGGCGGGCCTGTACGCCACGCAGGGCGGCATCATCCGGTTCGCGGAGCCGTCCACGCACGGTGAGGCGTACATCCCCCTCGGGCAGAACAAGCGCGGCTCGGCGACCCGGGTCCTCGGGGACGTCGCCACCCGCTTCGGTCTCGGCCTCACCGACGGGAACGCGGGCCGGGTCGTCATCATCCGCGAGCAGGGCCCCCTCGTGGGTGAATCCCACTTCCACATCGGCGAACGCCAGTCCGACCGCGACCTCGCCCGGCAGATCGAAACCCGGCAGGGATACCAGCTGCGGCGCCTAGCCCGCGGCGGAGTAGGGGCGCGCGGATGAGTACACCCGTGGAACTCGAAGACGGCCAGCACGAACTCGCCGGGATCCTCATCGGCCGCGGCACGCCGGTCGTCATCGCCGCGATCGAGGGTCTCGGTAGGGCGCCGCAGCGCACCGCCGATGTGGAGCCGCCGGGGGAGGACGGGCTGTGGCTGGGCCCGGACCTGTTCAACGGCCGCACCATCCGCATCGACGCCCGCATCAAGCTCCCGGGGGACCAGGAAGGCGCCCTCAACGTCCACGAGCAGCTTCAGAACGCAGCCGACGACGAATCCGTCCGTCTCGCAGGCGGGGCGACGACCGACCTGCGGCTGAAGTTCGTGGGACGGCCGGCGCGGACGGTCCGCGGCCGTATCCGCGCCCTGAACCCGGACCTCACCCAGGCCAAGCACGGCCTGATCCCCCTGGACATCGAGTTCACCGGGCAGGACCACCTGTTCTACGACGAGCAGCAGACCACGTCCATGCCCCTCGGATCCCTCACCCAGGGCGGGCTGACGTTCCCGCTGATGTTCCCGTTCACGATCGAGTACACGGCCGGGGCGGTCGGCCGGCCGGGGTTCATCGACGTCGGCGGCACCGCGGGCACGTGGCCGGTGCTGCGGATCACCGGGCCGTGCGCCAACCCCACGATCAAGCATGTGGGGTCGGGGCGGACGCTGACCGTTCAGGGCTCCATCGCCGACGGGGACTGGGTGGAGATCGACACCCGGCCCGGCTGGCGGACCGTCCTCCGCAGCAACGGCGGCGGGATGCCGCTGACCGCGCAGTCCCGCATCGACCTGTTCCGGCTGGATCCCGGGCTGAACGAGATCCACTGGAACGCGACCGACCCCACCCTGACCAGCTCCCTCGCCGTCACGTGGTGGCCGGCGTACAAGGCCCTCTGAGGAGATACCCGATGGCACTCGTACCTGTCCCGATCGCGACGCTGGGGGCGGAGCACAGCGCGCAGCAGTTCCGCATGATGATCAAAGATCTGGCGCGGGACAACCAGGGCGTCACCACCGGCAGCGACCTCAAGGTGACCGCCCTGTCCACGCCCGGGGCCGGGGTGCAGATCGGTGACGGCTCCGCGGTCATCGCGGGGAAGTACTCCCCGACGCAGGGCTACTACAACGCGTACAACATCGGCTCCGACACCGTGGACATCGCAGCGACCGGCGGCACTGGCCGGTCGGACATGCTGGTGCTGCGCGTGGAGGACCCCGAGTTCGAGGGCACCCGCGATCCCGAAGTGGATCCGATCGTGTTCTTCGAGGTCATCCCCAATGTGTCCTCGTCGGCGACCACCGTGCCCGCCGGATATTCCGCGGTGCCGCTGGCCCGGATCGACATACCGTCGTCCACGGCCACCATCACCAACGCCATGATCAAGGATCTGCGGCAGGTCGCCAACCCGCGCCGGGACCGGGTCCTGACCCCGTACTACCAGCCCGGCGGACCGGTCGTTGAGATCTCCGGAACGTCGTCCACGTGGAAGACCCATCCGAACGTCACGCTGGCGACGCTGGCGATCCCCTCCTGGGCGGCCACCGCAAAGGTCATCTTCTCGGTGAACGGGCTGCGGCTGTCCACTGGAGACGTCTTCGGCGCGTTCCGGTTCATGCTCGGCACGGTCGAAGCCTTCCAGGAAGTCTTCATCGACGACAACCAGGGCAACGTCGCCCGCCGCGTCAACGTGGAGATGGTTGAGACGATCGACCTGACCACTACCGCGGGTGCGGCGATGCGCGGCACGAACCAGCCGATCAAGTCCCGGATGCGGACCGACCCGCTGAACGACGGGATGATCGGTGTGGACTCCCGCTCCACCTTCAAGATCGACGTCGAGTTCCTTGAGGGACGGCTGTAGTGGGCCGGTGGCGGTTCTGGACGCAGCACGCCCTGACCGGTGTGCAACTCCACCCTGCCCTGCCCCTGTCGCAAGCCGAGTTCGGCAACGAGCTGAACGGGCCCGGGGAACTCCGCGGCACCCTCGCACCCCGGTTCGTGAAGGCCAACGTGGACGCCCTCATCCCCGGCAAGGCCGTCATCTACGCCGAGGCCGACGGCTACCTCCGCTGGGGCGGCCTCATCTGGGACCTGACCGCGCAGGACGGCGAGTACCAGATCGAAGCCGCCGGCTGGTCGTCCTACCTGACGAAACGCCACGACACCCACGGGGAACTCGCCGACCGCGGCCCGTACACGTACACCGACCCGTGCAAGGTGATCCGGGATGTGTGGGCGTACGCGCAGTCCCAGCCCGACGGCAACTTGGGCGTCGTCGTCGACTCCACCACCTCGCAGATCACGGTGGGTACGCCGGACGAGCCGTGGCATTCGAACTGGTACGAGAACCCGAATCTGGGCGACCACCTGGACGACCTGGTGTCCGAGGAAGGCGCACCCCAGTACACGAACGGCAGCCGCTACCTGACCAACGGCACCGTGGAGAAGCGTCTCCGCCTCGGGTATCCGCGGCTCGGTACCCGCCGCACCGATATCAGCTTCCGCACCGGCGTCAACATCATCGACGCGCCCCCCGTCACCTACAGTGGCGACGACTTCGCGAACGTCGTCATCGCCACCGGCTCCGGTGAAGGCACCGCCACCCGCCGGGCCGAAGCCCCCTCCCGGGACGGCGGGCTGCGGATGGAAGCCATCCTTGCTCTGCCCACCGTCAACGGCAACGACGTCCTCGGGAAGCGCGCGGCCGCGGAACTGAAACGCCGCAAGGTCATGGGTCAGGTCGAGACGATCACCGTCCGGCATCATCCGAACGCGCCGCTGGGATCCTGGCAGATCGGCGACGACGTCCAGGTCACCGTGAACAACCAGTGGACGTCCTGGACGGGGTGGGCGCGGATCATCTCGGACTCCTACCGGCCCACCGAATCCCCCGACCAGGCCGTCCTCACTCTGAAGCGCGCCGACTCCTACCACTACGGACCTGCGGAGGCCGCCTAGCCATGCCCCGAGACTTCGCTAAGGAACTCGCTCGCCTCGACCAGCGCATCAAGAACATCGAGAAGGGGCAGCGGTACGCGCACGGCGGCAGCATCGAGAACAACGCCCTCCAAGTCCGCGACGGCACCGGAAGCCTCCGCGCGATCCTCGGCGTGCAGGGCGACGGCACCACCGCCGTGAACATCGTCAACGGGCCCCCGCCTCCTACGCCGACGGCGCCGGTCCTCGGCTCGGTCCTCGGCGGGATCACCGTCTCCTGGAACGGCGGCTTCGCCGACGGTACGGTGCCGCCGCTGGACTGGCAGCGCGTCGAAGTCCACGCCTCCACCGAGGACGGCTTCACCGCCAGCCTGGAGACGCTGAAGACGACGTTCGAGACCCCGCAGGGTGGAACCGTCGTCGTCGCCTGCGGCGAGCCCGTCTACGTACGGCTCATCGCCCGGAACACCTCCGGGACGGCATCCGATCCGACCGCGCAGGCCGGGCCGCTCGGCCCCGCGCCGGTCGTCGCCACCGACATCCTCGACGGCATCGTCACCACAGCGAAACTCGCCGACGATGCGGTCACGCAGGCGAAGGTAGCCGCCGGCGCCATCGGCACCACCGAAATCACCGACAACGCGATCACCACCCCGAAGATCGTGGCCGCGGCTGTGCAAGCCCTCCAGATCGACACGGGCGCCGTCAACGCCGACAAGATCGCATCCGGTGCGGTCACCACCCTGAAACTCGATGCACTCGCCGTGACCAGCGACAAGATCGCCGCGAACGCCATCACTGCGGGCAAGATAGCCGCGGGCGCGGTCACCACCAACGCGCTCACCGTCGGCATCGCCCAGTCCATTGGGCAGAAACTCACCGACTCGATGGCCGACGCCAGCACCTGGCAGCAGGTAGCCGACAGCGGAACCTGGCAGGTCCTCACCGGTGTCACCGACGCAGGCACCGGCGGAACCGTCTTTGAGGTCAGCGGCCGCACCGCACTCGAAGGCCGACAGAACATCCCGTTCGACCCGGACGCCCTGTACAAGGTGACAGTCCGCCTGCGGACGACCGTCGCACCGACCACGGGCACCCCGACCGTCTACCTGGGCCTGGCGGGAATTGCCGCCGATGGCACCACCCGGGTCAACACCGCCGGCGATGACTCGGTGTCCCTCCAGCACTACGTGGCGGCCAGCAATCAGGCCATCACCGCGGGGACGGCCTGGTCAACCTTCACCGGCTACCTCAAGGGGGCCGCCGCGGCAGGCGTGAACGGTACGGGAACCCCCCGCCCTGACCCTAAGACGCCTGGTCTGGTGCACGCGGACGTCCGCTACCTGCGGCCGTTGATCCGGCTGCTGTACGGGGCGACAGCGGGCGGCGTGCAACAGATTGACCTGGTCACGGTGGAGACGGTGCCGACGGGCGTGGTGAACTCGGTGAACATCGCCGACGGGGCGATCACGGCCGTGAAGTTGGACGCCGCCGCCATCACCGGCAAGACCATCACCGGCGGCGAGATCAACGGCACCACCATCACCGGCGCGCTCATCCAGACCGCCTTGTCCGGTGAACGGATCACCCTCAACGAAGGCGACGCCAACAAGATCCTGGGCTACAACGCGGACAACGTCACCGTCAACGAACTCTCCGCGCGCGGCCTCCTCGTCAAGGGCGAGACCGGGGCCGTCATGTGGCTCAACCCGAACCTCGACTACCCGGCGATACAGCTGTACAACGCGTCCGGCACGAGCAACGCCACGGTCGCCGTCTCCGAACTGACCGCGGGCGACGCCAACATCGAAATGGTGTCCGGCCCGTTCCCCGCGAACGGGTACACGAAGATGCTGTGGCGGTCTGGCCTGTTCCGGGATGCCACAGTCATTGAGCGGGTCGCCGTGGACGCCACGCCGGCGCCGCGTGTGATCGGCGGCCGGATCTACATGGACGGCACCCTCGCAAACTTGTCGTACATCAACCAGGACAACACAGCACTGAACACCAGCTACATCGTGGAGCCGAACCTGGCCACGCTCGGCAACGGCCGCCTCGCCGTCGTCTCCCCGGCGTCCGCGTTCAGCGGCATCTACCTCGAGGCGGCGACCGCCCACACCGGGTTCCTGCTGCGGCTGCTGCGGGATGCCGCAAACCGGTTCACCGTCGACAAGGACGGCAACACCAACATCGCGGGCATGATGACCGCGGGGAACATCGTCACCGGCACCACCACGATCACCCCCTCGGCAGCGCACACCCCGACCAGCGCCTCCGTGTCCTTCACCGCGCTGAAGGGGACCACGTTCCGCGGCTACGCCACCGCCGCCACCACCGTCCCCGGAGTCCGCGCGCCCGTCGGAGCAGGCGGTGTTACCGGCGTCGGCGTCTCCTCCGTGACGTCAAGCAGCATGCTCGTCTGGGTCAACCGCGAGAACACGACAGCGACGATCGTAAACTGGATGGTGATTGGATCATGAGCGAAGAGACCACGCAGTCCGCGGAGACCGCAGGGCCCATCGAAGCCCCCGAGTCTGCCGAGTCCACACAGATGGATCCGATCCCTGTGGAGCCCCCGCCGCCGGCCCCGACCGAGCCACCGCCGGATGACGCTCCGCCGCCCACCCCGGACCCGGTCCCCGACCCTGACGTCATCGACTGGGAACCGCAGACCTGGTATTCGATCACCGCTGCGTGCGTGACGCCGGGATGCCCCCAGGAGAACGTCATCGTCGCGATCCCGATGTTCTACTCCAACAACGGGCAGCTGGCGTTCATCCGCGTGGTGTGCGGGTCGGACGGCTGCTGCGGCAATGACTGCCGGATCCTGACCGCCGAGAAGCTGGACCCGCAGCCCATCGAGGAATAGACCGCGCACGGCTGGCGAGGGGGAACGCTCCCTCCCGCCAGCCCGTAGCCTGACCACAGGGCGACCCTCCGCCCCACCTGCTCCACTGCCGAGGGACGACCGCACCACAGCGGCCAGCCACACATTCACCTGGGCGCGGGGAGTCTAGGAGTACGGGCCATGCCCGACCCCAAGCACGACGGCGAGCAGACGGCTGCCCGTACCAAGCCCGCCCCCGTCCCGGCCCGCCCCGACGCCGAACCGGCGCCCGTCGCCGAACCCGCCACGACCGTCGACAACGGCGACCAGCACGAGCCCTACCCCGGCCCGGACTTCTTCCACGGCGGCCGCTACAGCCCCGCCTTCGCCGCGGCCGGCGCCCGCCTCACCGCCGAGGGCCACAACCCGCACGGCAAGCGCCTCGGCCCGGACTGGACCAACGCCCACCGGGCCGCCTGGGCGTCGTTCCAGCAGTCGCTGCGTCCCAAGGGCGCCGGTGACGTGTCCGGGATCCCCGACGAAACCGCCTGGGACCGCCTGAAGGTTCCGCGCGTCACCCCTCTTCTCAAGGAGTCCTGATGGCTACGCCCCTGTCCGCCTCAGCGTTCCTGGCCGCACTGAAGGCCGAGGGCTGCAAGACGGTCGAGTACAAGTCGTGGCGCAGCCACAACCGCAACCACGTCGGCTCCTGGGGACCCGTCAACGGCGTCATGATCCACCACACGGTGTCCTCCGGCGAGGACTCCTCCGTCGCCCTCTGCTACAACGGCCACGCCAAACTTCCCGGACCGCTCTGCCACACCGTCGGCGGCAAGTCCGGGAAGCTGTACATGGTCTCCGCCGGCCGCGCCAACCACGCCGGTTCCGGCGACGACGACGTCCTCCGCGCGGTCGTCAACGAGACCGCGCTGCCCGCCGACAACGAAGCGAACACCGACGGCAACCGGCACTTCTACGGCCTGGAGATCGTCAACCTCGGCAACGGCAAGGACCAGTACCCGGCCGTCCAGTACGACGCCGCCGTCCGATGGGCTGCCGCGATCTGCCGCGCCCACGGGTGGGGCGCCGCCTCCGTCATCGGCCACAAGGAATGGCAGCCCGGAAAGATCGACCCCCACGGGCCGGTCGAAGGACGCGGCAGCTTCGACATGAACGCCTTCCGCCGGGACGTCGCCGAACGCCTCAAGCACCCCGCCTCATGGAGCACCGGCTCCACGAGCACCACCAAGCCGCCCGCCCAGCAGGAGGAGGACGACGTGCCGCACGCGATCGGCCGCTACGACACCACGGACCGCACCATCGTTCCCCGCAAGTGGACGACCCTGCCCATCGAAGGCGTCGACCTGCTCACCGGCGCCACCCACTACACCGCCACAGCCCACGTCCAGGCCACCCTGCCCGCCGGATCGACGTTCCAGGGACGCTTCTACCACTACCGTCCGGACGGCTCCCGCTGGACCGGGCCCATCTTCGAACGCATCGGCACCGACGGCAGCACCTTCGCCGACTTCCACAACGCCGGCTCGATCGTCGCCTCCGAGAAGCTCCGCTTCGAGGTCATCTACTACCCGGCGAAGTCGGACGACCAGAAGTCCGTCAAGCTCACGACCGCCTACCTGCGCGGTCTCTACTGGAAGTAGGAACCCCCGCTATGCAGCCCAATCTCGACAGCGCGTACTGGCTCGGCCTCGCGATCAGCGTTGTCCTCCCGGTCCTCGTCGGCCTCGTCACCACCCGCGTCACCCACGCTGGAACCAAGGCCGTGCTCCTCCTCGCCCTGACCGCCGCCAACGGCTTCCTCGTGGAACTCGCCAACGCCGGCGACGACTACCAGGTCGGCTCCGCCCTGGTCCTGTGGGCCGTGTCGTTCGCCACCGGCGTCCTTGCGCACTTCGGCCTGTGGAAGCCGACCGGCGTGTCCGGCAAGGCGCAGGACGTCGGCGCCAGCAGCTCCGTACGCAGCGCCGCCTGACCATGCCCACCCGGTACGCGCGGCGTCGACTGGCAGCGACGCCGGCGTACCCCACTACTGCAAGGAGCGGCAGCGGTGAATGACCTGTCGGCCGTCAACGTCCTTCTGCCGGGCGGGGCCGGGGCCATCGTCACCCTCATCGTGCTGCTCATCCTCCGGGGCAACCTGGTCCCGCGGTCCGTCCTCGAGGACGTCCGCAAGGACCGGGACGCCCGCGTCGCCGACGTCACATCCGAACGGGACACGTGGCAGGCCGCGCACCGAGAGAGCGAAGCCGCACGCATCGAAGCGCAACGACAGGTCGGTGAGCTGGTGGAACTCGCCAAGGTCGCCGACCATGTCCTCCGCGCAATACGAGGGGAGGTGCCCGGGGATGCGATGGATCAGTCGGTTGCTGCGCCGCCGTCCTGAGCCCGCCCCGCAGCGCCCGGAAAAGGCCACCAAGTCGGACGGGCAGCGGGCAGCCGAATCGGCATTGTCCCGCGCCCAAAAGGCCCGCCAGGCGCTGGAAGCGCACCGCCCGGTCGTTGCCCGCGTCGTCGCCGGACTGGCGACCCAGCGGGAGGAAAACCACTTCGCGGAACTCTTCCGCCAAGCCTTCGAGGGAGGCCCCCGCTAATGGACTGCGCGCAGCTCGCCAACCTTGCAGCCTCGAGTCTGGTCGCCCTGTGCAGCCTCGTGTTCGGGATTGTCTACCACCGGTTCGCACCGTGGCGGTCCACGGTGGTGGGCCGGCACATCATGACGTTCACGCTGGCGATCGGCGCGTTGGGCGCGTACACGGTCGCGATCAACGTGTGGGATTACGGGGCGCCTGCCATGGTGCTGCGTACGGTCCGGACTTTGCTGCTGCTGGTGATTGCCGGTCTGGTGGTGCAGCGGATCGTGATGGTGGTCCGGGCGCAGCACCGGCGTGTTCTGCATGATGCACTGCAGGATCCGACTGGGCCGCCTTCTGTCTGAACTGGTGTGCGAATCTGGTTAGGGGGCGATGCGTCCGTTGGCGTTGAACGCGGCGTAGGTGAGGGGCATCAGCTCCGCCCACGCCGCTTCCATCTGCTCGGCGACCATCGCAATCTCCCGCTGCGGGTAGGACTTGACCGCGGCGTCGGGATGGGTGGTGCGCAACCCGAGGAAGTGCATCAGCGACCGCGCGTTGCACGTCGCATAGGCCGACGAGAACAGCCCCACCGGCAGCACCGACCGGGCCACCTCCCGCGCGACACCCGCGGCAAGCATCCGCTGATACGCGGCGTACGCCTGCCGGTACGAGTCCTCCATGGCCGCGTTCACCAGCTTGTGCTGCTCGTCGGTGCCGGCGACGAACTGGTAGTGGCCGGGCTTGCCCTCCTGGACCAGCTTCCGGTCGGGGCCGGGGATGTAGAACACCGGGTCCAGCTCCCTGTAGCGGCCGGACTCCTCGTTGTACGACCAGCCGACGCGGTGACGCATGAACTCGCGGAAGACGAAGATCGGGGCGCTGACGAGGAAGGTCATAGAGTTGTGCTCGAATGGGCTGCCGTGCTTCGACCGCATCAGGTAGTTGATGAGGCCCTTCGACCGGTCGGGCTGCTTGTCCAGCTCTGCCAGGGACTGCTCGCCGATGGTGGAGACGCGGGCGGCGAACAGGACGTCGGAGTCGGTCGCGCTGTGCTTGACCAGCTGTGCGGTCACGTCGCTGCGGAAGACGGGCTCGAGAGTTTCGGGCATGGGAAGGGGCTCCGATCGCGGGGAAGGGCGGTACCCCTAGTTTCCCGGGGGTGGGGGTCCGGTGTTCCCCCCTGCCGGGTCGTACGATGCGCGCATGGACACCCTCGCGGACAGACCTGCTCCTCCTCAGCCCGTGTGCGCGCCGTCGCAGGTGGGGCCGTGTCGGGGCTGCCAGCATCCGACGCACCGGTATGGGCTGGGCGGGAACCCGCTGTGCGTGGTGTGCACGGCCTCGCTGGAGGCGTGGCGGGCCGGCCGGTAGGGGGGAAGGTGCTGGCCGTGTCGGCCGTAGGCTCGCGGCGTGCTCCTTTCCGACAGAGACCTTCAGGCCGCGATAGCCGCCGGCCAGCTCGGCGTCACCCCGTTCGATGAGGCGATGGTGCAGCCAGCGTCCATCGACGTCCGCTTGGACGACACGTTCCGCGTCTTCGAGGGCCACCGTCACGACTGCATCGACCCGGCGGTACGGCAGGAGGATCTGACGCGTGAGGTGCGGGTGCCGGCGGGGGAGCCGTTCGTGCTGCATCCGGGGGAGTTCGTGTTGGGGGCCACGTTGGAGCGGGTGTCGCTGCCGGACACGCTGGCGGCGCGGCTGGAGGGCAAGAGCTCTTTGGGGCGGCTGGGGCTGATCACGCATTCGACGGCGGGGTTCATCGACCCGGGCTTTGAGGGGCACGTCACGCTGGAGCTCAGCAACCTGGCGCCCCTCCCACTGAAGCTGTGGCCGGGCATGAAGGTGGGCCAGCTCGCCGTGTTCCAGCTCAGCTCGCCGGCGGAGTATCCGTACGGCAGCGAGGTCCGCGGGTCCCGGTATCAGGGGCAGCGCGGTCCGACCGCCTCCCGCTCCTGGCAGAACTTCCACCGCACAGATATCCCGGGCATCTAGTTCGCGTTGTCGGTGCTCGCGGGTAGCGTTGATCCATTCAGGTCGACCGTGGGCAACGGGCCCACTGGTGCCTGTAGAGGGCGGGGTAGCGCATGAGTAAAGAGCAGAACGAGACGGTTGATGACGTCTACCTGGGTACACTCGTGGACTTCCTGGACAAGCCGCAAGTCAAGGGATCTTCGCTGACTGTGACGCTTCTGATCGGCGGCACCCCGGTATGCGGGGAACTGATCGGTCGAGATCAGTGGCAGGAGGAACTCCAGGCTCTCCTCAAGTCGGTCGGGGGCAGTGGCGAGGATCTGGGCAAGCTCTTCAAGGCGGTCGAGGAGAGGAACCGACCGAACCTGGAGGGGGCACTGTCCGACTTCGTGCACCTGCGCAAGGCGCTGGTCATCACCAACTACCGGGGGACGCTTCAGGGGGACGTACCGCAGGGCATTGAGCATGCGTTGTGGCGGGGGCGGCTGTCAGAGGTTCAGGGCTGGTCCCTGGGCCGCCCGGCGTGAGTCTCGCCCAGTAGCCTGTACGACGACGCCCCCGGCCACTTTCCCTGGCCGGGGGCGTCGCTGGCGCTGTGGGTCAGAAGAACTCGTTGGCGCAGAATTCCACGCCTTCGGGGTCGACGTGGTAGCCGTCCCGCTCGCGACCGTGGACCCAGCGGTCCCTGCGCGGCCATCCGCCTGCGGTCTCCCGCTCGCGGATGGTGGCCTCCATCTCCTCGACGCTGTACTGGACGCCGTGCTCGGCGCGGATGACGGTCTGCGGCTGCCGCAGGAACGCCAGCCAGTCGGCGAGGGTGGTGAGGTTCTGCTCGGGGTGGGCACGCATGAGGAAGCGGTGCCCGTGGACGTACTGGCCGATGTGCAGTCCCTCTCCGTCCGGCTGGCCGCCGGGGAAAGGCCCGAACGCGTAGTAGTTGACGCTCATGGTCGGTGTCCTCACTTCTCGTCGTCGTGGGTGCAGATGGGCCGGAACGCCTGGGCGATGGTCGCGAACTGAGTCGCCCGCACCAGCGCGTCCTCGTTGTGCCGGCCGCCGATGGCAGTACCGAGCTGCGCTCGAACCTGCTCCAGGCAGTACTGGCGGATCTCCTCGTCTGTCTTCTCGGTGGGGAGGAACGGCGGGTTGATGAAGCGGCTCACGGTGTCCTCACGTCTCGGTGGCGCGGTCGGCGGGTTCCCGGTTGGCGCGCATGACCTCGTCCTGGCGAGCGAGCGCGTCGCGGAGAGGTGTCTCGTCAACAGGGCCGGGTCGGTTCGCCCGAATGGACTCCCGCATCTCGTGAATCTTGGCTGAGTGGGCGCGGGCGGCCGCTACACGCTCGGCTTCCAGGCGGACCACAAGTTCCTTCGTGTGGTCGTCGACCGGGTCGAGGCTGACGCCGACCGTGGTGTAGCCGTTGGCTGACATGTGCCACTGGACCTCGGTGACGGACCAGTGGGCCTCCGTCTCCTCTTCCGGCCCCAGTTCGACGTCTTGCACCAACGTCTCGCCTTTGCGGGGGAGGACGGGGAGGACGCGGGTGAGTTCGGCGTGCGGGAAGTACAGCGTTACTTCCACGCCCCCCGACGGCTTGACCGCGTCGACGGGTCCGATGACGGCGACGGTTCGGCCGTGCCGGGTGAGGTTGACGGTTCGGCCTGTGGCGCGGGTGTGGTCGGCGATGTCGCCGAGTTTGGCGCGGGCGGCTTCGATGCCATAGGACTTCTCCATGAAGAGACCTTAAGCCCTGTAAGGAACTGATCGCAAGGGGTCCCTCGGCTCAACATCACAGGGGAAAGCCGTTCCTGATGAGGGTTCAGCCCACGCCCCATGTACGGGTAAGGGGGAACTTGAACGCCTGGCTCGTTCTAAATGTTCCTTCCCTCGGGCGACGAGGCAGGGGGGAACGTTTCCGCTGATCCGTGGCACGGTGAGTCCATGCCCCAGCACCTCGATCCCGCGCGGGTCGCGCAGGCCCTCGCCGCCATCCCGAACCAGGCTCGCCAGTACAGGAACGCACGCAGCGTAGAAGCCAAGATGACCACCCGGAAGAATCTGCACCAGGCCGTGGCGCACGCTGTCGACGTCGGCGCCACGCAGACCCAGGCCGCGAAGGCGTCGGGACTCAGCAAGGCTCAGGTCTCTCGGCTCGTCAGAGGGGCGACCTCGGGACGGACATCGCTTCCGCCGGCTACATACCTCGTCGATACGCTTCCGGCTGCGGAGGTCTGCGTTCGCTACCGGGCGGGAGAGTCCACCGTGCAGATCGCCGAGGCGTACGGGTGCGGCGAGTCCACGATCATCACCGTCCTCAAGCGAAATGACGTTCCCCGCAGGGTTGGCCGGAAGATCGAGTTGCCAGTGTCCGACACGGAACTGGCCCGTCGGTACCTGGATGAGCGGGTTGAGCTCCAGCAGTTGGCGAGGGAACTGGGCGTGAAGCCGAACCTGGTGTCGCGTCGGGTGGCGGCCGCCGGCGTCAAGGTTCCGCTCGGACACCGCAGGATGGATCTGCCGGACGCGGAGATCGTACGGCGGTACAAGGCGGGCGAGTCGGCGAACCAGATCGCGAAGTCCTACGGCGTCTGCCATGTGACGGTGATGCGACGGGTTCGGGAGGATCAAGCCAGGGGACGCGCATAACGTGTGCTAAGCGTCCGGCAGGCCCCCAGAATGGTGCCCGTATAGCTCTGCATACCCATGCAACCGAGGTCGCGTAGTCACGTGTAACAACTATGTCCATAGTTGCGTACGCTCCAGGTATGACGGAGCCTCGCATCCCCACCCTGCGCCTGGTCTTGGTCCGCCGCGTCTCCACTGCCGGCCAAGCAGTGGACGGCTACGGCCTGGACGCCCAAGAATCCGACGGCCGCAAGTGGGCCAAGCTCCAGACCACCCCCCGCGTCCGCATCGTCCACGTCGTCACCGACGGAGACAGCAAGGCCGGCAAGTCCGGCACCACGCTCATCGACGAACGCCCCGGCCTCATGGACGCCCTGCAATGGATCGCCGACAACAAAGCAGACGGCATCCTCGCCCCCAACCTCGACCGACTCGCCCGCGAACTCACCGTCCAGGAAGCCGTCCTCTCCTACGTCTGGGCCATCGGCGGCCGCGTCTTCACCGCCGACCACGGCGAACACCTCGAAGACGACGCCTCCGACCCCATGCGCACCGCCATGCGCCAGATGCGCGGCGTCTTCCACCAACTCGACCGCGGCCTCATCATCAAGCGCCTCACCGAAGGACGCGCAGCGAAAGGCGCCAAGGGCGGATACGCCTACGGCTCACCCCGCTTCGGGCGGCGCGCCGTCGACAATGAGCTGACCGTCGACGAACGAGAGAACGCCATCGCAGAGCAGATGGAACGCTGGCGGGACGAGGAAGGCCTCGGCGTCCGCGCCATCGCCGCCCGGGCCAACGCCGAAGGCCTGCCCAGCAAACGAGGCGGCAAGTGGCACCCCACGACTGTCGCCCGCGTCCTTTCGCCGGCAGCGAGGGAGAAGGCGCGTCAGCAGTCCGCCAAGGCGCGCGCGGAACGCAAGGAACATCAGCGCCGAGAGCGTGCCGCACGCCTGCTCGCACAACGCTGACTAGCCCGCCGGCGGCGTGTCCCAGTACCCGGTGTGCGCGATGGTGTCCGCGGTGACGGGGGGCCGGGGCTCGCCGGTTTCCGGGTCGGGGCGGCGCACGGCAAGCAGGGGGTGGGTGGCGGTCATCTGCCCGACCAACTTGTTGACCCAGCGGGACTGGAACGGATGGCGGTCCTTGTTCAGCAGCAGCCGATGCTCGCCGGGGTCGGCGGGTTCGGGCCGTACCTTCAGGTATTCGGTGATGGCGGCGCCGGTGAGCGGTTCGAGGACGAACTGCTTGCCGACGTTCTCGTGGTCGTCGGGGGCGCGGAGTTGCCAGGTGGCGTCGGGCTGGGGGTAGAGGTGGCGTTTGTCGACGCGGACGACCTGGGCGGGGCGCAGGCCTTCGAGGAGGAGCCATACGGCGAGGCGGTCCCGCTGGTAGAAGCGGGAGCGGTCCGGGCCCCACATGCCGATGACGGCGAACAGGGTGGCCCGTTCCATGCGGTCCAGTTTGTTCTTCGCGCCGGCGGGTCTGATGAGTCCGGAGCGTAGGGCGGTGAGGTTCGGGGGGAGGGTGATGAGCTGCTGGCTGTGGGCGGCTTCGAAGTACTGGGTGAGGGCGGTGATGCGGCGGTCGTGGGAGCGGGCGGCTTCGGGGTGGTGCTGGGCGAGCCAGGCGAGGGCGTCGGGTCCGTCGAAGGGCCGGCCGTCCAGGTAGGGGGCGAGGTGGGTGTGGGCGGCCCAGGCGGCGATGTCTTTGGGGCGTGCCGTGATGGGGTCGACGGGCGGGGTCTGCTGGTCGCACCAGGTGAGGAAGAAGCCGATCTCGCGGGTGTATTCGGCGCGTGTGGAGGGGCGCAGCACGGAGCCGTTCAGCCAGGTGTGCAGCAGTTCCCATGCGTCCATACCGCACAGTGTGCCCACTCCAGTGATCGATTACAAAACTTCTGAGCTACCTCGTCCCAGGTGCTGGGGTGGTTGCGGTGTGCCCGGGAGTTCGGGGCGGGGTCGCGCGAGTGCGGTTAGAGGGTGGTGGCTTCTGAAGTTTTGTGACGTTGATCGGATGGGGGTAGGAGGGCGGTCCGGGCGGGGGCCGGCTGCTCGTAGGGGCACCGTATGACGGAAGCCGGGGCGGTGTTCCCCCTGCCCCGGGCGGCGTGTTGGCCTGCGGCACTTCTACCGAACGGCTCCCGCCGGGCGGCCGCGGGCCGGTACTGTTCCGGCAGGCCCTTTCTCAAGCTGATCCGCGCCGAACGGTCGGAACCCCCACAGGGTTCCGACCGAGGAGTAGGCACGGACATCGAGAAAGGAACCCCTCTTGGAGAAGTTGAAGAACCTGTTCACCTGGCGCAACGCCGGGCGGGCTGCGGTCAGGGTGGCCGGCGTCGTACTCGCCAAGGTCATCTGCTCCTGGCTGGGCCTGTAGAGGCGAGGAAGGGCTTACGGGGAACCACCCGGCAGTACGAGCCGGGCCCCGGCCTCAGCAGTCGCCGTCAAAGCCCCACACGTCGGGGGTGTCCCCGCAGCAGGCCGGGCACATGCACTTGCAGGACTCTTCCCGCCCCGTACAGGGTCCGGGGCGTCCGGGTTTCCCGTCCTCGTGCGCCTGCCAGCCCGGACACTCCGGACCGGGGTCGGTGCACTCACTGACCGCCTGCTGGTGCCGTTCACACCAGGTCTGCATCGCCGTCGCCAGGTGCACGTCGCCCCACGCTCCCCGGTACCGCTGAGGGGGATACAGCTCATCCCACGGGCACACCGCGGGGATACCGGGAAGGGGGCAGGCCGGCGGATCTGCGTAGTCGTCGCGGAAGTCCGTGTACCAGGTACGCCCGTCGGGGGCCGTCCAGTCGATCCACCGTCGCCTCTCGTACCGGGACTGGGCATTGAACCAGTGCTCCGCGCGGACACCGCACGCGCTGCACTGCCAGGTCCGTACGACGTCGTCCTGCCGGCTCAACTCCATCCTGTGCTGCCCGAAGAGGGCGGTTTGGTCGGTCACGGCATGTCCTTGTTCTGCGGGTTCTGCGGATTCTGTAGCCCAGCGAAGGGCTCGAAGGTTAGACTGGAGCCTGCGCGATCACCATGAATCGGCCACCACCCTCAGCACGGGATGGTGGCCTTCGTCGTGAACGGGGGTCAGGCGCCGGTCACCACGAGAGCGCAGGCGCTGATGGGAACCTCGGCTCCGCAGGTCTGGCACCAGTACTCGTCGACCTCGTCGCCGAGCGCGACCTTCCGGCCGTCCGTCCAGGCGGAGACCCGTGAACACTGGGGGCACTCGTAGAGGGTCCACCAGTCGGTGGTGCCCTCCTTGATGTAGTCGTCCAGCTTGGTCTGGACGTCCTGTCGGTCGATGAGGACCGGGTAGGAGAGCTTCTTCCGGTCGTAGGGGCCGACGATGCCGGCGCCGAAGAGGTCGGTGAGGAGGGCTTGGGCGGTCTCGAAGCCGATCTGGATGTTGTGGTCCTGGTTGAGGCGGCGCGTCAGCATGGACGGCGAGCCGTGTCGGGTTTCGGTGACGAGGTCGGCGGCGGTGCGGAGGAGGTTGAGGGTGTTGGGCGGGGTACCCATGGACGTCTCCTAGGCGGCGAGGTCGGTGTCGGACTGCTGGAGCTTGCGGCGGGGCTGGTAGTCGGCGTCGTCCTGATCGCGGGCCAGCTCGTAGAAGAACAGGGCCTGCGCGTCGTCGGCCGGCGCGGGCGGGGTGGGCTCGTAGGTTGTGTTGGCGGGGCGTTCCAGGACGTAGGCCATGCGGTGGACCGTGTAGCTGATGATCCCGGAAAGGTGGAACTCCCTTGCCTCCCGGCGGAGCCGGCACATGGCCATGACCTTGATGTCGCCGCCGCGGACTTCGCCGGCCTTGGTGATGCGGACGGCGGTGGTGCGGAGTTCGTGGATTTCGATGGTCCGCACGGTGGGCTCGGTCTCGCCGGGCTTGAGGTAAGTGATGGTCACCGCGAACTGGTGGTCGGCGGCGCGGTACAGGTCGGCGAGGGTCTTGCGGACGATCTGGGTGCGGGTGATGCGCATTGTGGTGTCCCCTCGCTGTGTGGTGATGGGTACACCGTAGCCAACATCTATTGCGTACGCAATACACATGCAGGTATTGTGGTGACCACCGAGGCGAACCCGTCCCGGACTACCCCCGCCATAGCCCATGGCGTACGCATGCATGAAGGAGGACACTGGCGGTGAAGACCACCCCCACGCGCCCGCCGAACCGGTTCCGGAACGGCGGACGCCCGCCGAGAGGACCCCGCACCGTGGCCCTGCGCCCCGAGGACAAGAAGCGCGTCGACCAGCTCACCGCCGCCGCCCAGCACCTGCGCGAGACCGGGAAGGACGAATGGGCCGGCGCGGTCGACTTCGTCATGACTCCGGAGGGCCGGCTGTTCGTGAACCGGCTGCGCGTGGACCGGCTGCGGACCGCAGAGGCGGCCGGCGAGTTCGGCCAGAACCTCGCCATCATGATGCCGTTGCGGGTCCGCGAGGAGATCAAGGCGGGCGTGGCGGCGGCAAAGGTGACCGCGTCGGCGGAGGCCGGGAAGGCTCTGGAGGCGTTCGTGGCCGGCGACTTCGTTCCGGAGCGTCCGCAGCGTGCGGCCCGGGGGACCGCGGAGAAGACGGGGAACCTGAACGTTCGGGTGGACCCGGAGCTGCGGCAGCGCGCGGAGGACTTCGGCGCTGACCATGCGGCGAAGTTCGGGTGGGCGCCGCGGGCGTCTCACATCATCGCGGCCTGGTTGAAGGGCCGGTTCACGGAGGCCGGCCGGGCTTCGGCCGAGTAGGCATCGTCCGGGCGGGGCCGGTCTGGACGCCGACAACCAGACCCGCCTCCCCGGTATCTCGTACAACCTCATAGGAGAGACCTCACATGGCTCACGCCAACCAGGCTGCCGCGAACGCGGGCGGCCGGACCTCGCACACCCGTTTCCAGTTCGCCCCCGCCACGAAGGAGCAGTCCAAGGCCCGTGTCGCCCTGGACGGCCCGTCCGGTTCCGGGAAGACGTACACGGCCCTGACGATCGCCACGGCCCTCGGATCGCGTATCGCGGTCATCGACACCGAGCGCGGGTCGGCCCGGAAGTACGCCAACGAGTTCGCGTTCGACGTGCTGGAGCTCGCCTACTTCTCCCCGGACGACCTGGTGGAGGCTCTGGCCGCTGCCGGAGCCGCCGGCTACGAGGTGGTCATCGTCGATTCCCTGTCGCACTTCTGGTCGGGGTCTGGCGGCATGCTGGAGCAGGTCGACAACGCGGCGAAGAAGGGCTTCGGCGGGAACAGCTTCGGCGGGTGGAAGGAGGCCCGCCCGATGGAGCGCCGCATGATCGAGGCGCTGGTCGCGTATCCGGGGCACGTCATCGTGACGATGCGGGCGAAGACGGACTACGTGCTGGAGACCAACGACCGCGGTAAGCAGGTCCCGAAGAAGGTCGGGATGAAGCCGGAGCAGCGTGAGGGCCTGGAGTACGAGTTCGACATCGTGGGCTCGATGGACTGGGAGAACACGCTGGTGGTGTCGAAGTCGCGTGCGCGGCCGTTGACGGGTGCGGTGGTGCGGCAGCCGGGTATCGAGTTCGGCCAGCAGATCAAGGAGTGGCTGGAGGACGGTACGGCGGTCGAGCCGGTGGAGGACCTGATCTCGGAGGCCAACCGGGCCGACGCCACGTTCGAGGACCTGGGCGTGTTGATGCGGAAGGTCCGTTCCCGCCGGCTGGAGGGTGCGCCGATGCTGACGGCGGAGGGTGCACCGACGACGTTGGGCGAGCACATTCAGGAGCGGGGCAAGCAGATGCGGAAGGCCGCGCAGGGCGGCGACCAGGACAGGAGCGCCGCCTGATGAGCCTGACCTTCACGGACATCTTCTGCGGCGCTGGCGGGTCGTCCACCGGCCTGGTCGCCGCCGGGTACGAGCTGAAGCTCGCGGCGAACCACTGGGCCCGAGCGATCGAGACCCACGCCGCAAACCACACCGGCGCCGACCACCTGTGCGCGGACATCAACAACTACGACATGCGGCGCCTGCCGAAGACGGACATCCTGTGGGCGTCGCCGATCTGCACGGAGATGAGCCCGGCCGGCGGCCGCCGCCGGACCCGGGGCCAGATGGCGCTCGAGCTCGAGGAGTTCGGCAGCGTTCCCGCCGCGGCGTGGGAACGGACCCGGGCCACCGCCTACGACGTCATCCGGGCAACCGAGGTCCACCGGTACACGGCGATCCTCTGCGAGAACGTCGTGGAGTTCGCCGTCGACTGGGAGCTGTTCGACTGGTGGCGCACCGGTATGGAGATGCTGGGCTACAACGCTCAGATCGTGTCGGCGTCGTCGGCGCACATCGGCGGCACGGACAACGACCCGGCGCCGCAGTGGCGGGACCGGATCTACATCGTGTTCACCCGCAAGGGGGTGCCGCTGCCGGATCTGAAGCCGTCTCCGCTCGCGTGGTGCGCGGACTGCGGTGAGGACGTGTCCGCGGTGCAGTCGTGGCGGAATGGGCGGCGGATCGGGAAGTACAAGCAGCAGTACGACTACCGGTGCCCCAACAGCCGGTGCCGGCACGCGATTGTGGAGCCGTACATCCGCCCCGCCTCGTCGGTCATCGACTGGTCGAACCTGGGGGTGCGGATCGGTGACCGCGCCCAGCACGGGTTGCGCCCGCTGGTTGCGAACACGCAGAAGCGGATCCAGGCCGGGCTGGACCGGCTGGGCGGTGAGAAGCCGATGGTGCTGACCGTGAATCACGGCGGGCACGACGGCCGGGCGTTCCCGTCGGATGGCCGGCCGCTTGCCGCCCGCACCGTGAAGATCGGCGATGCGGTTCTGACGCCGCCCGCGGCCCGGGACGCGTTCGTTGTCGAGTACCGGCGTAACGGTGGCGCTGAGCCGGTCACCCGGCCGCTGGCTACGGTGACGGCGAAGGGCAACCACCACGGTCTGGTCATGCCGTACATCGGTGACGTGGAGGGACGCCCGGGTGCGGTGCCGGAGCTCGAGGACTGCCACTACCGGATGATCCAGCCGCGGGAGCAGCTGTACGCGCAGCGCTTCCCGACGGACTACGTGGTCCTTGGTGGCCGCGCCGAGCAGACCATGCAGGCTGGGAACGCTGTCTCCTGCAACGTCGCCCAGTGGGTCGGCGGGAGGGTCCTCAAGGCCTTGGGCCGGACTGCGGCGGCTGCGGCATGAGCGGCGGCCGCCCGCACGGGAACGCGAAGTACCACCTGGAGTTCTGTCGCTGCCCGGTGTGCTGCCGGGCTGCGCGGGACTACGACAACAACCGGCGTCGTGCGATCGCCTACGGGCGGTGGCAGCCGTTCGTGGACGCCGAGCCGGTCCGTGCGCACGTGCGGGCACTCGGGGAGTTCGGGATCGGGTGGATGCGTGCTGCTCGTCTGGCGGGCGTGTCCACGGGCGGCGTGTCCAAGCTGCTGTACGGGGATCGTCCGCGGGGGCTCGCGCCGTCTCGGCGGGTCCGTCCGGAGACGGCGTTGAAGCTGCTCGCGGTGGAGCCGTCCCTGGAGAACCTGGGCGACCGTACTGCGGTGGACGGGGCGGGGACGCGGCGCCGGCTGCAAGCTCTGGTGTGTGCCGGGTGGACGCAGTCGGAGCTTGCGCGGCGTCTGGGGATGAACCGGGCGAACTTTGGCCGGACGATCGTGAGCGGCCTGGTCGAGGTTGCGACGCTGAAGGCGACCCGGACGGTCTACGACGAGCTGTGGAGGGTCGATCCGGTGTCGGCTGGCGTGCCGGAGTTCCGGGCTGCTGCTGCCCGCCGGATCGCCATGTCGAACAGCTGGGCTCCGGTCGGGGCCTGGGATGACGACACGATCGACGACCCGGCGACGTTCCCGGACTGGACGGGCTACTGCGGGAAGCCGCAGGGACGTCGGGAGCACTACCGGCTGAAGCTTCCGGTGTGCCCGCCCTGCCACGAAGCCGCCCGCGCAGCGGCTCGCCACGCATACGCCCGTAAGGCTGCTTGATCCGGGCCCGCCATTGTGCGGGCCCTTGGAGGCTGAGCCTCCCTGAAGTCCCCGTCTCGGGGCATCCGCATCATCCCTCCCTTCCCGGCTGTCGCCGAACGGAGTTCCGTCATGCCCGCTTCTGTGATCGTCCTGTTGGTCTTCCTGCTGGTTGTCCTGGCCGTGTCGGCGGTCGGGACGGTGCTGTATGTGCGCCGTGAGCGGCGCCGGCCGTCGTCGTACTGGTCGCGGTGGCAGATGGAGATGGCCGAGTGGCGGGCCCTGTCGCCGGACGCGCAGGCCGCTCACGACACGGCGGTCCTAGATGCGGCGGAGGCCGCGGAGGGGGCGGCTGCGCGGGCGAACGTCCTGTACCGGCCCTGACCCGGTTCCTGATCCCCTTCCTTCCCGTCTGGCACGTCTACATGAGGAGGTGAGCGCGTTGCCAGCACGCTCGATACCTGTGAGACCCCTGGTTGCCGTGTTCGCCGCCGTTGTGGTGGTGGGTGGGGTGGTGAGGGTGGTGCGGTTGCGGCGCGCTCTGTTGGCGGAGCGCGCCGCGCGTCGTTTGTCGGATGGCCGGCATCACCACGACATGCGGCTGCTGGTGGATCACGTCCACCGTCGTCTTGGCCCGGCGGTTCTTGCTGGGGCTGTTCTGTGCGAGGCCGACCAGGTCCTTGATTCCGTTCTCGCTGTTCCTGACCCGGAAGGGGGTTCCTCATGACGCCTGTACGTCTGAGCGCTGCGGTTGCCCTGGCCGCGTTGACTGATCATCCGCATTACCGGTACCGCGGGTGTGCCCCGGACCCGGACAACCCGCGTGTGGCGGCCGGCGACAACGCCGTGTCGGTGGATGCGTGGCAGGCTCCGGACCGGGATGGGGGTGAGTCGCGGGAGGAGCGGGAGGCCCGGGAGGCGGCGGCGGTCGACGTGTGCGTGGGCTGTCCGGTGATGGTGCAGTGCCTCGCCTACGGGTCGTCGTTGACGCCGGAGGGCCGGTTGCCGGAGCCGTTCGCGATCCTGGGCGGGTTGACGGCGTTGGAGCGGACGAAGCGGCTGGTGCGGGAGCGTCAGGCCGTGCCGGTGCCTGTGCCGCCTGTGGAGCCGGCGCCGGTGGAGCAGTTGCGGACCGTGCAGAAGCTTGCGGTGTTGCGGGCGTTGGCGCGGTTTGCGGAGGCAGACCAGATTGCCGTGGCGGCAAGGATGGACGTCAGGACCGCGAAGTGGCAGTTGGCGCGGTTGACGACGCAGCTGGGGCTGCCGAAGACGGCGTCGCGCACCGAGCTCCTTGAGGCGGCGGTGGGGCGGGGTCTGCTGGACCGGTCCGAGATCGCGGCTGCCGTGACCGCCGAGAGCGCTGCTGCTGCCGGGGCGCCCTCTGGGGCTGCCGCTTCGCTGCCTGCGGGGGTGTCGCCGCTCCGGGGACGCCGGCGGGCTGGACGGCGCCCGCGCCGGGTCGTGTCGGTCCCCGGGCAGCTCGCGTTCGACTTCGACGACCAGGCCGCCGAAGCGGCCAGCATCACCACCCTGTACTCGACGAGCCTGGAGGCTGCGGCATGAGCGTTCCGACCACCACCCCGTCCCCTGCCGATGACGCTGCCGACGGCGGCCAGCAGGTCCTCGAGGAGGCGGCGTTCGAGACGATGCGTACGGACGCGGTGCTCGCGGGGCGGGCGATGTCGTCGGGGCAGTTCCTGGCGGGGCTGATCGCGAACGCCGAGTTGGAGACGGTGGGCCGTCCGGATCGGTTGGCGCGGGATTTGTGGCCGGATGTGGATCCGGCGGTGGTGCAGGCGATTTGGGACCGGGCTCTGGCGGTGGGGTTGCATGCGGGGCGTCGGTCGGCGTCGCCTGGGCTGTTCCGGGATGAGTTGGCGCGGGTGCAGGGGGCCTTGTCGGAGGCGGGGTTTCATGCGATGGCGGGGTTGGTGTCGCGGTCGCGTCGGCTGGTGGCTCCGGTGCATCCGGCGGATGGCGAGGCGGGGCGCGGGCACTGACGGGCCGTCATGGGTGGTGTGACCAGTAGTACGAGAGACACGGGGGAAGGAAGGTGGGACAGGCGATGGGCTCAACCGTTGACTTCCTGCCAAGCATGATCGCTTGGCATTCCTGCCACGGTCGACTGACCGTCTGGGCGGGTTCCTGCTTCGTCGCGCGGTGCCGGAACGAGTCCCGGTCTTACCTGCGCTCCACAGGCTGTCACCGCCAGTCCGGCGGCCTTGGCGACGTTGACCGCCGCGTTGATGTCCCGGTCGAGGACGGTCCCGCATTCCGCGCACGTCCAGGTGCGGACGTTGAGGGGCTTGGGGCCGTCCTTGACGCCGCACACGGAGCACACCTGGGAGGTCGGCTCGAACCGGCCGATGCGCACGAAGGTGCGGCCATACCGGGCGGCCTTGTACTCCAGCATGTTCACGAACGCGGACCATCCGGCGTCGTGCACGGACTTGGCCAAGCGCGTGCGGGCAAGTCCCTTGACCGCCAGGTCTTCCACTGCGATCGCTTGGTTGTCGCGGATCAGCTTGGTGGAGAGCTGGTGGTGGAACTCGCGGCGCGCGTCGGCGACCCGCGCGTGAGCGCGAGCGACCTTCACCCTGGCCTTGCCCCGGTTCGCAGAGCCCTTCTGTTTGCGGGACAGCTCCCGCTGTGCCTTCTTGAGCTTCTTCTCGGCCCGACGCAGAAAGCGCGGGCTGTCGACCTTTGTGCCGTTGGAGAGGATCGCGAAGTGTGACAGGCCGAGGTCGATACCCACGGACCTGCCTGTTTCGGGGAGCGGGGTCTCATCGCCGACCTCGACGACGAAGCTCGCGAAGTACCGTCCCGCCGCGTCCTTGATGACGGTCACGGACGACGGCGTCGAGGGCAGGGTGCGGGACCACTTCACCCGCACGTCCCCGACCTTCGGCAGCCGCAGCTTCCCGCCCGGAGTGATCCGCCAGTTCGCGTTGGCGGTGAATCGGATCGCCTGCCGGTTGTCCTTGCGGGACTTGCACCGTGGCGGCCCCATCTTGGGGCGCTTGCCCTTCAGGCCGTCGAAGAAGTTCCGGTACGCGGTGTCCAGATCCCGGAGGGACTGCTGAAGCACCACCGAAGAAACCTCGCCGAGCCACGCCCGTTCCGGGGTCTTCTTCGACGCGGTGAGCCGCTTCGACAGCGCCCCAGAGGGGACGAACGGAAGCCCCGCTGTGCGGGCCTCCTCGCGGACGCGCAATGCGTCGTTGAAGACGACCCGCGCACACCCGAACGCCCTCGCCAACGCTGCGCGCTGACCAGCGCTCGGGTACAGGCGGAAGCTGTACCGAAGCTGCATGTACATCAGTGTACATGAGTGCATGTTTGGGTACCATGGAGTACATGAATGAAGAGTCGATTGAGATGTCCGCCGCCGACACCCGACGCCACCTGGCCGAGGTTCTGAATGCCGCGTCAGCTCGGGGACGGATCACCTACATCACCAGTCGCGGCCGGCGAGTTGCAGCAGTCGTACCCCTGGCAGTGGCTGAAGCGGCCGAAGTTGCTGGGAAGGATGGGAAGGATGCACCACGTTGACGTCTTCAACCGGTAGCATGTGGTACACGTCAGACGGCCGGTCAGTTTCGGTCGCTGGCCACAAGACCATAAGGAACGGCCCCGCAGTTATCCCGGTGTTGCGAGCACCAGGTACGGGGCCGGGCCGACACTCCACAGCAGCGAAGGTGCCGACGATGGCCAAGAGTACCCGGGGTCCGAACCCCCTAGACAGGGCAGTCCGAAGTTTCTGCGATTCCGGCGTGAAGATCACACCGCCGACGCAGCCGGGCCCTGTCCCTTCTACCCGCACAGTCGCATGACCGCCCTGCGGCCGCCCTTCCCCTACTACGGGGCGAAGGGGCGGCTGGCCGGTCAGATTGTCGACTTGATGCCTCGGCACCGTGTGTACGTGGAGCCGTTTGCCGGGTCCGCCGCGGTCCTGTTCGCCAAGCCGTCCTCCCCGGTGGAGGTCGTCAACGACCTGGACCGCAACGTCACCACGTTCTTCCGCGTCCTCCGCGACACCCCTGACGAGCTGATCCGCGCTCTGCGGTACACGCCGTACGCCCGGGACGAGTTCGCGGCCGCGGACCTCACCGAGGACGGACTCACGGACCTGGAGCGTGCCCGCCGGTTCTTCGTCCGCACCACGCAGGGCCACAACGCCGCCGGGTCCGGCGGCCGCGCCGGCTGGTCCAACGGCATAAGGGCCCGCCACACCGACGCCACCGCTACCCGGAACCTGGTCGAGCGCCTGGACCAGGTCGCAGACCGGCTCCGCACGGTCGTGGTCGACAACCGGGATGCCGCCGAGGTCGTCGCCGCGCATGACGCCGACGACACGGTGTTCTACCTGGACCCGCCGTACCTGTCGGGGACGCGGACCTGCGGCCGCGACTACGCGCACGAGGCGGACGGCGACGACTTCCACGAAGGCCTCGCTAAGGCGCTGCACGGTGTGCAGGGGACGGTGCTGCTGTCCGGGTATCCGTCGGCGCTGTACGACGAGCTGTATGCGGGCTGGGACCGGATCGAGGTCACTGTCCACCGCGCAGCCACCAACTCCCGCGGGCGTACGGACGTGCCGCGGGGCATAGAGGTCGTCTGGTCAAACCGGCCGTTGAGTCGGCAGGTCTCCCTGTTCGAGGGGGCTTCCTGATGGAGAACGACATCCTCTCCTGGCTGGACTGGGTCATCAGCGAGCGCGAAGACGCCGCCACTGCTGCGGCCGTTCCGCACGGCCAGCACTGGGTGCAGGGTTTCCCGGAGCAGCACAAGGACCCGGACCTGAGGTACGGCTGGGATGCCGACATGGTGCATCTGTCGCAGACAGACCCCCACATCGCCTATCAGTGCCTCAGTGACGAGATCGCCGCCCTGACCGTGCTGCACGACCCAGAGGCGGTGCTGCGTCGCTGCGCCGCAGACCGGAAGCTGCTGGAGCTCCACCAGGCCGTGGACTGTGGCGCGTTCGGCTGCGACTGCGGCTTGAAGTGTCGAACCTGCGACTGGACGGCGAGCCAGGAGACCGGCATAGATGCCGGGTGGGGCGAAGTCGACCAGCACATTTACCCGTGCCCCACAGTCCGCGCGATCGCAGAGGGCTACGGCTGGACGGAGGGCGAGCGATGAGCGCGCGGATCCTTCCGGACCTCCCTGACAGCGAGCTGTGCTCCTCCACCTACCCCCGCCTCGGACCTGACTTCGGCTCGATGTGCAACGAGGTCGACGCGCACGACGGAAACCACTGGGCACTAGCCGTCGTTGCAGGGGCGTATCGGCGCTACGTCGTCTGGACGCAGGCCGGTGAAGTACTGCCCGACGAAGAGACTTCCCTGGCGTCCGCGCAGGGGCAGACCCCACCCATTGAGGGAGATCAAGTGACGTAGCGAGTAGCTGCGGCGGGAGGTCCTGCCGCTCCCTTGCCGGGGAGCGCTTCCTCTACCGCCTGGGCCGTACCGGTTGGTGTTTGCCGACACCGTCCCGGACCTCACGGCCCTCGTACCACTGCCCGGCCTGCCAGCCGAGCTAAGGCCCATCGGGTGCCACCCCGGTGAGCGAACTACAGGTTCTCCACGAACCAGACCACCGAAGCCGGGGCCCTTTTATGCCTCCCGGCGCAACCGGAAGCAGGTACATAGTGCCTCAGCGCACCCCCTCTTGTCAGCTTGGCGTCTCCACGCCGGGCGATTCGCGGCTTATCTCCCCCCGCACGGACGACACCCAGTGCCCCCCACACCCCCTCGTCCACGGCACCGCGAGCCAGCACATCGACCACACCGCATCCCGCAGGACCGGGCCCCGCAAGTGGCTCAAGGCCGTCCAGTGGCTCATCGGCGCCGGACTCCACCCCAAAGCCAACGCCA
>NZ_JBHYJX010000036.1:0-89723 GCF_042740985.1 Streptomyces sp. NPDC058985 | reverse complement strand
CCCCGGATCCTCACGGGATCCGGGGCGAAGCACCGTGCGCGCGGAGGGTCAGGCACCGTCCTCGCCGGAGCGGCGGCGCGAGAGGTGGTAGGCGACGCCCACCGAGCCGGCCACGAGAGCGGCACCGAGCCCGAGCTGCTTCACGTCGAGTCCCGCGATGCTGCCGCCCTCACCGGCGTGCACGCCCTTGGGGTGGTGGGACTCGGGCGTCCAGTGGTGCGAGCCGCCCGCGATGGTCAGGTCCACGGTGCCGGTCCTGTGCCTGCAGTCGAACGTCACCTGGTACACCGCCCCGCGCCGCGCGTCGTGGTGCACCCGTGCGGTCGCCGAGTAGTCGTCCCGCGGGATGGTC
Organism: Streptomyces sp. NPDC058985; assembly: GCF_042740985.1. NCBI lineage: Bacteria > Bacillati > Actinomycetota > Actinomycetes > Kitasatosporales > Streptomycetaceae > Streptomyces > Streptomyces sp. NPDC058985. The sequence goes on along the minus strand of NZ_JBHYJX010000036.1, from coordinate 89,371 downwards.
ACCGTGTCGAACACCGGCGACGTCACCGTGACCCGTCCGCGGCACCCGGCGTCGGTGCGGCTCACCCCCAGCGTGACCTCGTCGCCGGGGGCGACGGTAGCGGGGGTGACGGTGAAGCCGAACGTCGAGTCGTGTCCGCCCACGGCGGCCCCGGCCGGTACGCAGGCGGAGAGGGCGGCGACCCCCAGCAGTGCGACCGAGGCGACGGGTATCGCGCGCATGGTGAATCCTCCGGGTCCCCGAGGAGCGGCGGCGGACCTGTTCCGCTCGCGCCTAAAACGCACCTCGATGTCCGAAACGCTAGGAAACGGGACCCGGGGACGCGATCGCAGTCGCGCGAATGGGGCAACCTTGTGGGCCGCCCAGGGGACGGTGACGGCAAGTCGGACGCCTCGACGCCCCCTGGCCCGGCTCAGCCCTTCACATCGGGGAAGAGGCTCAGGAACGGATCGGTCGACGCGGCGACCCCTCGGCTGAAGGGGGCGTCGAAGTCCCAGATGAGGAAGAGCAGGAACGCGATCAGCGCCGAGAACAGACCGGCCAGGACCAGCTCGCGCGTGGTGCGCCGGATCTGGAGGGCGAAGACCATCCCGATCGTGATGACGCCCCCGGCGATCAGCCCGAACCACACCACCCCCGGCATGGTTTCGCCCGTCGACTGCGCGCGGGCGCTGCGGGCCTGGTCCGCCGCGGCCACCTGGTCCACCAGCGGCTGGTACGCCTGGGCCTCGAAGTCCGACCTCGGCTCGTAGTCGGTGACGTCCGCGCGGACCCGGTCGAGCAGCTCGGTGCCGCGGTCGGTCACCTCGCCGCGGTCGGCCATCGCCTTCCACTCGGTGGTGACGACGTGTCCGACATAGGCGTTGACATCCTCCCGGATGCGGTCACGGACGTCGGGCGGATAGGACCGGACGCGCTCCGAGACCTCGTGCAGCGCGACGGCCTCCGTCTGCACGTTGTCCTGGGCGGCGCTGCGCGCCTCCCAGACGCCCGCGATGGCCAGGCCCAGGACGATGGCGTACACCACCCCGATCCACATCGTCATGTACTCGATGACGTCCGGGGTCTCGGTGATGTCCTCGTCGTCGGACGCCGCGCGGTGCCGTAGGAGGGTGATGACGACCACCACGGCGCAGGCGGCCAGCATCGCGAGGGTGAGAACAAGCCATTCCGGCAAGAGAGACTCCAGGATTCAGCGCGCACGGAGCGCGGCGACGGCGACCACCGCGGGCACCGTGATGAGCAGGACGAAGACGAGCGGCGACGTGGCACCGCGCGAGGACCGCGGCGCCGGCCGGGCGGCGCGATGGCGCGGGTAGTGCACCGGACTCAGCGACGGGCTGGGCTCGGGCGTGGCCGACGGGGAGGGGGCCGGTGCCGGGGGAGGGGCCGGCCTGGGGGTGGGGCTCGGCGTCGGCGTGGGCGTCGGTGTGGGCCGTGCGGGGGCCGGCCGCGACGGGGGTGGTGGCGGCGGTTCCGGTCTGGCGGGGGGTGGTGGAGGCGGGGGCTTCGGTGTGGGGGGCGGTGGGGGAGTGGGTTTCGGGGGCGGAGGCTCGGGCGTCGGCGTCGGCGTCGGCGTCGGCGTGGGAGTGGGTGTCGGCGTCGGCGTCGGCGAGGGCGGTGGGCACGGCGGGAAGGTGGGCCAGGAGGCGCTGCTCCCGGCCACCGCCACCGCGTGCGTACCGCCCGGTCCGGTCGACGCGTAGGCGCAGGCGTCCGCCTGCGCGGTGCCGACGGGTACGCCTACGAGCGTGAACGTCAGCGTCACCAGGGCCAACACCCGTCCGCCGGCGGCGGATCGGGTCGGTTCGGGTCCATGCACGACGCAGATCATGAAGCCTGGCGCGCCGGGCCACGCCCGAGTGCCCGGTGATTGCCCCGAAGGAGGGACACGGGCCGGCCGGCGGTTTGACCTCCGCAGGCCCGCCCGCGCCGGACCCCGCACCCGTGTACGACACCGGCCGGCGGTGACCGCCGGAAAGAATCCCGCCCTCCGTTGAACACAACCGGCACCGCCGTGCGTACCCAGTGTCGTGCGGCGGCCCGGACGGGAGCCGCAACACCTTCACGATGATCGGGGATTGACGATGAAGACCTCCTGGCGGAGCGCCTCACTCGTGGCGAGCGCTGCGGTGCTGCTGGCGCTGACGACGGCGTGCGGCCAGGACGGCGGCGCCGCCACCGGCAGCCAGAACGTGGGCGCCACGGCCGCGCCCGGCGACGTCGGCGACATCGGGGCGGGGGCCGGCGACGGAGTCGGCAACGGCTCGGCCAAGCCCCAGGGTTCGGCGAGCGCGCCGGAGCCCGCGGGCAAGCTGTCCGTGTCCACGAACGCCGAGATCGGCGAGGTGGTGACCGACGGAGCGGGCCACACCCTCTACCGCTTCGACGCCGACACCGCCAAGCCGCCCAAGACGACCTGCGAGAACGACTGCGCCACCGCCTGGCCGCCGGTCGCCGCGGACGACGCCCTCGCCGGGGAGGGCATCGACAAGGACCTGCTCGGCGAGGTCACCCGCCCCGACGGCACCAAGCAGCTGACCATCGGCGGCTGGCCCGCGTACCGCTACGCCAAGGACGCCGCCGCCGGGGACGCCAAGGGCCAGGGGGTCGGCGGCAAGTGGTTCGCGCTCGCCGCCGACGGCAAGAAGGCCAAGGCCGCCGACCTGGCCGGACTCTCCACCCGCGAGGATCCGAAGCTCGGTGAGATCGTCGTCGACAAGAACGGCATGACCGTCTACCGCTTCATGAAGGACGAGGCCTGGCCGAAGCCCGTCTCGGCGTGCACCGGCGCCTGCCTGGAGAAGTGGCCGGTCGTCGCCCCCGTCGAGGCCAACGACACCAAGGGCGTGGAGAAGGAGGGCCTGATGAGCTTCACCCGGCCCGACGGCGCCGCCCAGCAGACGATCGACTGCTGGCCGATCTACACCTTCGCCGGCGACAAGAAGGCCGGTGACACCAACGGGCAGGGCGTCGGGGGCACCTGGTACGCCGTCAAGCCCGACGGGAAGCCGGTCGGCGCGCCCAAGAAGTAGCGGCCCCACCCTCGGCGCGCGCAGCGGGCCGTCCTCTCCGTACCCAGACGGAGGGGACGGTCCCGTTCGTGCGTTTTGATGTGCCTTGGTGCCCCGCATGTGCCGCAGGCAGTGACCGGGAACGGACGGTCAATTTCCGTTTGGGCTCGCTCCTTTGGCGGGCGATCAGTAGCCTCAGCTCGAACACCGGACCGGCTACGCCTTGGAGAACTGGATGGAGCGTCCCGCCTGGGCCCCCCGCAGCATCGACATCTCGGTGCCCAGCGTGTCCCGGATCTACGACTTCTACCTGGGCGGTTCGCACAACTTCGAGGTCGACCGGGAAGCCGCCCGCCGCGCCATGGAGTTCCTGCCGGGGCTCCCCAAGATCATGCAGGCGAACCGGGCGTTCATGCGCCGCGCCGTGCGCTTCGCGGCCGAACAGGGCATCGACCAGTTCCTGGACATCGGCTCCGGCATCCCCACCTTCGGCAACGTCCACGAGGTCGCCGGACGCGCGCGCCCCGGCGCCCGCGTCGTGTACGTCGACCACGACCCGGTGGCGGTCGCCCACAGCGAGGCCGTCCTGGCGGGCAACGACGACGCCGGAGTCGTGGCGGCGGACCTCCTCAAACCGGGGGAGATCCTCAGCAGCCCGCAGGTGCGGGGGCTGATCGACCTGAATCGACCGGTCGCCCTCCTGCTGGTTGCCATACTGCACTTCGTGGAAGACGCGGACGACCCGTACGCGGCGGTGGCCGAGCTGAGCGAGGCGCTCGCGCCCGGCAGCCTGCTCGTGCTCACGCACGCCTCGTACGAGGGAATCCCGCTGCCCGCCGAGCGGGCCGGGGGAGCGGTGGACGTGTACCGGGACATCCGCAATCCGCTGATCATGCGTTCGCGCGACGACATCGCGCGGTTCTTCAAGGGGTACGACATGGTGGAACCCGGACTGGTTCCGATGCCGCGCTGGCGGCCCGAGGGATCGCCGGAGGACGAGGACCCGTACGCGTTCTCCGGGTTCGCCGGCGTGGGACGTACGGCGTGAGGGCGGAGCCGGACGGGCCGGAGGACAGACTGCGCAGGTTCGCGACGATCTGGAGCCGCGCCGTGTTCCCGGTGACGACGACGTCGTCCACCCGGCCCGAGTTCGAGGAGCAACTGCTGCCGCTGGCCCGCCGGCTGAGCGAGGTCCTGCGTGCCCGCGCCCTCGACGCGGCCGAGGCCCGGGCGGTCGGCGCCGCGCTCGTCGACGCCCACTGCACCGACCCCGAGGCGCTCGCCCGGACGCTCGACTGCGTCGACGCCTACCTGGTGCTTTACTGCGGCGAGGACGGCGACCCCGAGGGCCTGCGGGCCCGGTCGGCGCGGCTCCAGCACGCGATGGCCGCCGGGTACGCCGGCGCGCTGCGGGCCAGGACCCTGGCCGAACAGGAGGCCATCGCACAGGCCGCCCTGAAGGCGCAGGGCGTGGTGGCCGAGGCGCTGCACGCCAGCGAGGCACGCTTCCGCGCGGTCTTCGAGGGTGCCGCCATAGGCATCGGCATCGCCGACCTGGACGGCAACGTCCTCCAGGTCAACGACGCGCTGATGCGCATGTTCGGCATCGCCGACCCGACGCTCGGTGGTCGCAGGGCGACCGAGTGGACGCACCCTGACGACGCGCCGCAGACCTGGCGCCTGTACGACGAGCTGGTGCGCGGCGAGCGCGAGCACTACCACGTGGAGAAGGCCTTCTACCGGCCCGACGGAACGGTCCTGTGGACCAACCTGACCGTCTCCCTGCTGCGGGACGCCGACGGCACCCCGCAGTACCAGCTGGCGCTGATGGAGGACACCACGGAGCGGCGGCTGCTCAACCTGCGGCTGCGCTACGAGGCCACGCACGACGCGCTCACCGGGCTGCCCAACCGGAGCTTCTTCTTCGAACGCCTGGAGAAGGCCCTGAACGCCGGCCCGGGCCAGCGCTTCGGCCTGTGCTACCTCGACCTCGACGGCTTCAAGACCGTCAACGACAGCCTCGGCCACGCGGCCGGCGACCGGCTTCTGGTGGAGGTCGCCGACCGGCTCCAGGCCTGCGCCACGGCGCCCGGCGAGATGGTCGCCCGGCTCGGCGGCGACGAGTTCGTCGCCCTGACCACCGGCCCCGACACCCGGCACGAGGTCGACGAGCTGGCCGGCCGCATCATGAACGCGCTGCTCGCCCCGATCAGCGTCGACGGCCGCGAACTGACCGTGCGCGGCAGCATCGGCATCGTCGAGGGCCCGGCGGGCGAACGCAGCCCGGCGGAGGTCCTGCGCAGCGCCGACATCACCATGTACCGGGCCAAGTCGGCGGGCGGCAACCGCTTCGAGCTGGCCGACCCGGAGGCCGACGCGCGCGTCATCACCCGGCACGGGCTCACCACCGCGCTGCCGGCCGCACTGGAGCGCGGTGAGTTCTTCATCGAGTACCAGCCGCTGGTCCACCTCGGCGACGGCAGTGTGCGCGGCGCGGAGGCCCTGGTGCGCTGGCTGCACCCGCAGCACGGGGTGCTCGGCCCGGACCGTTTCATTCCGCTCGCCGAGCACACCGGGCTGATCGTGCCGCTGGGCCGCTGGGTCCTGGAGCAGTCCGTGCGGCAGGCCCGCGCCTGGCGGGAACGGTACGGCGAGACGACCGCGGCGGGCCCGCTGCGCATCAACGTCAACCTCTCGCCCTGCCAGCTCACCCACCCGGGCCTGGTCCAGGACACCGTCGAGATCCTGGAGCGGACCGGGGTCGCGCCCGACGCGCTGTGCCTGGAGGTGACGGAGTCGGCGCTGATCGGGGCGGACGACGACCTGCTCAAGCCGCTGCGCCGGTTGGCCGAGATGGGCGTCGACATCGCCCTGGACGACTTCGGCACCGGCTACTCCAACCTCGCCAACCTGCGCAGGCTGCCGGTGAGCGTCCTCAAGCTGGACCGTTCCTTCACGCAGAGCATGCAGCGGTTCCCCGCCGACCCCGTGGACCTCAAGATCGTCGAGGGCATCGTCGCCCTGGCCCACAGCCTCGACCTCTCGGTCACCGTCGAGGGCGTGGAGACCGGCGCCCAGGCGGAACAGCTCCGCATACTGGGCTGCGACACGGCCCAGGGCTGGTACTACGCCCGCCCCGGCCCCCCGGACCGGCTCCACGAACTGGCCCTGGTGGACGCGACGGCGTAGCGCCCCGAAGGGGCGCGGGGCTCTGACATGATGCGGCTCCGCCGCGTGGGCGCGACCAGCCACAACGCACCCGCGGCCCCGGACGGCGCTGAACGACAACGGCGCCCCCGGGCCCGCAGGCAAAGACCCGTCACCGCTCCAGCAGCATCCGCTGCAACTCCCGAGCCGCCCGAGGCGGAGCCACATCGCTACGGTGCGCCAGCGCGATGGTCCGGTGCAGCCCGGGCCGGGCCAGCGGTGTCACCCGGAGTCCGCGGCCGGAGCGGGCCGCGACCATGCGGGGGACGACCGCCATCCCCAGCCCGGCCCGGACGAATCCCAGCACCGCGTCCATCTCCCCGCCCTCCACCGCGAAGTCCGGCTCGAACCCCGCGGAGCGGCACGCGGCCACGGTCAGCTCCCGCAGGTCGTAGCCGTGCCGGAACATCACCAGGCGTTCGCCCTCCAGGTCCGCGATGTCCACGGCCCGGCGTCCCCCGCCCGGCCGGGCCGACTCCGGGGACGACACCACGACCAGGTCCTCCCGCAGCAGCTCCACCGTGGTCAGCGCCGGCGAGGCGGTGGGCAGGGGGAGCACGACCAGCGCGAGGTCGAGCGCGCCGCGCGCCAGCTCCCGGACCAGGTCGAGCGAGCCGCCCTCCTCGATCATGAGCTGGATACCGGGATAGCGGTCGTGGAAGGCCCGCAGCACGTCCGGCAGCAGCCCGGTGCACAGGCTCGGCGTCGCGCCCAGCCGGACCCGGCCGCGACGCAGTTGCACCAGCTCCAGCACCTCGTGCCGCGCGGTGTCCGCGTCGGCCAGAATGCGCCGGGCCAGCGGCAGCAGCGCCTCCCCGGCGTCGGTGAGGGTGATGTTGCCGCGGGCCCGCAGGAACAGGTCCGCTCCCAGCTCCCGCTCCAGCGCCTTGATCTGCTGGGACAGCGACGGCTGCGCCACGTGGACCGCATCCGCGGCGCGCGTGAAGTGCCGCGTCTCGGCGACCGCCACGAAGTACTGAAGCTGTTGCAGCTGCATACGGCGAGCATACGCCGCCGATAGAGAGTGCCTATGGAATCCAGGCAGACCATGTCTTGGACCGATGGGGCGCCCTCCCCGTAACGTCCTGTGACATGGCTCTGGCAACGCGGACGGACCGACGGCCGTCCATGGCGCGCACCGTGTGGGACTCGACCGTCGGCAAGAAGACAGTGATGGCGGTCAGCGGTCTCGTCATGCTGCTCTACCTGGTCGCCCACATGATCGGGAACCTGAAGATCTTCTTCGGGCCGGAGGAGATCAATCACTACGCCCACTGGCTGCGTACCGTCGGCGAGCCGTTCATGCACTACGAGTGGACGCTCTGGCTGATCCGTGTCGTCCTCGTGGCCGCCGTGGTCGCGCACGCCACCTCCGCGTACCAGCTGAGCCGCCGCGACATCAGGGCGCGCCCCACCAAGTACGCGCACAAGAAGGCGGGCAAGAGCTTCGCCACCCGCACGATGCGCTGGGGCGGGATCATCCTCGGCCTGTTCATCGTCTGGCACATCCTCGACCTGACGACCGGCACCGTGCACCCGGGCGGCTACGAGCACCTGCGCCCGTACCAGAACATCATCGACACGTTCTCCACGTGGTACGGCAACGTCGTCTACATCGCCGCCGTGGTCGCCCTCGGCTTCCACGTCCGGCACGGCCTGTGGAGCGCCGCCCAGACCCTCGGCGTCGGCAGCCGCACCCGCGACCGCGCCCTGAAGACCATCGCGAACGTCCTCGCGCTGCTGCTCACGGCCGGCTTCGTCGCCGTACCCGTGGGCGTCATGACCGGAGTGGTGAGCTGACATGACAACCTACGCCGACTACACGACCGGTGAGCCGGTCGCCGACACCAAGGCCCCCGAGGGCCCGGTCAACGAGCGCTGGGACACGCGCCGCTTCGAGGCGAAGCTGGTCAACCCCGCCAACCGGCGCAGGCAGACCGTCATCGTCGTCGGCACCGGCCTCGCGGGCGGCTCCGCCGGCGCCACCCTCGCCGAACAGGGCTACCGCGTCGTCCAGTTCTGCTACCAGGACTCCCCGCGCCGGGCGCACTCCATCGCCGCGCAGGGCGGCATCAACGCCGCGAAGAACTACCGCAACGACGGCGACTCGATCCACCGCCTGTTCTACGACACGGTCAAGGGCGGAGACTTCCGCTCCCGCGAGTCCAACGTGCACCGGCTGGCGCAGATCTCGGTCGAGATCATCGACCAGTGCGTCGCGCAGGGCGTGCCCTTCGCCCGCGAGTACGGCGGCCTCCTCGACACCCGCTCCTTCGGCGGCGTCCAGGTCTCCCGTACCTTCTACGCGCGCGGCCAGACGGGCCAGCAGCTGCTGCTCGGCGCCTACCAGGCACTGAGCAGGCAGATCGCGGCCGGCAACATCGAGATGCACCCGCGCACCGAGATGCTCGACCTGGTCGTCGTGGACGGGCGGGCGCGTGGCATCGTCGCCCGGGACCTGATCACCGGGAAGATCGACACCTACTTCGCGGACGCCGTCGTGCTGGCCAGCGGCGGCTACGGCAACGTCTTCTACCTGTCGACCAACGCCATGAACTCCAACGCGACCGCCGTCTGGCGGGCGCACCGGCGCGGCGCCTGGTTCGCCAACCCGTGCTTCACGCAGATCCACCCCACCTGCATCCCGCGCACCGGCGACCACCAGTCCAAGCTGACGCTGATGAGCGAGTCGCTGCGCAACGACGGCCGGATCTGGGTGCCGAAGGCCAAGGGCGACGACCGGCCGCCGAACGAGATCCCCGAGGCCGAGCGCGACTACTACCTGGAGCGCATCTACCCGTCCTTCGGCAACCTCGTCCCCCGCGACATCGCCTCCCGCGCCGCGAAGAACGTCTGCGACGAGGGCCGGGGCGTCGGCCCCGGCGGCCAGGGCGTGTACCTGGACTTCGCCGACGCCATCGAGCGGATGGGCCGCAAGGCCGTCGAGGCCAAGTACGGCAACCTGTTCGACATGTACCAGCGGATCACCGACGAGGACCCGTACCGGGTGCCGATGCGGATCTACCCGGCCGTGCACTACACGATGGGCGGTCTGTGGGTCGACTACGACCTGCAGACCACCGTCCCCGGCCTGTTCGCGATCGGCGAGGCGAACTTCTCCGACCACGGGGCCAACCGGCTCGGCGCCTCCGCGCTCATGCAGGGCCTGGCCGACGGCTACTTCGTCCTCCCGGCCACCATCAACGACTACCTCGCCCGCAACCCGCACAAGGACGAGGTGGACGACGACCACCCGGCGGTGCAGGAAGTGGTCGCCGAGACCGAGGACCGGCTCAACCTGCTTCTGTCCGTGGACGGCGACCGCACCCCGGACTCCTTCCACCGCGAACTGGGCGAGCTGATGTGGGAGTTCTGCGGCATGGCCCGCACCGACTCCGGCCTGCGCAAGGCGCTGGAGCGCATCCCGCAGATCCGCGAGGAGTTCTGGCGGCGCATCAAGGTTCCGGGCACTGGCGAGGAGTTCAACCAGTCCCTGGAGAAGGCCAACCGCGTCGTCGACTACCTGGAGCTCGCCGAGCTGATGTGCCTCGACGCGCTGCACCGCTCCGAGTCCTGCGGCGGCCACTTCCGCGAGGAGTCCCAGACCCCCGACGGCGAGGCGGCCCGCAAGGACGACGAGTTCGGCTACGCCGCCGCCTGGGAGTTCACCGGCACCGGCGACGCGCCCACCCTGCACAAGGAAGACCTGGTCTTCGAGTACGTCCACCCCACCCAGCGGAGCTACGCATGAAGCTCACCCTGCGCGTCTGGCGGCAGAAGAACGCCGACGCCGACGGCGCCATGTCCACGTACGAGGTGGACGGGATCTCCCGCGACATGTCCTTCCTGGAGATGCTCGACACCCTCAACGAGGAACTCATCCTCAAGGGCGAGGACCCCGTCGCCTTCGACCACGACTGCCGCGAGGGCATCTGCGGCGCCTGCTCGCTCGTCATCAACGGCGACGCGCACGGACCCGAGCGCACCACCACCTGCCAGCTGCACATGCGGTCCTTCCAGGACGGCGACACGATCGACATCGAGCCGTGGCGGGCGTCGGCCTTTCCGGTCGTGAAGGACCTCGTCGTCGACCGGTCCGCCTTCGACCGGATCATCCAGGCCGGGGGCTACATCACCGCGCCGACCGGCGCCGCCCCGGAGGCCCACGCCGCGCCGGTGCCCAAGCCGGACGCCGACTTCGCCTTCGAGCACGCCGAGTGCATCGGGTGCGGGGCGTGTGTGGCCGCGTGCCCGAACGGGGCCGCGATGCTGTTCACGTCCGCGAAGGTCAACCATCTGAACGTGCTGCCGCAGGGGGCGCCCGAGCGGGAGACGCGGGTGCTGGACATGGTGGGGCAGATGGATGAGGAGGGGTTCGGCGGGTGCACGCTGACGGGTGAGTGTGCGACCGCTTGTCCCAAGGGGATTCCGCTCATGTCCATCACCAGCATGAACAAGGAGTGGCTGCGGGCCGCGCGGAAGGTGCAGCGGTAGCGCCGTGGGGGTGCTGTCGTCGGGCGGCTGCGGGTACGTCGTGGCTGCTCGCGCGGTTCCACGCGCCCCTTCGGGGCGCGTGCAGTGAACGTTCGCCGTCAAGTGCGGACGGGCGGGGCCGGGGGAGGTGCTCCCCCCGGCCCCGTTTCGCTGGTGCGCCCGGCATTCAGCAAGCGCACATCCGGTCTCCCGGCACTGGTCACGCGCAGTACAGCCGGCGTCGGAAGAACTGTGGCGGACCCGCACCGCGACCAGGAGAGCACCCATGACCGGCGTACTGACCGCAGACCGTCCCTCCAAGCCCGCCGCACCCCACCGCTACACGGTCGCCCTCGCCCGCGACGAGGACGACGTCCGGGCCGCTCAGCGGCTGCGGCACGACGTCTTTGCCGGGGAGATGGGCGCGCTGCTGGCGAGCGCGCAGCCCGGGTACGACGTCGACCCCTTCGACGCGTACTGCGACCACCTGCTCGTGCGCGAGGAGACGACCGGGCAGGTCGTCGGCACCTACCGGCTGCTGCCCCCGGAGCGCGCGGCGGTCGCCGGACGGCTCTACGCGGAGAGCGAGTTCGACCTCACGGCGCTCGACGCGATCCGGCCCTCACTGGTCGAGGTCGGCCGCTCCTGCGTGCACCCGGCCCACCGTGACGGCGCCGTCATCGGGCTCATCTGGGCCGGCATAGCCCGCTACATGACCGACCGGGGCCACGAGTGGCTGGCGGGCTGCTGCTCGCTCCCGCTCGCCGACGGCGGATCGCTCGCCGCCGGCACCTGGGACCGGGTGCGGGCCAAGCACCTGGCGCCCGAGGAGTACCGGGTGCGGCCGCTGCTGCCGTGGATCCCGCGCACGGCCGCGCCCGCCGCCCGCACCGAGCTGCCCGCCCTGCTGCGCGGCTACCTCCGCCTCGGTGCCTGGGTCTGCGGGGAACCCGCGCACGACGTGGACTTCGGCGTCGCCGACCTGTACGTGCTGCTGCCGATGAGCCGGGTCGACCCGCGTTACCTGCGGCACTTCCTCTCGCTCGTCCCGGCCTGATGAGCGCCTGGCTGCCGGTCGCCCCCTGCACCCCGGCGACCTGCGTGGACCCGTCGCGGGCCGCGGTGGGCGTACCGCGCGCCGTGCTGCGGCTCGCCGCGGTCGCCGTGCTGGTCCTCGCCGCGGTCGCGGTCGTGCTGACGCCGGTCCGGCGGCGGGTGCCGTCCGCCGTGGTGGCGTACTGGTCCCGGTGGGTGGTGCGGGCCGCGGGTGTGCGGGTCCGCGTCACCGGTGCCGCCGCGCCCGCGGGCGGACTGCTCCTCGTCGCCAACCACGTCTCGTGGCTCGACATCCCGCTGCTGGCCGCCGTACGCCCCGCCAGGATGCTGGCCAAGAGCGAGATCCGGGGCTGGCCGGTGGCGGGCGCGCTGGCCGCACGCGGCGGAGTCCTGTTCATCGAACGCGACCGGCTGCGGGCGCTGCCGGACACGGTCGCCGCGCTCGCGCTGGCCCTGCGCGCGGGCGCCGCCGTCGCCGCCTTCCCCGAGGGCAGCACCTGGTGCGGGCGCGCCGGGGGTGCCTACCGCCGGGCCGTGTTCCAGGCCGCGCTGGACGCCGGGGTGCCGGTCCAGCCGGTGCGTCTTCGGTACCGGGCCGGGGAGCGGGGGGTGAGCACGGCACCGGCGTTCGTCGGCGCGGACACCCTGCTCGCCTCGATGTGGCGGGTGGCATCCGCCCGCGGGCTGACCGCCGAGGTGGAGGTGTGCCCCGTCGTACCGCCGGGCCGCCACCCCGACCGCCGCTCCCTGGCGGAGGCGGCCCAGCGGATGGCTCCGCCCGCCGACCCGCACGGTCACCTGGGGAAAGCACCTTCGAAAAGTATGTGTGTTTTATGAGGTATGTGCCGTTTCCGTATCGCTGGATGCGGACAACCGGAAGGCAGGCACTCGAAAGGAGGGTGATGGCAGATGATCACCCGTGAAGAGATCGCCAACGTCCTGGACCAACCGGTCTACGACGGGGACGGCAACAAGATCGGCGACGCCAAGCATGTCTTCTTCGACGACATGACCGGGCGCCCCGAGTGGGTGAGCGTCAAGACGGGCATGTTCGGCTCCAGCGAGTCCTTCGTGCCCATTCGCGACGCCGCGCTGGTGCAGGACCACCTAGAGGTTCCCTACGGCAAGGACCAGGTCAAGGGCGCGCCCAGTGTCGACGTCGACGCGGGCGGCCATCTGTCGGAGACCGAGGAACACCGGCTCTACGACTACTACGGCATCAACTGGGACAGCGTGCTGTCCGAGGCCGAGCGGACCGACGACGGCCGCTGGGCCGCCGGTCCAGGACCGGCGGGCGCGGCGGGTGCCGCCGGCGCGGCGGGTGCCGCGGGTCTGGCGGGCACGACCCGTGGGACCGGTGACACGGACATGGGCCGCGACACGAGCATGGGCCGCGACACGAGCATCGGCACCGGTACGGACATGGGCAAGGGCAGCGCGGCCGGAATGGCCGGACGCCGGGACGCCCCCGACCGTACGGGCCTGCGCGACGACGAGGCCATGACCCGCTCCGAGGAGCAGATGCACGTCGGCGTCGAACGACGTGAGACGGGGCGCGCCAAGCTGCGCAAGTACGTGGTCACCGAAGAGGTGCAGCAGACCGTGCCCCTGAAGCACGAGGAAGTGCGTGTGGTGCGCGAGCCGATCACGGACGCCAACCGCGGCGACGCGCTGTCCGGGCCGGAGATCAGCGAGGCCGAGCACGAGATCACGCTGCACGCGGAACGCCCCGTCGTGGAGACCGAGGCGGTCCCGGTGGAGCGCGTCCGGATGACCATGGAGGAGCACACCGAGAACGAGACGGTGCGCGGCCAGGTCCGCAAGGAGCGGATCGAGGCCGAGACCGAGTCCTTCGACGAGGACGACATCCCGCGGGGCCGCGAGTGACCGTTCCCCGCCCTCACCGCGAGAACGAGCGCCGGTGAACCGGCTTCACCGGCGCCTCCCGCCGTCCAGGGCCCGGGCCAGATAGGGCGCGGTGGCACTGCCGCCGGCCCGCGCCACCTCGGCGGGCGTGCCCGCGGCGACGATCCGTCCGCCCGCGTCCCCGCCGCCCGGCCCGAGGTCGATCACGTGGTCGGCGGCCGCCACCACGGTCATGTCGTGTTCCACGACGACCACCGTGTGCCCGGCGTCCACGAGACCGTGCAACTGCCTCATGAGCACCTCGACATCCGCCGGATGCAGACCGGTCGTCGGCTCGTCGAGGAGGTAGAGGGTGTGGCTGCGGCGGCCCCGCTGGAGTTCGCTCGCCAGCTTGATGCGCTGCGCCTCCCCGCCGGACAGCTCGGTGGCGGGCTGGCCGAGCCGCAGATAGCCGAGCCCGACGTCGAGCAGCGCTGCCAGGCTGCGCGCCACCGGCGCGGTGTCCGCGAAGAACTCCGCCGCGTCCTCCACCGTGAGGCCGAGGACCTCGGCGATGTTCCGTCCCCGGTACGCCACTTCGAGCGTCCCGGGGTTGTAGCGCGCCCCGCCGCAGTCGGGGCACGGTGCGTACGTGCTCGGCAGGAACAGCAGTTCGACGCTGACGAACCCCTCGCCCTGGCAGGTCTCGCAACGCCCGCCGGGCACGTTGAAGGAGAAGCGGCCCACGCCGTACCCGCGCTCCCTGGCCTGGCCGGTGGCGGCGAACACCTTGCGCACGACGTCGAACAGGCCCGTGTACGTGGCCAGGTTGGAGCGCGGGGTGCGTCCGATCGGCCGCTGGTCGACGGAGACCAGCCGCCCCACCCCCGGCAGGTCCTCGGTGATCTCGCCGACGAGCGTCGACTTGCCCGAGCCGGACACTCCGGTCACCGCGGTGAGCACGCCGAGCGGGAAGTCCGCGGTCACCCCGCGCAGGTTGTGCCGGGTGACCGGACCGACCGTCACGGTGCCCCGGGGTGCTCGCGTACGCCGTACGGGGGCGGGGGAGCGGTCGAAGAGATGACGGGCCGTCGCGGACCCGGTGACCTCCGCCAGTCCGGCGACCGGGCCGCTGTACAGCACCCGCCCGCCGTGCTCGCCCGCCAGCGGGCCGACGTCCACGATCCAGTCGGCGCCGCGCATCACGCCGAGGTGGTGCTCCACCACGAACACCGAGTTGCCGGCCGCCTTCAGCCGCTCCAGCACCGTCAGCAGCGCCTCGGTGTCCGCCGGGTGCAGCCCCGCCGACGGCTCGTCGAGGACGTAGACCACCCCGAACAGCCCGGAGCGCAGCTGCGTCGCCAGCCGCAGCCGCTGCAGCTCGCCCGCCGACAGGGTGGGCGCCCGGCGGTCCAGGCTCAGATAGCCGAGGCCCAGCTCGACGACGGGCGTGATGCGGGAGACCAGGTCCCCGGTGAGCACCTTCGCCGTCTCCCCCTCGGTCGGCAGCACGCCGGCCAGCTCCGTGAGCGGCAGCGCGGCCAGTTCGGCGATGGTCCGGCCGCCGACGGTCACCGCCAGCGACTCGGCCCGCAGCCTCCCGCCGCCGCAGACGGGACAGGGCGCACTGGTGAGGAAGCGCTCGGCCTTCGCCCGCAGCGTGGCGCTCCTGGAGTCCGAGAACGTCTTCATCACGTACCGCCGGGCGCTCATGTACGTGCCCTGGTACGGCCGCTGGATGCGGCCCGCGTCGCGCACCGGATGCACCGTGACCACGGGCTGCTCGTCCGTGAACAGGATCCACTCGCGCTCGGCGGCGGGCAGCTCGCGCCAGGGCCGGTCCACGTCGTACCCGAGCGCGTCGAGGACGTCCCGCAGGTTCTTGCCCTGCCAGGCGCCCGGCCACGCGGCGATCGCGCCGTCCCGGATCGACAGCGCGGGGTCCGGGACCAGCAGTTCCTCGGTCGTGCGGTGCACCCTGCCGAGCCCGTGGCACTCGGGGCAGGCCCCGGCCGCCGTGTTCGGCGAGAAGGCGTCGGAGTCCATCCGCTCCGCGCCCGGCGGGTAGTCGCCGGCGCGCGAGAAGAGCATCCGCAGGGAGTTGGAGAGGTTCGTGACGGTGCCCACCGAGGACCGGGACGTCGGAGCCGCGCGGCGCTGCTGGAGCGACACGGCGGGCGGCAGCCCGGTGATCTCGCCCACCTTCGGCGCGCCGACCTGGTGGATCAGCCGGCGGGCGTACGGCGCGACCGACTCGAAGTAGCGCCGCTGCGCCTCCGCGTAGACCGTCCCGAAGGCCAGCGACGACTTCCCGGACCCGGAGACACCGGTGAACACCGCGACCACGTCCCGGGGGACGTCCACGTCCACGCCCTTGAGGTTGTGCTCGCGGGCGTCGCGCACCCGGACGTACGGGTCGTGGGGGCTGTGCATCGAGGGGAACTCCGTACGGTCTTCGGTCACGGCGGGGGAGCGGGGGACAAACCCCGCGATTCTATGCCGGGGCGGCCGCCGTGCCCGCTCCGACGACGCGGGCGAGCCGCCGGTAGGAGTCCAGCAGCGCCCCGCGGTCGTACGTGCTGGTGGTCACCAGCACCTCCTGGGCGCCGGTCTCCCTCACCAGCGTCTCCAGCGCGTCGGCGACCTGCTCCTCGGTGCCGGCGATGTGCCCGGCGAGACCGGACTCGTACAGGTCGCGTTCCTTGGCGGTCATTGTCCGCGCCTCGACCTCCTCGGCCGGGGGCAGGGGCGGGAAGGTGCCGCGGGTGCGTGCGTGGGCCATGGACCAGGCCTCCGGGACCAGGAGCCGCCGGGCCGCGTCGGGGGTGCCGGCCACGGCGACGGTGCCGGACACGACGACGTACGGCTCCGGGCTCCACTCGGAGGGGCGGTACCCGGCCCGGTAGCGGTCGATGCCCCGGCGCATGCGGTCGCGGTCGCGCAGGTCGCCGATGACCATCGGCAGGCCCGCGCGGGCCGCCACGGCCGCGCCCTCGCCCATCGCCAGGACGAAGGGCGGAACGGTCAGCCCCTCGGCGGGGCGGGCGTGCGCGCCGGTCGGGGAGGTGCCGCCGAACCAGCCCAGCAGCTCGGCCAGTTGCCCCTCGAAGTCGTCGGCGTCGTCCTTGTCGCGGCCCAGCGCCCGGCGGACCCCGTCGGTGAAGCCCACCGAGCGGCCGAGACCCATGTCGATCCGGCCGGGGAAGAGCGACTCCAGCACGCCGAACTGCTCGGCCACCACCAGCGGCCGGTGGTTGGGCAGCATCACGCCCCCGGTGCCGACGCGTACGCGGCTGGTGGCGCCGGCCACCGCGGCCGCGAGCACGGTCGGCGCCGAGCCCGCCACCCCGGGCACGCCGTGGTGCTCCGATACCCAGAACCGGTGGTAACCGAGCCGTTCCGCCTCCCGTGCCAGCTCCACGGTGTCGCGCAGCGCCTCGGCCGCGGTCCGGCCGGCCCGGATGCGGGAGCGGTCGAGGACGGAGAAGCGTGTGGTGGCGATCGTCGAGGTCACATCCGGTTCAACGTCCGGGGCCCGCACAGATTCCCGGTGCCGCGTTCTAGTGTGGTCGGGTGACCGACAGCAGCAGGCCCCCGGTGGCCGTGTTCGACCTGGACAACACCCTCGCGGACACCGCGCACCGGCAGCGCTTCCTGGAGCGCCGGCCGCGCGACTGGGATGCGTTCTTCGCCGCCGCCCCGCACGATCCGCCGCTCGCGGAGGGCGTCGCGCTGGTGCGCGAGCGCGCCGAGGAGTGCGAGATCGTCTATCTGACCGGGCGGCCCGAGCGCTGCCGCCGCGACACGCTCGACTGGCTGGCCGCGCACGGCCTGCCCGAGGGGCCCGTGCACATGCGGGGCAACGCCGACCGGCGGCCCGCCCGGCGCACCAAGCTGGAGATCCTGCGGCGGCTCGCCCGCACCCGCGAGGTCCGGGTCCTCGTCGACGACGACGAGCTGGTCTGCGACGACGCCGCGCGGGCCGGCTTCGCCGTCGTCCGGGCGCGCTGGGCGCAGCGTTCGGCCGAGCTGCGGGTGGCGCAGGAGCGCGAGGGGCGCACCTGACCGTCCGGTGAGGCGCGGCCGAGGGCTCAGTCCGACTCCTCCAGGCGGAAGCCGACCTTGAGGCCGACCTGCCAGTGCGCGACCTCGCCGCCCTCGATCTGGCCGCGCACCTGGGTCACCTCGAACCAGTCCAGGTTGCGCAGCGTCCGCTGGGCGCGCCTGACGCCGTTGCGGACGGCCTGGTCGACGCCGTCCGGCGAGGTGCCGACGATCTCGGTGACCCGGTAGGTGTGGTTCGACATGCGGGTGCTCCCTTCCGCGCGGGCGGCGGTGTGTCGTGCGTCACTCCACCGTGCCCCAAGTCACGGCGGAGCGCGAGGCATCGCCCTCCCGGGCGGGTAACCCTGCGTCACCCCCTTGACCCCTCCTATTGGTACATACCAAAATTCCAGACACCCGTTCGAGCCTAGGGCTCGCCCCCCATGTCGGGTCTCCCTCCGCGTGCGCAGGACATCCCTGTCCGCCTCCGCCCCCTGTCCGTCAGACAGAAGGACCCCTCGTGAGACGACGCTCCCTCGCCCTGTTCTGTGTGTCCGCCTCCCTGCTCAGCGGCTGCGGACTGATCTCGCAGGACGGCGGGAGCGAGCGGCGCACCGTCACCGTGTGGCTGATGAAGGACAGTGCCTCGCAGGACTTCCTGCGGCGGTTCACCGAGGACTTCGAGAAGGGCCACCCCGAACTCGACCTGGACATCCGCATCCAGGAGTGGACCGGCATCGGCGACAAGGTGCAGACCGCGCTGAAGGGCGACGGCACGGACGGGCCGGACGTCATCGAGGTCGGCAACACCCAGGTGCCGCAGTACGCGGAGGGCGGCCGGCTCCAGGACCTGACCCTGGAGTCGATGCGCGACTGGGGCATCCGCGACTGGCTGCCGGGCCTCGCCGAACCCGGACAGTACATGTCCCAGCAGTTCGGCATCCCCTGGTACGCCGCCAATCGCGTCGTCATCTACCGCAAGGACCTCTTCGAGCAGGCCGGCGTCGCCGAACCGCCCCGCAGCCGCGAGGAGTGGATCGCCACCACCGAGAAGCTCGACGCGGACGGCCGCCAGGGCATCTACCTCGCCGGACAGGACTGGTACACGCTCTCCGGCTTCATCTGGGACGAGGGCGGCGAGCTGGCCGCCCAGGCCGGTGACGGCGGCACCTGGACGGGCGCCCTGGACTCCGCGGCCGCCCTGCGCGGCATGGACTTCTACCGGGAACTGCAGGCTCTCGGCGACGGCCCGGTCGACGCCGACGAGGAACACCCCCCGCAGGGCGACGTGTTCGCCAAGGGCCAGGTCGCGCAGATCGTCGCGGTGCCCGGCCTCGCCCAGTCCATCGTCCGCGCGAACCCCGAACTCAAGGGCGAGCTGGGCTTCTTCCCGGTGCCCGGCAAGACGTCCGACGAGCCCGGCGCCGTCTTCACCGGCGGCTCCGACCTCGTCGTCCCGAAGAACGCCGACGAACACGAGGGCGCCCTCGCCGTGGTCGACGCGCTGGCCGGCGCCAAGTGGAACACCGACCTGGCCCGCACCATGAACTACGTCCCCAACAAGACGTCCCTCGCCGAGGCCGTCGCCGGTGAGGAGGGCGCCGAGGCCATGGCGGCCGGCGCGGCCCAGGGCCGGGCCACCCCCGGGACTCCCCGCTGGGGCGCCGTGGAGGCGGACAACCCGATCAAGGACTACATGACGAAGGTGCTCTCCGGGTCCGACGCGAAGTCGGAGGCCCGGCGGGCCTCCGACCGCATCACCGAACTGCTGGACGTCAACGCCCGCTGAGCCCGCGCCGGTTCAGCGCACCACGCTCAGCGACAGCGCGAACCGGTCCTCGCCGTCGGTCCACCAGTGGGTCAGATCCAGCCCGGCCGCGGCGATTTCGGCCCGCACGCCCTCCCGCCGGAACTTCGCGGACACCTCGGTACGCAGCTCCTCCCCGTCCGCGAAGTCCACGGCCAGGTCGAGCGCCTGGACCTTGACCGTCTGCGCGGCGCGCGAACGCAGCCGCATCTCGATCCACTCCCGCTCCGCGTTCCACCGCGCCACGTGCTCGAAGGCGGTGGGCGCGAAGTCGGCCTCCAGCTCCCGGTTGATCACGGACAGCACGTTCTTGTTGAACTCGGCGGTCACCCCGGCCGCGTCGTCGTACGCCCGGACCAGCACCCCCTCGTCCTTGACCAGGTCCGTGCCCAGCAGCAGGGCGTCCCCCGGGTAGAGCAGGGCGCGCACGGCGGACAGGAACGCGGCGCGTTCGTCCGGCAGCAGGTTGCCGATCGTGCCGCCGAGGAACGCCACCAGCCGGGGGCCCGGTGTGTCGGGCAGCGTCAGCCCGCCGGTGAAGTCGGCGATCAGCGCGTGCACCTGGAGGTCCGGCCGCTCGCCGGCGATCGCCTCCCCGGCCTGGGTGAGGGCGCTCTCGCTGACGTCGACCGGCACGTAGCCGCGCAGGCCGGTCAGCGCGTCGAGCAGGAACCGGGTCTTCTCCGAGGAGCCGGAGCCCAGCTCCACCAGGGTCCGGGCGCCGGTCGCCGCGGCGATGTCGCCGGCCCGGTCGACGAGGATCTCCCGTTCGGCCCGGGTCGGGTAGTACTCGGGCAGCGCGGTGATCTCCTCGAACAGCTCGCTGCCCCGCGCGTCGTAGAACCACTTGGGCGGCAGCCACTTGGGCGTGCTCGTCAGGCCCGCCAGGACGTCGGCGCGCAGGGCGGCGCCCGTGGCGTCCTCGGGCAGGGTGCGGGTCAGTCGGAACTGGCTCACGTGCGGGGCTCCTTGGGAGAGGCGAATGCGTCTGCGGGGGCGGGATCGCCCGGTTCCTTCAGCGGGGTGAGCTGCACCTCCGTGCGGCCCGCCACGAGCAGCGTGCGGTCGGGGACCTCCTGCCAGTGCGGGTCGTCGTCGTACGGCTCCGAGGCGACGACCGTGCCGCCGCCGGGCCGGGTCAGGTACCACAGGGTGTCGCCCCAGGTGGTCGCCGTGATCGCGGCGCCGTCGGTGAGCAGCAGGTTGAGCCGCGAGCCGGGGGCCGCCGCGGCGACCTCCAGCACCGTCTCGGCCAGTGCCCGGCCCTCGTCGTCCCCGGCCCGCAGCCGGGCCAGCACCAGCGCCCACACGAGCGCCGAGTCGTTGCGGGCCTCCAGCGAGAGCAGCTCCCCGGCCGGCAGCGTCCCGGCCACTACTGCCAGCGAGCCCGGCCAGCCGGTCACGGCTCCGTTGTGGCTGAACAGCCAGGTGTCCGCCGCGAAGGGCGCGGCCGCGGCCTCCGCGTCGGCGCCCGCCAGCGTGGCGTCCCGTACGGCGGCCAGCAGCGTCCCGGTGCGCACCACCCGGGCCAGGTCGGCGAAGGACTGGTCCGCCCAGATCGGCCCGGCCCGCCGGTACCGGGCCGGCACCGGGTCGCCCGCGGCGTACCAGCCGACGCCGAACCCGTCGGCGTTGACCGTGCCGTACCGCTGGTGCCGGGGCGCCCACGACTGGCGGTAGAGGCCGTGCGGCGGGGCCACCAGAAGCCGGCCGAGCGGCTCCTCGGGGCCGGTGTACGCGAGGTGCCGGCACATCAGGCGACCTCCGCCGACCGCGCGGTGCGGAACCCGGAGAAGATCTGCCGCCGGATCGGGTAGTCCCAGTTGCGGAACGTCCCCCGGCAGGCCACCGCGTCCACGGCGAACGAACCGCCGCGCAGCACCTTGTACTCGGGACCGAAGAACACCTCGGAGTACTCCTTGTACGGGAACGCCTTGAACCCCGGGTACGGGGCGAAATCGCTCGACGTCCACTCCCACACGTCGCCGATCAGCTGCCGGACGCCCAGCGGCGACTCACCGGCCGGGTAGCTGCCCGCGGGCGCCGGGCGCAGATGGCGCTGGCCGAGATTGGCGTGCTCCGGGCCCGGATCGGCGTCGCCCCACGGGTAGCGGGCGGTGCGGTCGCCGGCCGGGTCGTGGCGGGCCGCCTTCTCCCACTCGGCCTCGGTGGGCAGCCGGCGGCCGGCCCAGCGGGCGTACGCGTCGGCCTCGTACCAGCACACGTGCAGCACCGGCTCGTCCGCCGGCACCACCTCGGTGACCCCGAAGCGGCGCCGCAGCCACTGCCCGCCGTCGCGGCGCCAGAACAGCGGGGCGGTGATGGAGTGCCGGCGGATGTGGTCCCAGCCCTCCGGCGCCCACCAGCGCGGGTCGTCGTAGCCGCCGTCGTCGATGAACGCCCGGTACGCGCCGTTGGTCACCGGCGTGGTGTCGAGGAAGAACGGCGCCACCTCCCGCCGGTGCGCGGGCCGTTCGTTGTCCAGCGCCCACGGCTCGGTCGAGGTGCCCATCGTGAACGGCCCCCCGGGCACCAGGACCTCCGACGGGCCGGTGAACAGCCCCGCCGGGTCCGGGTCCGGGGCGGTCAGCGCCTGCGGGCCCTTGCGCAGCTGGTGGGTGATCAGCATCGTCTCGTCGTGCTGCTGCTCGTGCTGGGCGATCATCCCGAAGGCGAAACCGGCCTCGGTCAGCCGGGTCCCGTGGAACGCGGCCCCCTCCAGCACGTC
Source organism: Streptomyces sp. NPDC058985 (assembly GCF_042740985.1). Lineage (NCBI taxonomy): Bacteria > Bacillati > Actinomycetota > Actinomycetes > Kitasatosporales > Streptomycetaceae > Streptomyces > Streptomyces sp. NPDC058985. Next base: position 67,197 of record NZ_JBHYJX010000036.1, on the reverse strand, counting down.
CAGTGCCCGTCCGCGCACGTCGGCGGCGTACCCGCGGGCCTCGGCGGGCGACAGCAGCGGCAGCCGGGGCCGCTCGGCGCGCGGATGCTCGAAGGCGTCGTACAGGCTGTCTATCTCCGGCCGTATCGCCTGCTGCCCGCCCACCGCGCGCAGCAGCCACTGCTCCTCCTGGTTGCCGATGTGCGCCAGGTCCCAGACCAGCGGGGACATCAGCGGCGACACCTGGCCGGTGAGGTCGGGCCCCTCCACGCAGCTGGTCAGCAGCGTGGTGCGGGCGCGTGCCCGGACCAGCGCGGACAGGGCCCGCTCGCGCAGCGCGTCGCCGTCGCCGGGGTCGGCGGCGGTGGGGGTGTCGGTGGCGGTGTCCATGGCGGGGTCGGTCATGAGCGGGTCTCCCTCCCGTGCGGGCCACGGCTCGCGCCGTCCGGCATCTCCAGCAGATCGTCGGCGGGGCAGCGGCCCCTGCGGACGTAACGCTCCAGGTACCCGGCGACGGCGTCGGTGACCTCGGTCGTGGCGCCGAGCCGGGGCAGCGCGTCGAGCGCGGCCGTGAAGCAGGTGACGGCCGCCTCCCGCAGCTCCGGATCGGTGAGGGCGTCACGCGCGGCGTCCTCGTAGAGCGGGTTGTGCGGGCCGGGCAGGCCGAGGGTGCGCTCGGCGAGCGGCTTGACGGCCCGGTAGGCGGTCTCGGTGGCCTCCGGATCGTCGAACAGCGCCGCCGTCACGGCCAGCGGCACGATCCAGCCGTCGTCCCCCGGCTGCGCGTCGATCATGCGCAGCTCCAGGTGACCGCGCGGCCTGACCGGCGGGAACAGCGTGGTCAGGTGGTAGTCGAGGTCCTCCCGGGCCGGCGGCCTGGGCGCCCGGTTCCTGGTCCACTCCCGGAAGGTCATCCCCTCCGGTACGTCCCAGGGCCCGCCGTCGTTGCGCACGCACATCACCGGGGCGTCCAGGACGTGCCGGGTCCAGGCGCCGCGCGGGTCGGAGTCGAGCGGCGGGCCGCCCGCACGCTCGGCGCCGATCTGGGCCCACCGCAGCTGCCGGGTGGACCGCCAGCCGGTGGGCCGGCCGCCGGCCAGCGGGGAGTTGGCGAACGCGGCCACCAGGACCGCGCCCAGCTGGTGGGCCAGCCACCAGCGGCGTACGTACCCCAGCGGGCCGGGTTCCTCCTGCCCGGCGTCCACGCAGACCTGCACGGACGCGGAGGTGCACATCATGAAGCGCCCGGCGGGGCCGGTACGGTCGAGACAGGTCTCCATCGCGTCGTAGCGCGGCTGCCGCAGGAAGCGGCGGGGCTCGTGCCAGGGATCGTGGCCGAGGCCGACGAGGGCGAGGCCGTCCTCGCGCAGGACCGCGCGGACGGCGTCCAGGTCGGCGGAGACGGTACGGACGCACTCCATCAGGGAGGCCGCGGGGAGCGAACTCAGCTCCAGCTGGCCACCTGGTTCGACGGTCAGCGCCGACCTCAGGGGCACGGCCCGCAGCGCGGTGTACACCGCCTGGAGCCGTTCGGGTGATACGGGGAGCCGCGGCGCGCGCAGCTCGTGGACCAGCCATTCCACCTCGACACCGAGGAGCCTGGGCGGACCGGTCTTGAAGCAGATGCCGTGGACCAGCGCCTCGACCTCGGCCTCACTGACGGCGGTACGTGGCCGGATACAGCCACCAACCGAATCGGACATGTCGGGATCCTCCTGAGATTCCACCATGCCGCCGACCCATGATCAGGTGGGCCGGGTCGGCACACTCGTCCCACCCAAGACCCTCGTGCCGGTCCGCACAAGGATGCATTTCGGGACGTTCCAGATCGGTAATGCCCGCGACCCGGTTGTTTCCGGGGGCTTTCCCCGGCGTCTGCCGACAGCAAAACTCCGTTGCGACGCACCACCAGCATCACCCAGGATTCCCGCATGAGCACGACGGGGGAGACCGCGCGGCGCGTGGTCAGGGCGTCCACGGGGGTGGCGCCGTGAGCGCGCGCCTGCGGGGACTCGCCCAGCAGACCGAGCAGATCGTGGCGGCCGGGAGCTACCGCACGGCGGACGGCCGCGAGGTGCCGGTCGGCGCGGCGATCGAAAGGGCCCGCGAGGGCACGCGGATGTACGGACCGGAGCCCGTGGCACCGAGCCCGAGCGTTCCCACCACCCCGGTGCGGACCGTCTTCGAGGTCACCGGCGAGAGCAGCCTGGAGGCCGCCCGCCGGCTCGGCGGCGAGGTCGCCGTGCTCAATTTCGCCTCCGCCCGCAATCCCGGCGGCGGCTACCTCAACGGCGCCCAGGCGCAGGAGGAGGCCCTGTGCCGGGGCTCCGCGCTGTACACCTGCCTGCTGCGGGCGCGCGAGTTCTACGACCACCACCGCGCCCACCGCGACCCGTTCTACACGGACCGCGTCATCCACTCCCCGGCCGTGCCCGTCTTCCGGGACGACCGCGGCCGCCTCCTCGACGAGCCGTACCCGGCCGGATTCCTGACCGCCGCCGCGCCGAACGCGGGCGTGGTGCTGCGCACGGCCCCGGAACGCGCCGCCGAACTGCCGGCCGCCCTGTCCGTGCGCGCCGAGCGGGTTCTGGAGACGGCCGTGGCCCACGGGTACCGGCGGCTGGTGCTCGGCGCCTGGGGCTGCGGGGTGTTCCGCAACGACCCGGCTCAGGTGGCCGGCGCGTTCCGGACGCTGCTCGGGCCCGGCGGACGCTTCGCCACCGCGTTCGAACGGGTGACGTTCGGCATCCTGGACCGCACGCCGGGCTCCACGGTCCGGGAGGCGTTCGCGCGCGCCTTCCCCGAGGGCGGGTGACCGGCGGCCGAGAGCGACTCAGCTCCAGCCGTAGCGCTCCCGGAGCCGCTGCCGTACGAGGTTGAACCGCATCCGGTCCAGGGCGCATGCCTCGCGGCGCATGCCCGCGTCGTGCAGCCTCAGCACCCGGTCCACGTCGACCCACGAGTCCCGTCCGGAGCGGTCCCACGGCCCGCTCCCGATCGGCACCCAGTCCCGGTCCCCGTCGTGCCGCTTGCTGGACAACCGCACCGCCAGCACGGTGCCGGCCGCCTCCCTCGCGACGACGAGGACGGGCCGGTCCTTGCCTCTGCCGTCGTTCTCCTCGTAGGGCACCCACGTCCAGACGATCTCACCGGGATCGGGATCGCCGTCGTGCGCGGGGGAGTACTCGGTACGGACCCGGCCTACTCTCCGCGGGTCGGCCTGCGTGGTCGCGGAGGGACCGCAACGGCCGGGGACGGTGTCACCGTCGCTGTCGATGTCGTCGGTAGAGGCGCTCACGGGCCGTACCGTACGGGTCGCCGCCGCGGGCGTGTGGAGGGGGCCCGCGGCGGGTCCCGGTCGCCCGTGGTGCCGCGGTGCCGTCGGCTGTGGCTCGTCGGCCGCTCGTCGTGCCCCGGCTGCCCGCCGTGGCCTGTCGGCCCCACCCGGTCGCGGTGCTCCCGGCCGCCCCGGCCTCCGGTCGCCGTGCCCCGGCCTCCGGTCGTCGCCCTTCGGTCGCCGGCGGGTGGTCCCCGGCTCGCCCGCCTCGGGTCGGCGCCGCCCGTGATCGGGTGGCAGGCTGATCACCGGGCCCCCGCTTCCGCCGCCCGGGGGCGTGGCCGCGACCGTACGAGTCAGAAAGCGACGTCATGACCGACCAGCTCACCGTGACCGTCCTGGGCACCGGCATCATGGGTGCCGCGATGGCCCGCAACCTCGCCCGCGCCGGACACACCGTCCGCGTCTGGAACCGCAGCCGGGACAAGACCGAGCCGCTGGCCGCCGACGGCGCGTACGTCGCCGCCGACCCCGAGGACGCCGTACGGGGCGCGGACGTCGTCCTCACCATGCTGTACGACGGCCCGGCCGCGCTCGACGTCATGGGGCGCGCCGTCCCCGGTCTGCGGCCCGGCATGGTGTGGGCGCAGTCCACCACCGCCGGCGTCGACGCGGTCGCCGACCTGGCCGCCTTCGCCCACGCGCACGGCCTCCTCTTCGTCGACGCGCCCGTTCTGGGCACCCGGCAGCCCGCGGAGGCCGGTCAGCTGCTGGTGCTGGCCGCGGGTCCGGCCGCGGCCCGGGACAGGGTGGGGCCGGTGTTCGACGCCGTCGGCTCCCGCACCGTGTGGACCGGCGAGGACGGCGCGGCCGGCAGCGCGACCCGGCTGAAGCTGGTGGCCAACAGCTGGGTGCTCGCCGTCAACAACGCGGCGGGCGAGAGCCTTTCGCTCGCCAAGGCCCTGGGCGTGGACCCGGGCGCCTTCCTCGACGCCATCGCCGGCGGGCCCCTCGACATGGGCTATCTGCGTGCCAAGGCGGGCCTCATCCGCGACGGCGCGCTGACACCCGCCCAGTTCGCGGTCGGCACCGCCGAGAAGGACGCCCGGCTCATCGTCGAGGCCGGTGAGGCCAACGGCGTCCGCCTGGACCTCGCCGCGGCCGGCGCGGACCGCCTGGCACGCGCCGCCGCGCAGGGGCACGGCGACGAGGACATGGCGGCGGCCTACTTCGCCAGTTTCGAGGAGAAGTCGTCCCCCTGAGCGCCCGGGGTACCGGAGAACGTGAGACCGCGGCGCCGAGCAGATCTCGGCGCACACCAGGACGAGAAGGAGCCCGCATGTCCAAGCCACCGCTGCCGCCCGAGGCCGTCGCACTGCTGCGCCGTCCCAACCCGGCCGTCATGGCGACCCTCCGCTCGGACGGCGCGCCCGTCTCCACGGCCACCTGGTACCTGTGGGAGGACGACGGCCGCGTGCTGGTCAACCTGGACGCCGGGCGCGTCCGCCTGGGACACCTGCGCCGCGATCCGCGCGTCACCCTGACCGTCCTCGCGGACGACGACTGGTACACGCACGTCACCCTCATCGGCCGCGTCACCGAGATGCGCGACGACGAGGACCTCACGGGCATCGACCGGCTCTCCACGCAGTACACCGGCAAGCCGTACCCGAACCGGGAGCGCCCCCGGGTCAGCGCCTGGATCGAGGTGGAGCGCTGGCACGGCTGGGGCTCGCTGAAGGACAGCGACCAGGCGTCCGGCTGACCCCTGCGGCACGCGACGGGTGCGGGCGCCCACCCGCACCCGTCGCGGCCGCTCGGCGTCCGGGGTGTTCCGCCGTGGTCCGGCCGGGAGTTGCCGCTCTCCCGGCCGTACTTCCGCGGCGGCTACTCGATCTCGCGCATCATCTTCTCCATCGAGCCGACCGCGAGCCGGGTCTGCGTCAGCTCGTCCAGGGTCTGCCGCTGCTCCTCCTCCGTGCGGCGCTGCAGCTCCACGGTGTCCTCCAGGAGCCGCGCGTACCTCGTGGCGAGCTCCTTGTACTGCTCCTCGCGCGCCGCCAGCATCCGGGCCCGCCAGGTGGCCGCGACCTGCCAGACGATCACGATCATCAGACCGAAGAACCCGGCCGCGCCCACGGCACCGACCAGGACCCCCAGTTCCTCGGCTCCTGCGGCGAGAGTCACCACGTCCTCGTTCACTTCGCATCCTCTTTCGCGGTCCGGCCGGCGGTGCGGTCGGGGTCGGTGGTCTCGGTGAGCGTCGCGGCCGCCTGCGCGACGACATGCGGGGTGAGTTCGTAGAGGAACGGGGTGACGTCGTAGTACTTCATCGACTTGCCGTCCTCGCCGACCTCCAGCGTGCCGACGACCAGCCCCGCCGCTTCCAGCCGTTGCAGGTGCATGTGCAGCAGCGGGCGGCCCATGCCGATCAGCCGGGCCAGCGCGCTGACGTAGTTCCTGCTCTCCAGGAGCGCCGCGACGATCCGCATGCGGTGCGGGTTGCCGAGTGCGGAGAGCACCTTGAGCAGCTCGTCGCCGGTCGGTGCCGGAGGTGGGACCTCGGGCATCGCGGCCCCTTTCCTTCGTACCTGTCAGTGAAGGCTGACAGGGGGCGCGGAGACGTGTCAAAGATTCCTGACACATCTCGGGGACAACTCGGGGACAAGTCGGGGACAGGTCGGGGTCGAGTAGGGGACGGATGGGGGACACAGGAGGGGTGCCCCGGGGCCGGATCGGGGATATAAGATCCACCGCGCGGCATCGCGTGCCGGTCACCGTCCGGGTGAGGCATGGAGGCGCCGCGGATGCCCGTGGAGGCATTGGCCCGTGTCAGTCGAGTTCAACCACACCATCGTTCTCTCCCGCGACCGGGAGCGGTCGGCGCACTTCCTCGCCGGAATCCTGGGTCTGGAGGTCGGCGCACCGGCGGGAATGTTCCTGCCCGTGACGACCGCCAACGGCGTCACCCTCGATTTCGCCACCGTCGACATCGACATCCCCGTGCAGCACTACGCGTTCCTCGTCTCCGAGGACGACTTCGACGCCGTCCTCGCCCGGCTCGTTGCGGACGGGGTCCCCATCCAGGCCGACCCGCACGGTCGGCACCCGCGCCGGATCAACCGCAACGACGGCGGTCGGGGCGTGTACTTCGCCGACCCGTCCGGGCACGGCATGGAAGCCTTCACCCGCCCCTACGGGAGCGACCCCTCCTCGCCGTTGAACGGCGTCACGGAGGACGTGCCCGGGGCCCGCTGAACCGGCCCGTTGTCAGTCCCCCTCCGCATACTGGTGGCTCAAGGGAGCCGGATGTACCGGATGTGAGGGGGATGGGGCGTGCGGACGGTGTACCGAGGTGAACTGCCGGTCGTCCAGGGACGGTTCCACGTGGACAGCCGCCGGGACCCGTACGGCCCGGGGCCGTCGGAGGCCTGCGCCGGGCAGACCAACGGTCTGTGCGGCGCGGCCGTCCCGGGCTGTCTCCTGCTGGACACGGGGCCGTGCACCGGGAGGGTCGGCCTGACCGTCGAGGTGCACCGGGCGCCACCGCCCCTCGACGACGGCTGGGAGGAGGTCGTGGAGGCGTCCTTCCGGCCGGTCTCCGCGTCGACGGCCGTCCTGCCCTGCGGGCACGCGGCGCTGTGCGAGGTGGACCTGCCACCGGCCGACCACCGGGTGCGCTACTGCGGGCGCGGTCTGGACCGGGGTGGGGCGGCCGACCTCCGCGCCACCGCGGCCGCCGGGCCCGTCGGCCACTATCTGCTCCAGTTCTGGCCGGCCCCGCCCGCCGCGGACCTGGTCGTCCGGCAGACCTCGCGCAGCGCCCGGGACCGGCACCGGTACGCCCGCGCGCTGCCCGCCCCTCGCTGCGGGGAGCCGTCCGAGCGTGAGCGCGCCGAGGTCCGCTCCTGGGGTGGCCGGCTGCCCAGCCGCCGCGTGCGCGAGGTCGGCGCCGACGCGCGCGGGCTCGTACCGCTGGACCGGGACCTCCTCGACGCCGTCGACGCCGCGAGTCCGGCGACGCAGCGGAGTCTCGCGCGGTGGGCGGCGCACCGCGCCATCACCGTGGCGGGGCTGGCCGACCTCGGCTGGATATCGGCCGCGCTGGCCGCGCTGGACCGGGGAGAGCCCCTGCCGCCCCCGTTCGACGACCCCTGCCAGGTCTGGGACCGCTTCTTCACCGACGAGCGCATCGCCGCGGCAGCGGTGGACCCGTCCACCGACTGCCAGGGCAGCCCACTGCGGCGGCCCATGGCCCTGCCCGCGCTGCGCGCCGCCGCCGACCCGGACCCCTTGCGTGCCGCGATCGGCGCGGTCTTCGCGGCGGCGGTGGCGTACGGCTCGGACTGCCCGGCGTTGTTCGCCGCGGCGCGACGGGAGTTCCCGGTTCTGGGGCGGCCTGTGCCGCCTGCGTAGGGGAGTTGGCTGCCGGCTCTGGGCGGGATCCTGCGCGTGCCGCGCTCGGGCGACGTCGTCGTGGGGTCGTGCTCGGCTGGCTGTGCCGCCGGGTCGGGGGGAGCCCGTTGCCGGGTGTGAGCCCGGGGCGGTTCCGCTGTCGCGGTCGGCGCCGTCGTCGCGCGGCGGCAGCGGTCGCGTACGGCTACGACCGTCCGCCCCGTTTGCCGCCGCCCGCCGGGAGTTCCCCGGTCCTCGGCGGGGCTACGCGACCGGGCCCGGGTAACCGGCCCCCCGTCCCGGGTCCGGATTCCCGCCCGCGTGCGGGGCCGGGGCCGGGGCCGGGTCAGAGCCCTGGCCCGCCTCCGCTCCGGATGCCGCGCCCCGGCGTGGCAGCAGCAGAGGCGTCGCCAGGAGCAGCACGCCCGCCAGCGCGACCGCCGTGCGCAGGCCCGTCAGCGCCGCCAGGAGGCCCCACAAGGCGGTCAGTGCCGCGGTCGTCAGCTTGCCGCTGACCGTCCAGGCGGTCAGGGTGCGCGCGACCCGGTCCGGAGGGGTCAGTTCCAGCCGGCGGGTGGCGAACACCGGGTTGTACACCCCCACCGACGTGATCAGCGCCAACTCGACGGCCATCACCAGGACCAGACCCGGCACACCCGGGCCGACGAAGGCCAGCCCCACCGGCCAGCACACGCGCAGCGCCCCGCTGGTGACCAGCACCCGGTGCTCCCCGAAGCGCGCCACGAGCGGTCCGGCCAGCCGGGAGCCGATCAGGCCGCCGACGCACGGCACCGCGAAGGCGAGCCCGTACTGCCAGGGCGCGAAGCCCAGATCGCCCAGCATGAGGACGGCCAGCAGCGGCGCGGTCGCCATGATGAGGCCGTTGACCAGGACCGTGTTGAAGAACAGCGGACGCAGCGCGGGTGAGGTGAGGACGTACCGCCACCCCTCCAGCAGATCCCTGGACCGCAGCCGGGAGGTCCGGGCGGGGCCCGCGTGCCCGGGGAGCGGTTCCCCGCGGCCGATCGCACGGATGCCCAGCGCCGACAGCAGATAACCGGCCGCGTCGACCGCCACCGTCACCACGGGCCCGAAGAGACCGACGGCGGCCCCGCCGACCGGCGGCCCGAGCATCGTCGCGGTCCAGCTCGTCGCCTCTAAGCGGCCGTTCGCGCTCAGCAGGTCCTCCCGCCGTACCAGCGACTTGAGACAGGAACCGGCGGCCGCCCGGAACGTGATGTCGGCCGCGGCGACGACCACCGACACGGCCAGCAACTGGGCGAAGCCGAGCCGCCCGAACGCGAAGGCGACCGGCACGGTCAGCAGCACCGCGCACCGGATCAGATCCGTCGCGATCATGACCGGCCGTTTGCGCCGGAACTCCACCCACGGACCCAGCGGCACCGCCACCACCGCGCCCACCGCCAGACCGGCCGCCGCCAGCGCCGACACCTGCGCCGGACCCGCGTTCAGGGCCAGGACCGCGATCAGCGGGAAGGCGTCGAACGCGAGCCGCGTGCCGAAGGTGCTGACGGTGTACGAGGCCCACAGCCACCCGAACCCCCGCCCCAGCGACCTGCCGCCCGTCCCGTCCGGTCCCGTCGCGCCCGATCCCGCCGCACCCGATTCCGTCACGCCCGATTCCGTCACGACCGACATCCAAGCGAGCGGACGCCCCCCGGATCAAACAACCGACCAGCGAAGTAGCACAACTGGCTGTTGTGCATCGACGGGAGGCGAAGGTCGAGCCGTCAGCGCCCCGGCGTCCCCCTACCGCGCCAGCAGCTTCCGCAGCACCCCCGTGACCTCGTCGGGCGCCTCCTCCGCCATGAAGTGCCCGCAGTCGACGGTGTCGTGCGACAGGTCCGGCGCCCAGTCCCGCCACAACGCGGCGGCGTCGTAACCGAGGGCCGCACCCCAGTCCTGCTGGAGTACGGACACCGGCATCCGCAGCCTGTTGCCCCGCTCCCGGTCGGCCCGGTCGTGCTCGACGTCGATGCCGGCCGAGGCCCGGTAGTCGGCCACGATGGAGGGCACCGCCTCACGGGACGCCTCGAGGTACGCGGCCCGGACGTCGGCGGGCAGGGCCCCCGGGTCGCGGGTCCAGACGTCGAGGAAGTGACCGAAGAACGCGTCCGGCGCGGCGCCGATGAGCTGCTCCGGCAGGCCCGGCGGCTGCGCCATCAGATACAGGTGGAAGCCGACCGCGGCCGTGGTGCCGTGCAGGACGTCCCACATGTCGAGGGTCGGCAGCACGTCCAGCGCCGCCAGGTGCGTCACCGCTTCGGGATGGTCGAGCCCGGCCCGCACCGCGACGAGCGCGCCCCGGTCGTGCCCCGCCAGCGCGAACCGCTCGTGCCCGAGCGCCCGGGCGAGGGCGACGACGTCGGCGGCCATGGTCCGCTTGGAGTAGGCGGTGCCGTCGGGATCGGACGGCTTGTCGCTGGCGCCGTATCCGCGCAGGTCGGGGCAGATGACCGTGTGGTCGGCCGCGAATCCGGCGGCGACGTGCCGCCACATCAGATGGGTCTGCGGGAAGCCGTGCAGCAGTACGACCGGGCTGCCGGAGCCGCCGACCGCCACGTGCAGGGCGACACCGTCGGCGACCGTGACGCGGTCGTGGGCGAAGTCGGGAATGGTCGGTGTCATGGGTGGGCCGTGCCTCTCTCGTGCCGTACGCCATGGCTTCTGCCGTACGCCTGTCTTCCGCCGTACGTCGTGCCGGTGACTGCCTCCGAGCCTGCCGGGCCCGGATCAGCAACCGATCAGCACGCGTACCGTGGTGCCCGCACAGGCGAGGCGGATCGGAGCGGACGGAACATGGAAGCGGTCACGTTCGGTGTGCTCGGACCGGTCACGGCCGAACGCGGCGGCGACCCGCTCGCCCTCAAAGGTCCCCGGCACCGCGCCGTACTGGCCCGGCTGGTCCTGGCCCGACGGCGGGTCGTCCCCGTCGCCCGCCTGGTGGAGGACCTGTGGGAGACATCCCAGGCACCCCCGCCGCGAGCCGTGGGGGCGCTGCGCACTTTCGTCGGGGACCTGCGCCGGGCCCTGGAGCCCGACCGCCCGTCACGCGCCCCGGCCCGGCTGCTGGTCACCGAAGGCCCCGGATACACCCTGCGCGCGGCGCCCGACTCCGTGGACGCGTGGCGTTTCGAGGCGGCCGTCGCCGCGGCCGACCGCGGGCCCGCCGCCCAGGCCCCGGAGCGGCTCCGGGCGGCCCTGGAGGAGTGGCGGGGGCCCGCGTACGCCGAGTTCAGCGGGGCGGAGTGGGCCCGCGGCGAGCGCTCCCGGCTCACCGAACTGCGGCTGCGGGCCGTGGAACGCCGGGCGGAGCTGCTCGTGGAGCTGGGCCGGGCCGCCGAGGCCGTCCCCGACCTGGACGCGCACCTCACCGGGCACCCCTGGCGCGAGGAGGCATGGCGCCTGCTCGCCCTGGCCCTGTACCGGACCGGCCGTCAGGGGGACGCCCTCGCCGTACTGCGCCGGGCCCGCGGCCGGCTGGCCGGACAGCTCGGGCTCGACCCCGGCCCCCGGCTGCGCCGCCTGGAGGCCCGCGTCCTCGCCCAGGACCCGGAACTGGACCCGCCCGGTGAACCGGCGGACGCGGCGGCCCGGTTGTGGGCGGCGGCGACCGAGGCGTACGACCGCACCGTCGCCGCCGGCGCGCACGCCCGTCTGGAGTCCACCGTCGGCCTGCTGCGCACCCTCGCCGTCACCGGCGGCGGCGGTCTGGAGGCCGCCCGGGAGCACCGGACGGCGGCGATCGCGGCGGCCGAGGAGACGGGCGACGCGGAGCTGACGGCCCGGGTGATCGGCGCCTACGACGTCCCCGCCGTCTGGACCCGCGGCGACGACCCCGAAGGAGCCCGCCGGATCGTCGAGGCGGCCGAACGCACCCTCGCCGCCCTGCCCGCCGACGCCACCGCCGACGCGGCACGCTGCCGCCTCCTGGCCACCGTCGCCCTGGAGTCCCGGGGCGTACGGTCCGAGCGCGGGCCGCGCGCGGCGGCCGAGGCCGAGCGCGTCGCCCGCCGCCTGGATGATCCGGCGCTCCTGGCCTTCGCTCTCAACGGTGTCTTCATGCAGTCCTGCACCAGAGCCGGGCTGGCCCCCCGCCGCGACGCCCTCGGCGCCGAACTCGTCGCCCTCGGTACCCGGCACGGCCTGGTCAACCACACCGTCCTCGGCCACCTGATCCGCCTCCAGGCCCGCTCGGCCCTCGCCGACCTCACCGCCGCCGACGAGCAGGCCACGGCCGTGGACCGCCTGGCCGCACGGCACGACCGGCCGCTGGTCGCCGTCTTCACCGACTGGTACCGGGCCTTGCGCCTGGCCGCCACGGGCAGCCCGCACGACACCGCGGCCGCCGCCTACCGCGCCGCCGCCACCCGGCTCGACGGCGCGGGCATGCCCGGCCTAGAACGCGGACTGCTGCCCCTCGCCCTGCTCGGCCTCCGCCTCGCCCACGGAAGGGCGGCCGAGGTGGACCCGGGCGCGGACTGGGGGCCGTACCGCCCGTGGGCCGAGCCGTTCGCCCTCCTCGCCGACGGCCGCGCCGCCGACGCCCGAACGGCCCTCGCCGCCCTGACGGAGCCGCCGCCCGACCTCCTGTACGAGGCACTGTGCTGCGCCGAGGCCGCGCTCGCCCTCCGACTCGGCGACCGCGCGGCCCTGGAGCGCACCCACGCACGGCTGCTGCCCGCGTCCGGCGAACTCGCGGGCGCGGGCAGCGGGCTGCTCACCTTCGGGCCGGTCGACGACTGGCTCGCGGCGATCAGGCGGGCGCTGGGGACAGGGGGATCGGCGTGAACATCGCGGGTTCCTCGTCGGGAGTCAGCGCGGTGCGGCCGTACACCCAGTCCGTGAAGCCGTAGTCGTGGACGTCCCCGCTTCCGCAGGACCGCGTTGCGCCGCACGCGACGCTCGAAGCGGCCGCGCGGGCCCTGGAGGCGGACCTCGCGGCAGGCCCCTGACGCGGTGACCGCCGACGGCCAGGCGGCCGGCCGTCGCCCGGTTGCCCGGATGCGCGTCGGGTACCCGGTGCGCATGAAGTGGCAGCAGGTGCAGGGGGGTCCGTCGGCGGTGTACGTGGTGGTGCTGGAGGCCGGCGAGGACGCGGTCGCCGGACTCGGCGCCTTCGCCCGCGACCGGTCGCTCACAGCGTCCCAGGTCACCGCCGTGGGCGCCTTTTCCGAGGCGGTCGTCGGCTGGTTCGACCGGCGGGCGAAGGACTACCGGCGCATCCCGGTGGAGGAGCAGTGCGAGGTGCTGTCGCTGATCGGCGACGTCGCGGTGGCCGACCAGGGACCCACCCCGCACCTGCACGCCGTACTCGGCCTCTCCGACGGCTCCACTCGCGGAGGGCACCTGCTGTCCGGCCGGGTCTGGCCGACGCTGGAGGTCGTCGTGCGGGACAGCCCGGCCGAACTGGCCAAGACCCACCACCCCGACATCGGCCTGGCCCTGATCGACCCGGGCCGTGCGCAACCCCGTAGCGACGCCCAGGAGGCGCGATCATGACACGGCGCATCCGAGACGTGATGTCACCGGCCGCGGTGGCCGTCGAGCCCATGACGACGGTGGCACGGGCCGCCCGGCTGATGAGGGAGGAGGACGTCGGCGACGTCCTGGTGACCTACGACTGCGACCTGTTCGGCGTGCTCACCGACCGCGACATCGTGATCCGCGGTGTCGCCGACGGCCGGGACCCGGACGAGACCACCGTCGGCGCGGTGTGCACGCCGCCGCCCGTCGTCACCCTCGACCCGGACGACACCACCGGCCACGCCGCCGAACTGATGCGGCACCACGCCGTGCGCCGGCTCCCCGTCGTCGAGCACGGCGGCGTCCCGGTCGGCGTGGTCACGCTCGGCGACCTCGCCACCGCCGACGACCCGCACTCCCCGCTGGCGGACATCAGCCGGGCCGCACCCGGCCACTGACGTACCCGGGCGCCGGCAGCGCGACGGACCGGCGCCGGGCAGGGACGGAGGAAGCGACATGGCCCCCCTGGCACGAACCCCCCGGGCGGATTCGGGGGAGGACCGCCGCGCCACCGCCCGCACCGCGCGGCTGCGCAGCCGGATCCCGGAACCCGACGAGGAACCCGACCTGCTCGGCCAGTACCTGAGCCAGATCGGCGCGACACCTCTGCTGACCGCCGAGGACGAGGTACGGCTGGCCGTGCGCATCGAGGCCGGCGTCCGGGCCAGGGAGGAACTGGAGTCGGCCGACACCGGCGAACCCGCCCCCACGCCCGGAACGCGCCGCGCGCTGGAGGAGACCGTCCACGACGGCCAGGCGGCGAAGGACCACATGGTGCGGGCCAACCTGCGGCTCGTCGTGTCGATGGCCAAGCGCCACGCCCACCGCGGGCTGCCCCTCCTCGACGTCATCCAGGAGGGCAACCTCGGGCTGATCCGGGCCGTGGAGAAGTTCGACCACACCAAGGGCTTCAAGTTCTCCACGTACGCCACCTGGTGGATCCGGCAGGCCATCGAACGGGGCCTGGCGACGCACGCGCGCACGGTGCGGCTGCCGGTCCACGTCGTGGAGCAGCTCCAGAAGCTCGCCAAGGTCGAACGAGGGCTCCGCACAGGGCTCGACCGCGAGCCGACCATCGAGGAGGTCGCCGCCGAGAGCGGCATCGACGTCGACAAGGTCGTCTGGCTGCGCCGGGTCGGACGGGACGCGGTCAGCCTGGACACCCCGGTGGACGAGACCGGCGAGACCGTCGTCGGCGACCTCATCCCGGACACCGAGGTGCTGCGGGCCCCGGAGGTCGCCGAGTTCCAGGCGCTCGCGGCGGAGCTGCGGGAGGCCGTCGGCACCCTCGCACCCCGCGAGGCCCTGATCCTCAGCCTCCGCTACGGCCTGCACGACGGCCGCCCCCGCACCCTGCACCAGGTGGCCCAGCACGTGGGCCTCACCCGGGAACGCGTCCGCCAGCTGGAGAAGGCCTCGCTGGCCCGTCTGCGCGCCCCCGAGACCCGGGAGCGCCTGCTGGACTGGGCGAGCTGACCACACCGGTGCGCGGCCGGACGCGCGGCCGGGGTTGCCCGGACCGCATCCCGGAAACAACCTGACGGAGAACCCGTACGCGCTTCCCGTCCCCGCCCGTCCGAGGAGCACCGGTTGAACGTCTCCCTCAGCGTCTGGCTGCTGACCGTCGCGGGCCTGTGCGTCCTGATCGCCGCGGACTTCTTCATCGGCCGCAAGCCGCACGACGTGTCGATCCGGGAGGCCGGGATCTGGACCGCCGTCTGGGTGATCCTGGCCTGTCTCTTCGGTGTGGGGCTGATCCTGGTCGGCGGCGGCGGTCCCGGCGGCGAGTTCTTCGCCGGCTACATCACCGAGAAGTCGCTCAGTGTCGACAACCTCTTCGTCTTCGTCCTGATCATGGCGAAGTTCGCGGTGCCGTCGCAGTACCAGCAGCGCGTGCTGATGGTCGGCGTCATCGTGGCCCTCGTCCTGCGCGCCGCCTTCATCGCGGCCGGCGCGGCGATCATCTCCGCCTTCTCCTGGGTGTTCTACATCTTCGGGGCCTTCCTCATCTGGACCGCGTGGAAGCTGATCCAGGACGCCCGTAAGGGCGGGCATGACGAGGAGTACGAGGAGAACAAGCTGCTGAAGTCGATCGAGCGCCGCTTCGGTGTCGCCGACCGCTACCACGGCACCAAGCTGTGGGTGGAGGAGAACGGCCGGCGGGTCATGACGCCGATGCTGGTCGTCATGCTCGCCATCGGCTTCACCGACATCCTGTTCGCGCTCGACTCCATCCCCGCGATCTACGGACTGACCCAGGACCCGTACATCGTGTTCACGGCCAACGCCTTCGCCCTGATGGGCCTGCGCCAGCTGTACTTCCTCATCGGCGGCCTGCTGAAGAAGCTGGTCCACCTCTCCTACGGCCTGTCGGTCATCCTCGGCTTCATCGGCGTGAAACTGGTGCTGCACGCCCTGCACGAGTCCGGCGTGCACGTCCCCGAGATCAGCATCCCGTTCTCGCTCGGCTTCATCGTGCTCGTCCTCGCCATCACCACGGCGACGAGCCTGTGGGCCGCGTGGCGGCAGGAGCAGACCTAGTCCGCGGGCCCGGGAGGCGGGTCAGCGGCCCGCCCGCGACGGCCGGCCGCGCGAGACGACGCGGCTGCCGCCGCCGTCGACCACGCGGGCCTGGAGCGAACCGCAGGCGCACCGGGTCCACAGGGTGCCGCCCGCCGCGGTGGGATGCGCGGACAGCACCTGGAAGGGCTCGGCACCGTCGGGCCACCCGCAGTGCGGGCAGACGACACCGGTCGTGCAGGGCATGGCTACTCCTCGTGCCTCGGTGGTCCGCCGGTGGGGTCGGCGGTATGTGACGCGGCGTCGACCGCCGCGACACAGCCAGAGTGCGGCTCCTCGTCCGTTCACGTCCAGGTTGACTTTACGGACACCACCGTGAAGCGTGCGCTTCATGATTGATCTGCGCAGGCTGCACGTCCTCCGGGCCGTCTCCCACTACGGCACCGTCACCGCGGCCGCCCGCGCCCTGCACTTCACCCCCTCCGCCGCCTCCCAGCAGATCCGGCAGCTGGCCCGGGACCTGGACGTGGACCTGCTGGAACCGCAGGGGCGCGGAGTACGGCTCACCCCGGCCGCGGAGAGCCTGCTCGCGCACGCCGACGCCATCGAGGCCCGCTGGGACGAGGCCGAACTGGATCTGCGGGCGGGGGAGGGCGCCCCCGCCGGGCCGCTGCGGGTCACGGGGTTCCCGGTCGCCGTCTCCGTGCTGCTGGCCCCCATGGCCGCGCGGCTGCGCGAACGGCACCCCCGGCTGTCGGTCCGGGTCCGGGAGGTCGAGGTGGCGGAGAGCTTCGACCTGCTCTTCGAGGGGGAGAGCGACCTGGCGGTGGTGGAGGCGACGCCGTCCAACCCGACGCGGTCGGACGCGCGCTTCGACCAGCGTCCGCTTCTGGACGATCCGTTCGACCTGGTCGTCCCCGAGGGCCACCCGCTCTCCGGACGGGCCGGGGCGGACCTCGCCGACGTGGCGCACGAGGCGTGGATCGCGCCGGTGCCGCAGAGCCCCTGCCGCCCGCACGTGATGTCGGCGTGCGGGGCCGCCGGTTTCACCCCCGACGTGGTGCACCACGCGCTGGACTGGAACGTCACCGCCCACCTGGTCGCCCACGGGCTCGGCGTGGCGCTGATACCCCGGCTGGCCCAGCTGACCCCCGAGCTGCCGATCGTCCGGGTGCCCTGCGCGGACCGCCCGCACCGCAAGCTGCTGACCTGCACACGGAGCGGTGGCCACCGGTGGCCGGCGGTCGCGGAGGCGCTGGCGGAACTGCGCGCACTGGCCGCCGCGGCGGTGGCCTGACACACGCCGGTCACGCGGGCCGGGCACACACGCGTACGGGACCGGAGCCCGGCTCCGGTCCCGTACGCGTCCTGGGTGCCGCTCAGGCGGCGACGGCCTCGTCGGCGTGGCCGTGCAGCCGCGCGACGACCTCCGTCAGCTGTGCGGCCACCTCGGCGTCGTCCGACGGGTGGGTCTCGGCGAAGCGCGTCACCGAACCGGGGATGGACAGCTTGAGGTCCTCGATCACCTTGCCGCCGGCGATGCCCACGGCCTTGCGGGCCTCGTCCTGCGCCCACACGCCGCCGTACTGGCCGAAGGCGGTGCCGACCACGGCGACCGGCTTGCCGGCGAAGCCACCCGCGCCGAAGGGGCGGGACAGCCAGTCGATGGCGTTCTTCAGGACGGCCGGGATGGTGCCGTTGTACTCGGGGGAGAAGAGCAGGAAGGCTTCGGAGCCCCGGGCGGCCTCGCGCAGCTTCGCGGCGGCGGCCGGGACGCTGCCCTCGACGTCGATGTCCTCGTTGTAGAAGGGGATGTCGGCGAGCCCTTCGAACAGGTGCACCTCGGCGCCCTCCGGCGCGAACCTGACGGCCGCCTCGGCGAGCTGGCGGTTGTGCGAACCGGCGCGAAGGCTGCCGACGAGCGCAAGGATGCGGACAGACATGAGTACTCCCACTGAAACGATGGCCGCGATGGATCCGGACCGGGGTCCGTTTAATTTCTAACATCCTAAACGGACCGCGGTCCAGTTTTCTTCCCATGCTTTACGCTGGGTTCATGTCCGCCGCCCCGCCGCCCTTCCCGAAGACCGAAGAGACCGTCGGCCAGACCGAGTTGGAGTTGCTGCAACTCGGCCCGGGGCCGGCCGGGGACGAGCCCTGCCTGCGCGCCGACGCCGCCCGCAACCGAGCCCGGCTGCTGGAGGCCGCCGAGCGGCTGGTCGCCGAGCACGGCGCGGCCGGCGTCACCATGGAGGCGGTGGCCGCCGCGGCCTCGGTGGGCAAGGGGACGGTCTTCCGCCGCTTCGGCGACCGCACCGGGCTGCTCGCGGCCCTCCTCGACCACTCCGAGCGCAAGTTCCAGGCCGCCCTGCTCAGCGGACCGCCGCCGCTCGGCCCCGGCGCCCCGCCCGTCGAACGGCTGCGCGCCTTCGGCTGCGCGTTGCTGCGCCGCTCGATCGACGAACTCGACCTGCAACTGGCCGCGGAGCCCAGCGCGGAGCGCCGCCACACCTTCGCGCCGCGCCGCTTCCTACGCGGTCACCTGGCCCTGCTGCTGCGGCAGGCGGACCCGGACGGAGACAGCGAACTGCTCTCCCACACGCTGCTGGCCTACCTCGACGTCGCCCTGGTCCACCACCTCACCGAGCAGTGCGGGATGCCCCCGGAGCGGCTGCGCGAGGGCTGGCTGGACCTGGTCGCACGGGTCACCCGCACGGAGCCCCCGGTCGCCTGAGCCCCGGCCGGAGCCCTCTGTCCGGCTTCTGCCAAGATGCCGTACGTCATGGTGCAGATACCGAAACCGTCCGCCGCCGAGTCCCTCGCACCGCGCTCCATGCCCACGAGCGCCGATGTGGCCCGGCTGGCCGGCGTCTCGCGCGCGACCGTCTCCTACGTCCTGAACAACACCGGCGCCGTCCGGATCAGCGAACCCACCCGCCGCAGGGTGCACGAGGCGGCCAGGGAGCTGGGATACGTCCCGCACGCCGCGGCCCGCTCCCTGCGCGCCGGACACAGCCGGATGGTCCTGATGCCCGCGCCGTCCTTCCCCGCGGGCCCCCTCTACAGCCGGTTCCTCAGCGAACTCCAGTGGGCCCTGGCCCGCCTCGACTACACGGTCGTGCAGTACGGCAGTGTCGGGCTGCACGGCTACGAGGCCGCCCGTGCCTGGGCGGAGCTGCGCCCGGTCGCCGTCCTCGTCCCCGGCGCCGATCTGGACCCGCAGGGCGTGGAGGTCCTCAAGCGCTCCGGCGCCCGCGCGGTCGTCACCCTCGGACCCGAGGCGGTCGAGGGAGCACACGCCCTGCTCACGGACCAGGAGAGCGTCGGTCACGGCGCGGTCCGCCACCTCTACGAGCGGGGCCGGCGCGCCATCGGCGTGGTCGTGCCCGCGGAAGGCGGCCTCGACGTCTTCTCGGCGCCCCGCCTCGACGGCGCCCGCCGTGCCGTGCGCGGCACCGACGCCACCGTCACCGAGCTGCCCCTCGCCTACGAGGAGCGGGACGCCGCCCGGCTGGCCGCACGCTGGGGCGCCCTCGGTCTCGACGCGGTGTTCGCGTACAACGACGAGTACGCGATGCTGCTGATGCGGGCCCTGCAGGACGCCGGCCTCGCCGTACCCGGCGACGCGGCCGTGATCGGGGCCGACGACCTGATGCTGGGCCGCCTGCTGAGGCCCCGGCTCAGCACCGTCCACCTGGAGCTGCCCTCCGGCCGCGACCTGGCCGCACTGGTCGACCGCGCGGTCCACGACCCCGGCGCCGCGCCCGAGCGTCACAAGGTGCTGGGCGCGGCGGTGGTCCACCGCGAGTCGAGCTGAACCCGTCCTACTGGCCGCTCTCGCCGTCGGCCTGCGCCTGCTGCTCGGCGACCGCCTTGCGTACCTCGTCCATGTCCAGCTTCCGGGCCTGGCCGATCACGTCCGTCAGGGCGTCCTCGGGCAGCGCGCCCGGCTGCGCGAACACGGCCACCTGGTCCCGGACGATCATCAGCGTCGGAATCGACTGGATACCGAAGGCCTGAGCCAGCTCCGGCTGCGCCTCGGTGTCCACCTTCCCGAACACCAGGTCGGGATTGGCCTCCGCGGCCTTCTCGTAGACGGGCGCGAACTGCTTGCACGGACCGCACCACGACGCCCAGAAGTCGATCAGAACGAACTCGTTGTCCGTGACCGTCTGGTCGAAGTTCTCCTTGGTGAGTTCCACGGTGCTGGTCATAAGGTGATCCCTCTTCCTGAATCGGGGTACAACCGTCGGCACAACACTGCCGACCTGGTGGGTATTCCGCGCACGTACCCATGTGGCCACGTCGCACACCACCCACCAGACTGACCCCATGACGCAATCGGATTCCATCGCGTACGACGTCGTCGTGATCGGCGCGGGCCCCGTGGGGGAGAACGTCGCCGACCGCACCCGGGCGGCCGGTCTGGCCACCGCGATCGTGGAGAGCGAACTGGTCGGCGGCGAGTGCTCCTACTGGGCGTGCATGCCCAGCAAGGCCCTGCTGCGACCCGTCCTCGCCCGCGCGGACGCCCGCCGGCTGCCCGGTCTCGCCGACTCGGTCCGCGGTCCCCTCGACACCGCGGCGGTCCTCGCCCGCCGCGACGGATTCACCTCCCACTGGAAGGACGACGGCCAGGTCCAGTGGGTGGAGGGCATCGGCGCCGACCTCTACCGCGGGCTGGGACGGCTCGCCGGGCCGCGCACCGTGGAGGTGACCGCGCCCGACGGCACCCGCCGGGTGCTGACCGCCCGGCACGCCGTCGCCGTCTGCACCGGCAGCGCCGCCGCCCTGCCCGCCCTGCCCGGGCTCGCCGACGTGCGCCCCTGGACGAGCCGCGAGGCCACCAGCGCCGAGAGCGCGCCCGGCCGGCTCATCGTGGTCGGCGGCGGAGTGGTCGCCGTCGAGATGGCCACCGCCTGGCAGGCCCTCGGCTCCCGGGTGACGCTCCTGGTGCGCGGCGAGGCCGGGCTGCTCGCCCGGATGGAGCCCTTCGCCGGAGAGCTGGTCGCCGAGGCGCTCACCGAGGCCGGCGTGGACCTCCGCACCGGTACCTCCGTCCGGTCCGTCACCCGCGAGGACGGCACCGTCGTCGCCGTCACCGACACGGGTGACCGCATCGAGGCCGACGAGATCCTCTTCGCCACCGGCCGGGTGCCCCGCACCGGCGACATCGGCCTCGAGACGGTCGGCCTGGAACCGGGCTCCTGGCTGTCGGTCGACGACAGCCTCCGGGTGGACGGCCACGACTGGCTGTACGCCGTCGGGGACGTCAACCACCGCGCCCTCCTCACCCACCAGGGCAAGTACCAGGCGCGCGTCGCGGGCGCCGCCATCGCCGCCCGCGCCTCCGGGGTGCCGATCCTGGAGTCCGACCCGTGGGGTGCGCACGCCGCGACCGCCGACCACGCCGCCGTGCCCCAGGTGGTGTTCACCGACCCCGAGGCGGCCTCCGTCGGCCTGAGCCTCGCCGAGGCGGAGCAGGCCGGGCACCGGGTCCGCGCCGTCGACGTCGACCTGGCCACCGTGGCCGGAGCGGGCCTCTACGGCGACGACTACAAGGGCCGCGCCCGCATGGTCGTCGACCTGG
Source organism: Streptomyces sp. NPDC058985 (assembly GCF_042740985.1). Taxonomy (NCBI): domain Bacteria; kingdom Bacillati; phylum Actinomycetota; class Actinomycetes; order Kitasatosporales; family Streptomycetaceae; genus Streptomyces; species Streptomyces sp. NPDC058985. The sequence continues at coordinate 45,889 of NZ_JBHYJX010000036.1, read as the reverse complement.
AGGACGAGATCATCCGCGGCGTCACCTTCGTCGGCCCCGGCGTCGGCGAGATGATCCACTCCGCGACCGTCGCCGTCGTCGGCCAGGTGCCGCTCAGCCGCCTGTGGCACGCCGTCCCGTCGTATCCGACGGTCAGCGAGGTGTGGCTGCGGCTCCTGGAGGCGTACCGCGACAACTGACGGTGCCCGCCGGGTCCGGTGGCCGGTCAGGCCGCCGGACCCGGCAGCTCGAACCCCAGCGCCGCCGCGGCCCGCTCCGGCGTCGGCTGCGCCCACAGCTCGGCCACCGCCCGGCTCGACGACAGCGACCGCGACTCGGCCCGGTCCAGGTACAGCACGCCGTCCAGATGATCCGTCTCGTGCTGCACGATCCGGGCCGGCCACCCCGAGAACACCTCGTCCACCGCGAGCCCGTCCTCGTCCGTCGCCCGCAGCCGCACCTGCGCGGGGCGTGCCACCACGGCCTGCCAGCCCGGCACGCTCAGACAGCCCTCGAAGAACGCGGCCGGCGCGCCGCCGACGGGCTCGTACGAGGGATTGACCAGCACCCGGAACGGCTGCGGCACCCGCCCGCGCGCCACCCGCACCTCCTCCGGCACCGGCGCCGGATCCTCGATCACCGCGATCCGCAGCCCCACCCCCACCTGCGGCGCGGCCAGCCCCACGCCCGGCGCGGCGCGCATGGTCAGCCGCAGCGCCTCGACGAACCGCGCCAGCAGCGCGGGCGGCAACTGCCCGTCGAACGGCTCCGCCGCGCGGCGCAGCACCGGATCACCCGCCTCGGCGATCGGCAACGGACCGCCGGGGGCGAGCAGTTCCTCGACCCGCTCGGCAAGAGGGGAGCGTGCACGCGGAGTTCCCATCGCGCCAGCATGCCACGGCCGCCGCCCCCACCGACTCCGCCCGTGTGACGCACGCCACTTCGCGGGCCGGGAACCCGACGCGTGTGCGAACCGACTACTGGGACCGTCCCCTCCCCACGACGTCCCCGGAGCGCCCACCGATGACCACCACCTCCCCGGCCTCGACGGACGAGTCCCCGGCCACGGCCGCACCACCGCCCACCCGCGGCAGATGGTCCACCCTGCGCCCCCTGATCCTGCGCCTGCACTTCTACGCCGGTCTCTTCGTGGCACCCTTCCTGCTGGTCGCGGCGGTCACCGGCCTGCTCTACGCCGCCTCGTTCCAGGCCGAGAAGCTGGTCTACGCCCACGAACTGACCGTCGACGACGTGGGCGAGCGCAAGCTGCCGATGTCCGAGCAGGTCGCCGCCGCCCGGCAGGCCCACCCCGAGGGCGCCGTGTCGGCCGTACGCCCCTCGCCCGAGGACGACGCCACCACCAGGGTGATGCTGTCCGGTGTCGAGGGTGTCGACCCCGGCCACACGCTCGCGGTCTTCGTCGACCCGTACACGGCGAAGGTGCGCGGCGCCCTCGAACAGTACGGTTCCAGCGGGGCGTTGCCCCTGCGCACCTGGATCGACGAGTTCCACCGCGACCTGCACCTGGGGGAGACCGGGCGGCTGTACAGCGAGTTCGCCGCCAGCTGGCTGTGGGTGATCGCGAGCGCCGGTCTGCTGCTGTGGTTCTCCCGCCGCCGGGCGCGGCGCAAGGTGCGCGGCACCACCGGCCGGCGCCGCACCCTGGGTCTGCACGGCACGGTCGGCGCCTGGGCCGCGGCCGGGTTCATCTTCCTCTCGGCGACCGGCCTCACCTGGTCGACGTACGCCGGCGCGAACATCGAGGACCTGCGCGTCGCGCTCGACCAGACCACACCGTCCGTGTCGGCGTCGGCCACCGGGGGCGGCGAGCACGCGGGCCACGGCGCGGCGGCCGGCGCCGGCGGGGACGCGGCGCACGGCGTCGGCCTCGACAAGGTCCTCTCCGCCGCGCGCGCGAAGGGCCTCGGCGACCCCGTCGAGATCGTGCCGCCCGCCGACGCGTCCTCCGCCTACGTCGTCAAGCAGGTGCAGCGCAGCTGGCCCGAGAAGCAGGACTCGGTCGCCGTGGACCCGGCGACGGGCGAGGTGACCGACGTTCTCCGCTTCGCCGACTACCCGGTGCTCGCCAAGCTCAGCCGCTGGGGCATCGACCTGCACACCGGCAGCCTGTTCGGGCTGCCCAACCAGATCGGCCTGATGCTCCTCGCCGCGTCCCTGATCCTGCTGATCGTCTGGGGCTACCGCATGTGGTGGCGGCGCGGCCGGGGCTCCGCCTTCGGCCGGCCGATACCGCGCGGCGCGTGGCGGCAGGTACCGCCGCTGCTCCTCGTCCCGATGCTGGCGGCGGTCGCCGTTCTCGGCTACTTCGTCCCGCTGCTGGGCATCCCCCTGGCCGCCTTCATCGCGCTGGACGTCGTACTCGGCGAGGTCGCCCACCGGCGGGGACGCCGGACGCGGACGGAAGACGCGGCGGCGGGCCGCTGACAGGGCGGCGGAGCGCCGATGCCCCCCCACGGCGCTCCGCCGCATCCGCCGCTCCACCGCAGGCCTCATTCCTTGCCCGGCAGCCGATCAGCGCCCGGCGAAGTCACCCGCCAGGGCCGCGGCGATCCGCAGCTGGGCGTCGGCCTCCTCCTGCCGCCCCTGCCGTTCGAGGGTCCGTCCCAGCATCAGCCGCGCGTACTGCTCGACGGGATCGCGCTCGACGAGGATCCGCAGCTCGGACTCGGCCCGCCGCAGCTGCGCCGAGTGGTAGTAGGAGCGCGCCAGCAGCAGGCGCGGTCCGGTCTGCTCGGGCACCTCCCCGACCAGGCCGTCCAGGACGCGCGCGGCGGCGGCGTAGTCCTTGGCGTCGAAGAACATCCGCGCGCGCTCCCAGCGCTCGGCCGGCGTTCCGTGGTCGTAGTACGTCATGTCCACTCGTGACCTCCTTCGACACCTTGCAACCACGACAGGTGGTTGAACATTCCACTACGCCGGGGCGGGCCGGCTGCCGCCCCGCGAAGGTGACGCCCCGGCGACCGTCTGACGCGTGGGGCCGTCCGGGGCTAGGTTGTGCGTCATGAGCAATCTTGATCGCGAGGCGGTACCCAGCCTGTGCGGCGGCCGCGGCTTCGTCGTGACGGAACCCGTGCGCGAACTCCTCAGCCCCCGGAACGTCAAGCTCGGCGAGTCCACCGAGGTCCGCCGCCTGCTGCCCAACCTCGGCCGGCGCATGGTCGGAGCCTGGTGCTTCGTCGACCACTACGGTCCCGACGACATCGCCGACGAGCCCGGCATGCAGGTGCCTCCGCACCCGCACATGGGCCTCCAGACGGTCAGCTGGCTGCACGAGGGCGAGGTCCTGCACCGCGACTCCACCGGCAGCCTCCAGACCATCCACCCACGGCAACTGGGCCTGATGACCTCCGGCCGCGCGATCAGCCACTCCGAGGAGAGCCCCCGCCCGCACGCCCGCCGCCTGCACGGCGCGCAGCTGTGGGTCGCCCTCCCGGACGCCCACCGCCACACCGACCCGCACTTCGAGTACCACGCCGAACTGCCCCTGGTCACCGCCCCCGGCCTGTCGGCCACCCTGCTCCTGGGCACCCTCGACGGCACCACGTCCCCGGGCACGACGTACACCCCACTCGTCGGCGCCGACCTGACCCTCACCGGCGGCACGGACGTACGCCTCCCCCTGGAACGGGATTTCGAGTACGCCGTCCTGTCCATGTCCGGCGAGGCCCACGTCGACGGTGTGCCCCTGGTGCCCGGCTCGATGCTCTACCTAGGCTGCGGCCGCGACGAACTCCCCCTGCGCGCCGACTCGGACGCGGGCCTGATGCTGCTGGGCGGCGAGCCGTTCGAGGAGGAGCTGGTCATGTTCTGGAACTGGATCGGGCGCTCCCAGGAGGAGATCGTACAGGCCCGCCGAGATTGGATGGAAGGCTCCCGGTTCGGAGAAGTGAAGGGCTATGACGGTACTCCACTGCTCGCGCCGTCACTGCCGACGGTGCCGCTGAAACCGCGGGGCAGAGTGCGCTGACCTGCGGTAATGCGTCGGTTTTGCCGACCGCTGGGCATAGACGGTTAGCAATTCTCACTGCTTTCGGCCCAGCTGCCGGAAAGCGCCTGAACGGCTCGTTGGCCTCATGCCGGAGTGGTTGGTGATTCCACGGTATGGCTGTCTGTGGGCAGCTCTGGCAGGACACTTGCTGACTCAATGCTGGCTTCGCTGACGTACCGTCAGGTGGGTTCGAAAGACCCTTTGCCCAGTTGCGGTGGTGGCGTAGGTGCTTGCAGGGTTGGTAGGGGTCGGGCCAATGCTGACCTGGCCGCCAGCCGAGTCAGGCGTTGGAGAGGGGCGGTGCTCTTAGCGCTGCCGGCCTGCGGGGATTCCACAAGAGTCCGGTGTCGCCGTTGACCGTCGGTAGCCGCCGCTCGGTTCGAACCGTGGGCGGTGGTACACGCTTGTTCGCGAGTCGACGAAGCCGCGACGGAGGGCGTCGGCGCGGTGACGAGGGCGCCGCGGGCGTCTGGGTGCGCGGCCAGAGCGGCGCGGAAGGCGTCGGCGGAGGGCGGGTGGGCGAGGTGCCGCTCGGCGTTCCACTGAGGGTCTACTCATGTCCGGTGCGGCTGATTGCTGCGGCACCGGATGCGGGAGACCAGGAGAGCGAAAAGTCTATGTGCACAGCAGGCGTCGAGTCTGTGTAGACCTACTTTGCGGATTCGATGGCCGTCGGTTGATCCCTTCGTCGGGCCACGTGTGGAAGGGGCTGAGTCCGCGGCCTTTCTGGCGGCGTGGTGGTCGTTTCTCCGGGGGTTCCTGCGGGTGAGTGCTTCAGGAGGGGTGGGTGGTGTCGGGGTGGTGTCGGATGACGTGCATGACGACGCGCATCAGGAGGGCTGCGGCGGCGGCCAGACCGAGGGAGCCGATGGCTTCCAGCAGGTGCAGGCCGTCGGCGATCTCGGGGCCGCTCTGGCGGGTGAGCAAAGCGGTGGAAATGCCGCCGGTGGTCGCCGCGACCAGGGTGAGGACGCCCAGTTCTGCGGTGCGCTGCTGCCACGCGCGGTTACCTGTCGGCTGTGAAAGCTGGGCCGGCTGAGGGGAGGCGGGAATACCCAGGAGCTTTGCGAGCTGAGTGATCGTTTCGTGTCCTGGACGGACGTGGCTGCCGAGGCTGGCGGTGAGGTCGAAGTCGGAGTCCAGGCGCAGGCAGGTGGATTCGAGCACGGCAAGTCCGCGCAGGACGGTGGGGAAGGTTGGTGGAAGCAGGAGTCCGGTGCTTCGAGTGAGGGTGGCGAGGGCGGTGAGGGTGTCGGCGTCGGTGCCAGGTGCGCGGTGGCCGGCGGCGGGGAGGGTGAGGAGGAGTTGGGCGCAGGCGCGTTCGAGGGCTCGTTCGTCGACGGGGTGCTCGGCGGCGTGGTTGAGGGCGCGGGCGAGGGTGGTGGGGTTGCCGAGGGCGGTGGCGGTGAGGATGCGTTGCAGGGCGGTGAGCTGGAGGGTGTCGAGGCGGGCGGCGTGGCCGAAGTCGAGGAGGGTGGGCGGATGGTTGGGGTGGAGGTGGATGTTGCCGGGGTGGGGGTCGGCGTGGGCGATGCCGTGTTGGATGAGGAGGGTGAGGTAGCCGTCGGCGATGGTGCGGGCTGTGGTGCGGGCGGTGTGGTCGTCGAGGTCGGGGGCGGCGCGGTGGGCGGGGAGGCCGTCGGCGAAGTCCTGCACGAGGACTTCGCGCCCGGACAGGCCGGGGTGTACGGCGGGCACGGTGACGGGACCGCGGTGGGCGGCGGTGTGGGCGGCGGCGAGGGTGCGGGCCTCGATGCGCAGGTCGAGCTCGGCCCGGACGGCGGTGGCGAAGTCGTCGGCGAGGCGGGTGACGTGGATGGCGCGGCCCCAGGCGGTGCGCTGCTCCAGGGTCCGGGCGAGGCGGGCCAGGACGTCGAGGTCGGTGGAGAGGCGGCCGGTGACGCCGGGGCGCAGTACCTTGACCGCAACACGAGTGCCGTCGTGGAGAACGGCCCGGTGGACTTGTGCCATGGACGCCGCGGCGAGTGGTTCCCGGTCGAAGGAGGCGAAGACTTCGTCCAGCGGGCTGCCGTAGTGCTCGGTCAGGAGTTGTTCGACCTGTTCGGGAGCGGCGGGTGGGACGGTGTCGTGCAGGTCGGCGAGCGGTCGGGCGACGTCGTCGGGCAGGAGGCCGGGTCGGGCGGCGAGGACCTGGCCGGCTTTGACGAACAGCGGCCCGGCTTCGGCGAGGCAGTCGCGCAGGGCTTCCCCGAGCGCCGTGCCGCGCGGGCCGCCGGGCCGGCGGGCGAGTGAGAGGCCGTGCCGGGATGCCAGGTGCGTCAGCCGGCCGTAGAGGCGGCTGCGGCGGACCCAGCGGTTCAGTGACCGTGCCAGGGAGAGCGGGCCGGGCGGGCGGATCCCGCCGAGCAGTTCCAGGCCGACCGCCGTGGCCATCGCCGCGAGGACGGCGACCATGAGGAGCAGTCCGGGGTCGGTGAAGGTGCCGGGCTCGGCCCGGCCGGCGAGGATGGCGATCGCGAGGGCGGCCGTCGTGCCGGCCGCGGCGCACCAGGCGCTCGACATCGGCCGGGCGGGGGTGCCCAGCAGCCGCGGTGCGGTCCAGGCGACCGCGGCGGCTAGCAGCCCGGTCAGTACCAGGCCCGTCATGCGGGGTTCTCCTTCACGGCCGGTTCGTTCGCCCTTGTGCGGACCGGGCCGGGCAGGGCGCGGATGCAGGCTGCGGCTACGACGGCCAGGGCCAGGGCGCTGAGGTAGGGCAGGAGGGGGCGCAGGTCGTAGGCGGTGCCGGCCAGGGCCGGGGCGGTGGCGCGGGCCAGGGCCATCGCGGACTGGACGGCTCCCATCGCCGCGCCGGTCCGGTCGGGTGCGGCGTCGGCCACGAGGGTGCTCAGCGCGGGGGCCAGCAACCCTTGGCCGATGCTGGCGGCCATAAGGGCGGTGACGGCGCCCCAGGCGGGCAGCAGCGGAAGGCATCCCAGGCCCGCGCCGAGGACGAGCGCGCCGACCGTGGCGAGGGTCCGGGTGCCGAACCGGGCGGCCAGTGGTGCGGCGAGACCGCCTTGGGCTACGGCCATGGTGATGCCGGCGGCTGCCAGCATCCAGCCCAGCGCCCGCGGCCCGAACCCGTAGGTGTCTGTGCCCAGTAGGGCGAGGGTGGCTTCCATCGCGCAGAAAGCGGCTGTCGTGCAGAACGCCGCAACCAGCAGCGGACGCATCCCTACCGGGCCCGTACGGTGCTCTGTTTTTTGCTTGTGCGCGCGTCTTTGTGCGGCACCGTTTCCTCGTGGGTCGGGCAGTGCGGCGGCGGCGAGGCATAGCGCGGCCGCGGCCACGCATGCCGAGACGACTCCGGCGCCGGACAGTCCCTGGTGGGCGAGCAGGGCGCCGATGGCGGGGCCGGCGACGAAGCCGCAGCCGACCGCCGCCCCCAGCAGCCCGAGACTGCGGGTGCGCTGGGCGGGCGGGGTGAGGTCGGCGGCGAAGGCGTGAGCTACGGCGATCGATCCGCCGCACGCGCCCGCCACCACCCGTGCCACGAGCAGGCCGGTCAGGGATGTGGTGTTCGCCATCAGCAGCGCGGAGACGACCGACCCGGACAGCGCGAGCAGCAGGACGGGCTTGCGGCCGAATCGGTCCGAGGCCCGGCCGAGCAGCGGCGCGGAGATGAGCTGGGCGATGGAGTACGAGGCGAACAACGTGCCGATCGCCAAGCCGCTGCCGCCGAAGGTGTCGGCCGCGTACGGGAGCAGGGGCAGGATGATGCCGAAGCCCATCAGGTCGGTGAAGACGATCAGGCACAGTGCCGGTAGCGCGAAGCGGGCAGGCAGGTTCACAGGCCGCCCGCCCAGCGTTCTTCGGGCACCCCGAGGGCGCGCATCACAAACGGCAGGGTCCGTGCGACGGCGGTGTGGACCTTGTCGCCGGTCAGGAGTGCGGTGCGCTGGGTCTCCAGGCAGGCCATGATCATCTGTCCGGTGACGGCCGGGTCCGCCCGGACGAAGACGCCCTCGTTCATGCCGTCTTCCAGCAGGCTGTTGACGAGCGCGGCGAGTGGGGCGACGTGTTCGAAGAACGCCGCACGGTCCTCCAGAGGCAGCATCGCCGCGACGGACGCACCGGCGCCGCGCTGGAAGGAGAACTCGGTGAGCACCAGCTTGATGAGGATCTGCAGCCGGTCGACCGGATCGGTGCGCTCGCCAAGCTCGCGTTCGGCAAGCGTCATGAAGCGGGCCATCTCGCGTTCCGACCAGGCCAGCAGCAGCGCTGTCTTGTCCGGAAAGTAGTTGTAGACCGCCGTCCGTGCGACTCCGACCCGCTTGGCGACCTCCTGAAGCTTGAGATCCTGCCAGCCGGCCTCGCGCAGCAGGTCGGCGAAGGCGTCGATCATCGCCTCCCGCGTGGCCGCCTTGTGCTCGGCCAGCGTGGCCCCTCCGGTCAGCTTCGGACTCATGCCGCTCCCTCGCTCGATCGGTGCGGCAGCCCGAGAAGGTCGGCCGCCACCCGTGGATCACCGCTCCATGCTGTCAGGGGGGTCAGGACCAGCCGCGCGGTGAGCCGACGCAGCACCGTCGCGACCTCCGCGCGCTCGGTCGGCGTCAGGCTCGTTCGGCGGTCCAGTCGGCGCAGTTCCTCGGCCACCAGCAGAGACGTGTGCCGCTGGACCGCGGCGAACAGCCCCTGCCTCCCGGCAGACGTCACGGGCACCTCGATTCCGGCGGGCAGGCTCATCGGCCCGAAGCGGCGAACAGGGCCGAGGACGCCTCCACCGACGCCGCCTCGCGCAGCTGTGCCGTGGTGATCCGTACGGTCAGCCAGGCCAGCGCAATCATGACCAAGGCGTTCGCCGCGTGCAGCGCGCCGAGCACGGGGATCCCAGCGCCGTGCTTCTGCAGCACCGGCTGCACCAGCATCGCCAGGAACAGCCCCAGCCCCGTACCCACCGCGCGTCCCGTCGGACGACCGACGATCAGCAGGACCACCAGGATCACGCCGACGACCTCTGAGGCGTAGCCGAGCATCCGGTGCGGATCCAGGCTCGACGCTTCGCCGATCGGCAACTGTTCCAGCGCGAACAGCCCGAAACCGGCCGTGACGATCTGCGCGCACGCAGCCCCGATCACCGTCCAGGCCGAGGTCCGCACCCCCCGGATGCCGAACTTGCGCACCTCGGTCAGCGGCCTGAGCCGGGCCGGAACCACTTCAGTCGTCGCTGCACTCACAGCAAACCCCTTTCATGACGACGTGTCGTCATGAAGTTAGCATGAGTCCATGACCCCGCCTCGCACTCCGTTCGCACGACTCGCCGCACGCTGGAACCCGCCCCTGTCCACCGTCCGCCGGGCCACGACGACGGCTCTGGTGATGTCGGTGGTGATCGTGGTCACCGGCGGCGCCGTGCGCCTGACCGGCTCCGGACTGGGCTGCCCCACCTGGCCGACCTGCACCGACACCAGCCTGACCACCACCGCAGCCATGGGCTGGCACGGCGTCATCGAGTTCGGCAACCGCCTGCTCACCTACGTGCTGGCCGCCTCCGTCGGATGGGTCATCCTCGCCGCGCGCTGTATCCAGCCGGTCCGACGGGATGTGCTGCGCCTTGCCTGGGGGCAGTTCGCCCTCGTCGTGGCCAACGCCCTGCTCGGCGGCATCACCGTTCTGACCGGCCTCAACCCCTACACGGTCGCCGGACACTTCCTGCTCTCCACCGCCCTGATCACCCTGGCCTACCTCGCCCGCAACCGCACCGCGCCCGCCCCCGCGCCGGCCGGTGCGGGCGACAGAGCCTCCCGCGTACTCGCGCGCGCCCTGTTGACCGCCTGCGCGCTGCTGATCACCGCCGGAACCGTGGTCACCGGTGCCGGACCCCACGCCGGCGACTCCGGCGACATCGCCCGTATCCCCCTCGACTGGACGCTCGTCACCCGCGTCCACTCCGCCCTCGCCTGGACCGTCCTGGCCCTCGCCCTGCTCCTCCACACCCGCCTGCGCCGCACCGAGGCACCACACGCCGCGCTGCACCGCGCCCGTCTGCTGCTCGCCGTGCTGGTGGTGCAGGGGGCCGTCGGCTATCTGCAGAGCGTGCTCGGTCTGCCTGAGCTGCTGGTCGGTCTGCACATGCTCGGCTCCTGCCTGATGTGGATCGCCACCCTCCACGTGACGGCCGGCATCAAGGCCGCCAACGGCCCCAGCACGCAGGAGAAGGACAGGGCAGCGGCATGTTCAACACGCTGACCCTGGCCATCGGCATCACGGCCTCGCTGCTGGCCCTCTGGTGCACACATGCGGCGTGGAGGGATCAGCCCACCAAGGACTGGCACTTCGTCGGCATGGCCCTTGTCACCCTTCTCACCTTCATCCAGCTGGTTGCAGGTGTGTGGCGTCTGGCCGCGGGCGACCGGCCAGTAGGAGGCACCGTCACCTTTCTCTCCTACCTCCTTGGTGCACTCGTAGCCGTCCCCGCCGCAGGAATGCTCTCCCTCGCCGAACGGACCCGCTGGGGATCGTTCACCGTCATGGCCGGCGCCTTCGTCCTCGCCTTCCTCGAAGTGCGCCTGTACGACATCTGGGCCGGACCCACGGCATGAGACCGGCCAGCAACACGCGGGCATCACCCTCAAGGGCGGCGGCTCCCCGGAGTGTCCGTACCTGTTCGTCGTCGCAGTGACGTCTGCGGTCTAGCTGGGCGATGAAGGAATATGTACGGGCTCGGGGCCCCGCTGTGTCTCGTTCGGCTTTGAATCTTGCAGGTGCTGGAGCGGCAGGAGGGCCTGCTCCTTCGAGCGCGCGGCGCCTTTTTGAGACTTGTTCCTTCATCTGGTCGTCGGTGCGTGTGCTGTGCCAGATGGTGCCCTCCCACTTCACGTACTGGGGTTCGCCGTCACGCAGGAGGACCGGTTTGAGGTGGCCGTGGAAGAGGAGCGTGCGGCCCTGGTTCCGGCGGAGCCGGCTGAACCACAGCGCGCTCTTTTCGTGGCGGGCGAGGCGGTTCGCGGCGATGCCGGGGAGGGTGCCGCGGACGCGGCCGGGTGTGTAGGTCGTCAGGGGCCGGCTGAACGGTCGCCAGGAGTCGGCGAGCGCCCAGTGGGCGATGGCGTCACCGGTACGGTTGGGCGGGAGGTAGGGGTAGGTGACGCGGCTGGCGATCTCTTCGAAGAACCGGGCCTGCTCGGCTTCGGTGCCGTCGGCCAGCCGCCGCCAGTAGGGGGAGGCGATCAGCGGTGCGAGGGCGACAGCTTCGGGATAGACCGCGGCGAACAGTTTCGAGGTGCTGAAGCCGACGTAGTCCTGCTTCTCCCGGTCGAAGGGGATCAGGATGTCGAGGCGGTCATCCCAGGCGTCCCAGCGGCCGAAGGGTGACGGGCGCCCTTCCGGGGACCACATGTGCGCGCAGAGCATCAGGCCGGTCAGCACCGCGTCGTAGGTGGCGGCCCAGCCGTCGCGCCGCTGCAGGAGCAGGTGGCGCCGCTGGGCGTCGATGATGTCCGGGAGTCGGGTGAGATCGACGGCGGGGTGGTCGATGTCGGGCGGGCCGATCCAGGTGCCGTGCCGCAGGCCCGGTCCGGCGCGACATAGACCGAGCGCGGCCGTCCGAACATGGCGCAAGCCTTCAGCTCGACGTCCGCGAACGCCGGCCGCCGGCCATCCACCAGACCGAGCTCGGGCAGGAGCAAAGTGGACCACTCCTGGATCCGCATGCCGGTCATCAGCGCCAGCTCGCAGGCGGCGCGATTTCGGTGGGGCCGCCAGCCCCGGAACGAGACATCCAGTCCGGCATCCGGAGCCAGTCCCCCGAATCCGACGTCCCACAGGTAGAGGTACTGGTCAAGCTCCATGTGCCGAACGCGCAGGTCAGGGCGGATTCTGCTGGCAAGGTTGGAACCTTGCGGTGTTGCCCGCCAGGGCTGCCGGGCGAAGACACCGATCCGGATCAGAAACCTGTAAAGAGACTCGATGGCCGCCCAGTCCCGGTCCCATGCGGCGTCACCGACCACCTCCTCCGCCTCGTCCTGCCGCCACAGACGAAACTCTCGAAGGTTGGTCTCCGTGACCGACCGCAGATCCGTCCCACGAGCCAGCAGGAAGTGCAGCAGCAGCACGGAGTACGCGTACGACCGCTTCGTCTTCGCGTCCTTGCGTTTCAGCGCCAGCGACCGGAACCACGGCGACACCGGCACGACCGGGCGCATCGCTTCATCCAGCAGGACCGGCGTACCCGAAGGCACCAGACGCCGGGCGAACAGAAGAGAGGACAACTCTGCCTGACTCAATCCAGCGACCTGGCCGACCTTCCCCTGGTCGGTGAAGAACAGATGCACGTAACCCCACAGGCGAGCGTCACCACTCTGGCAACGCGAAGTCTTTCGGTGCCAGTCGGAGGCGTGCTGGGAGATGCCGCGATGTCACTCGGTGAGACAACTTCAAGTGTCTGGAGAACCGTCCCACTTGGGCTCTGCCGCCGACCTCGGCGGCAACTCGGGGCTGGCCACGGGAGCGGTGAGCATCGGCTCAGGTAGCGTCCAGGTCATGGCGCAGGCCCGAGAACACCGGCCTGGACGGTGAACTGCAGCCGCATCACCCGGTCACCGCGGACCCGGCCGACCAGCTTGACGGGCAGGTCCCGCAGCACCCAGGCCAGACGGGTCACGTCGTAGCCGGCGTCCGTCACGATCACGATGTCCGGCTCACCCGGCACCCACTGACCTGCCGCGATGAGCCGTTCAACGACGCCGCGGAGCTGATCGGCGGTGACCGCGGTGGCGTCGTCGACCGGACCGAGCCGGACCGCGTCCAGGATCTGCGTCCAGGACGTGGCGCCCATCTCCAGCACGGCGACGAATGAGTACGGCCAGCCGGGGATGAACTGTGAGGCCGTCTTCGCCCGCCCGTAGACGTGACAGAACAGCCTCTCCGGCGAGCACGGAGCATCCGATCGCAGCCACGGCGAGACGTCGATGGCCAGCACCAGTCGCCCGTCAGAGAACCGTGGCAGCGGCAGGCCCGCCAGCAGCGAACGCAGCCGGTCCGCGTCGATCCGGCCCTGGTTGAGGCCGTCGTACATCGCGGCGTGCCCGTGTCGGTGCTCGGGCAGGAGCGTCAGCTCAACCGCCGAGTGCACCGCACCCGGAGCACACAGCACCGCGTCCGTCAGCTCGAACAGCTCATCGCCCCGAACGGCCAGACACGCGTACAACCCGTCCCGGAAGCGTGACGCTTCCGCGAACGCTTCCCCTGGAACAGTCTCAGGCAGCAGACTCACCCTCACGGCCTTCGTCTTGGTCAGTGCACCTTGGTCGGAGCACATGATCAGACGGAGGCCGCCTCAGCGTCCGGTGAATGCCCAGGTCAGCGACCCAGTTCGAAGCACATTTCGACGCCGCAGGTTAAAGAACAAGCTAAGGCGCGGGGCTTGTACTCGAGCACGGCAAAGGGCCGCGCTGAGGTGTCGGCGCGGCCCCTTGCGGTGATGGTGTGTCAGGCGGTGGCGCCGGTGCTGGTGGTCTTGCGGCGGCGCAGGATGAACATGGTGCCGACGCCGAGGGCGACGGCGGCGCCGCCCGCGAGAGCGATGGTCGGGAGGGCGGAGCTGGAGCCGGTTTCGGCGAGGCGGCCCTGGGGGTCGATCTGGGTGTCGCCCACGGGCTTGGTGGGCAGTGGCTTGCTGTCGCCCTGCGGCTTGGCGTCACCGGTGTCGGTGGGGGTGGAGCCGGCGGCGAGGATGTCGAATTCGTAGTAGCTGTCGTCGCCGGAGTAGACGCAGTTGCCTTCGTCGTCGGCGTACATGCCGATGCTGATGGCGAAACCGAGACCGGACGGTGCCTTCTTGTCCACGGCCAGGCGCAGGTCGATGGAGAAGGACTCCTTGGCCTTGATGTCGGTGTAGCCGAGGTAGCCGGCGCCTTCGTCTTCCTCGTCGAGGGAGATGTCGGTCCACGTGCCGGTGGCGGGGTCCTTGTACTGCAGGGTGAGGTAGTCGGTGTCGACGAAGAAGTCGTTCTCGTCGACCTGGGCGGCGAAGACACCGAGGTCGACGCGCTGGTAGGCGTGGCTGGCCTTGTTGTCGACGTTCAGCTTGAAGCCCTGGAAGCCGCTGCCGGCCACGATCTTCGAGGGCAGACCGGACAGGCCGGTGCGCAGATCGTCGTCGAACGTCATGTCCTCCTCGCTGCACTCGGCCGGGCCGGGCGCCGGGGCGGAGGCGGGCGCCGAGGGGGAGGTGGACACGGTCGCCGAGGGCGAGGCACCGGGCGCAGCCGGCTCGGAGGCGGCCGGGCTGGACTCACCGGTTGCCGGCGTCGACTCCTTCTCGCCGGCAGTGGTGTCCTCGGCCGCCGGGGTGGTGTTGTCCGCCGCGGGCGTGGACTCCTCCTGGTCGGGGGCCGTCTCACTGACGGAGGGCGACGGGTCGTCGTCCGTGGCGTAGGCGGCCGGGGCCACGAGCAGAGCGCCCGGCGCAATGACAGCCGTCGCGGCGGCAAGAGCCAGGGAGCGGCGAATCTTCATGTGAACCTCTGAGGAGGAAGTGACCGATGCGTCGCCCAGCATGACTGGCGGGACACGCAGACGGTTGCACTGCTCTCACATTTCCTTTACGTGACGCGCATCACGTCGCAACGGACGGCTGTCATGACTGCACAGCGGCCGCGGCCTTGCGTTCTGAAGCGGTGGGCGTGGCTTGCTCGTACGGGGCAGCAGCAGAGAGGTCCCGGGCCGACGTGATCCGGGACCTCTTCCGCCACGCACGCGTCCACGGGGGTGACGTCCTGCGCGCGCTGCTGGGCCCAACGTCGGGCTGCTCCGGGAGGTTACGCACGTGCCCTGCCACTGCCAACTCCGGGTGCCCCTCCGAGAGGGTGGTTCAGGGCCGGCAGGGCTCGGTTCAGGCTTTCTGCCACTCTTCCTGCTGCGGGTCGTCGTCTTCGGCGGGTGGGGCGCCGGCGTTCTTCTCCCGGGCTCGCAGCAGCGCCCATAGCAGGGCGCATACGCAGGTGAGGTACCAGGGCAGGGGCCAGGTGTATGGCCACTAGCCGGCTTGCGGGGCGGTGAGGACGTCGGCGGCGGCCAGGTTCCAGCACAGCATGCGCCCGGTGATCTGGACGGCATGGGGGAGCCGGTGGTGACCGGTGCGGTTGTGGTTGCAGGCGCGGCAGGTGGGCGCGACTTTGCTCGGGTCGGTCATCGAGGGAACGTCCTGTACGAAACGGGCGGCTGCCACGATTGCGGCTGTGCTCGCCGGGACGCCATAAGTGTGCGTTTCGTGAACAGGTGCGCAAGGCCCGCTCCGGGACTGGAGTAGCGACTGAGGCCGCTTTTCGCCCTGATCACATCAGGGCGAAAGTGGGCAGACTCTCCCATGAGTGCTGATGGAAGTGGCGCATCAACGGCGCAAGTCTGTCCTGAACTGACCGTCCGAAGCGCATGCGAGACGATGAACCTGCCCGCCCGTGCGTTCTTCAGGTCGGCTTCCGTCCGCGCCGCCGTGTCGGCACCCCGGCGTAACTGCCCGCCTCGCCTGATGCCCTGCCGACATCCGCCGCCTCGGTTCATGCCCCCTGCACGCACGCTTGGTCGGGGCCGACGACGAGTCCGAGTCCGCCTTTGCCCGTACGCGCAGCGCTCAGCGGCTGACGAGGCCTCAGCCCCCCCGCTTCGGCGCCGGGCTTTGCCGCCGGCGGTATCAGGAGGTCGAGAATGGCCGTGTCTGCGGCCGGACTGTGACTGGAAAGCGCTCTGCGCGGAATCGCGATGACTTGCGCCAACGCCCTTAGCTAGTAACGAAGTTGGCGTCGAACTGGCGCACGTGGCGGTTTTGGAGGCGCTGGCGGAAATTGATCGAAAAATTGACACCTACCCAGACGTGTTCGTTTAATCAGCTTTCGTTTGTGAAGATTCTGCGACCCCTGAGGGGCGAGTCTGCTGATGAGCTGGGGGGACTTGTGCGCACCGTTTGAGGGATGGTGCGGGGGTAAGTGCCGCGCGCGGCGCCTTGAGGCCCTGACCTCGCTTGCGTGGAGCAGGGTGGCGAACGCCGTGTTCGTGCACTGACTCCACATGGCAGCGGACAGGTGGCCGCGGCAGGAGTCTCAGAACTGCCCTCCGAGGGATCACTTCTTCTACCACTCCACTCCTGAGGCGGGGCCTTGATGTCGGCCTGCCTGCTTCGGGGTGCCAGAGCATCAACTCGAGGGGCTCACATGACACATGTGTTCCGCAGAGTCACGCGGCATGAGGCCGCCGACTCGGAATACCAGTACCTCCCACCGCCATCCATGGCCCGGTGGCGGCCGGTTGCCGCGGCGATCACGCTGCTGATGGCCGCCGAGGCCGCCACCGTGGTCGGTTCGAGTGGTCAGGCCGTCGCTCTGTCGCACCCACAGCCCGCCGTCCAGACCAAGGAGGCGAAGAACCTGGGGCCGGCCACCGCCGGTTCGGTGGCGGCTGCACGGCTGAAGGCGAAATTCCAGAACCGGCGTATCGAGGCCACCGACGCCCGTTCGGAAACCTCCACCACGTACGTCAACCCGGACGGAACCGTCACGGAGGAGACCTACGCCGGCCCGATCCGGTTCAAGAACGACCAAGGCGCGTGGCAGGATGTGGACGCGTCACTGGTTCGCGCCGATGACGGGTCGCTGAAGGCAAAGGCACATCCGCATGGGCTGAAGATCGCAGGCAGGCAGGCTGCCCCCAAGGGTCTGAAAGCCGCGGGTGCGAAAGGCAGCGCGTCGGCGACGGTGCCGCTGGTGACGGTTCAGGACGGTGCGGGCCGGCAGATGCAGCTCGGCTGGTACGGAGCCTTGCCCGCTCCCACGATCGAGGGCGCCGAGGACACGGTCGCCCGGTACAAGGACGCCCTGCCGGCGACCGACATGCTCATCGAGGCCACGCGCACCGGCTACGAGCAATTCCTTCAGCTGAAGGACCGTTCCGCCGTCGATGCGAACGGTCAGGTCGCCTACAGCCTGAAGGCGAAGGGGCTGACCGCCAAGGCGCACGAGGACGGGTCGGTCAGTTTCGCCGACGCCAAGGGCAAGACCACCGGGATGCTGCCGTCGCCGGTGATGTGGGATGCCCGCACGGACAAGAACTCCGGCGAGCACACCCACACCGCGAAGGTCGGGGTGAAGGTCTCCCAGGATGGAGACACCATCACCATCACGCTCACCCCGGACGCGAAGTTCCTCGCCGACACGGCGACGCAGTTCCCGGTCACGATCGACCCGTCGATCAACGTCGGCGCGAGTTTCGACACGTTCGTCCAGGAGGGCTACGGCACCGACCAGTCCACCGCGACCGAGCTGAAGATCGGCAACAACGGCTCCAGGCAGAAGGCCCGCTCGTTCCTGTCGTTCCCGATGAAGAACATCAGCGGGAAGCAGATCTCCGCGGCGAAGCTGAACCTGTACGAGTTCCACTCCTGGTCGTGCACTCCCAAGGCATGGGAGGTGTGGACCACCAACGCGACCTCCACGAGCACCCGCTGGACCAGCCAGCCCAGCTGGGGAACGAAGTACGCCACCAGCAACCAGACCAAGGGCTTCTCCAGCTCCTGCAACGACGGCTGGGTCAACGCCGACGTCACCTCGATGGTCCAGTCCTGGGCCGGCAACGGAAACGGCTCCAACCACCTGGGCCTGCGCGCCTCGGACGAGTCCGACCCCTACGGCTGGAAGCGCTTCAACTCCGGCAACGCCGCCTCCAACACCCCCTACCTGTCCGTCACCTACAACTCCGTCCCGAACGTCCCCACGCTGATAGCCCCGGCCGACAAGGCCGCCACGAACGTCACCACTCCGGCCCTGTCGGCCAAGGCCCTGGACGGCGACGGCTCCCAGGTCAAGCTCGACTACGAAGTCTGGGCCACCAACGGCACCTCCGCACTGCGCACCGGCACCACCAGCTACGTCGCCTCCGGCGCGCAGGCGTCCTGGAAGCCCACCGCGCTGCCGCAGGGCAGCTACAAGTGGCGTGCCCGCTCTTCCGACGGTTCGGCGAGCAGCGCCTGGTCCGCCTTCCGCACGCTCACCGTCGACACCACGGCACCGGCGGCGACGAAGGTGTCCTCCACCGACTACCCGGCCGGCCAGTGGTCCGGCACGCCCAACGACGACGGTGACTTCACCGGAACATTCACCTTCACCCCGCCCACCAGCGATGTGAAGGAAGTCCAGTGGAACCTGAACGGCGCCGCCTGGCAGTCCGCCCCCAGTACCGGCACGGCCGTGACGGCCAAGCCCGTTTTCCGGGCGGGCAAGCACACGCTGACCGTCCGCACGAAGGACGCCGCCGGCAACGTCTCCATCACCACCAGCCACACCTTCTACGCCGGTTCCGGCGCCGCCCTGCTCACTCCCGGTGACGGGGATCGTCCCGCCCGCCGCGCCGAGCTGACCGGCCAGGGCAAGGCCGGCGACACCGGCGTGCGCTACCAGTACCGGCGCGGTGAGACGGACACCTGGAAGGACATTCCCACCCAGGACGTGCGCCGCAAGGCCGACGGTTCGACCCTGACGGCGTGGCCGGCGAAGGTCACCGGCGGCGAAGCCGAGGCACTGACCTGGAACGTCACCGACACCCTCAGCGAGGACGGCCCGGCTGACGTCCGCGCGGTGTTCACCGACGGAAGCACCACGGACGCATCCCCGGCCACCCGCATCACCGTGGACCGCAACGTCGGCGAGGCACCCAGCGAAGACGCCGGCCCGGGCAGCGTCAACACGCTCACCGGAGACTTCGGCCTGTCGGCCACCGACGCCTCCGGATTCGACCTGACCGCTACACGCTCCTTCTCCTCCCGCCGCCCGGCCAACGGGTCCCAGCAGGAGGGCCAGGCGGCGATCTTCGGTCCTCAGTGGACGGCCGGCACCGTGGCCGAGCTCTCCGAAAGCGACTGGGCGTATGTGCGCAAGACCTCGGCCACCTCGGTGGCCGTGGTCGACGTCGACGGTGAGGAGACCGGCTTCACCGCGGCCACGGGCGGCGGCTGGAAGCCGGAGACCGGTGCAGAAGACCTGACCCTGACCGGTACGCTGACCAGTTCCTTCACGATGAAGGACACCGAGGGCTCCACCTCGGTGTTCACCAAGGTCGACACAGCCGCCACCACCTGGCAGCTGTCGAAGACCTTCCTGCCCACGGACAACTCCACCACGACCGTGATCTCGGAGAAGGTCACCGTGGACGGCAAGACCCTGGCCCGGCCGAAGTACGTGATCGCTCCCACCTCGGCCGTCTCCGCCGCCACCTGCGCCGGCACGCCGTCGACCAAGGGCTGCCGGATCCTGGAGTACGTCTACGCGACCTCGACCACCGCGACGTCGACCGCTCCCGGTGACTACACCGGGCAGGTCAAGCAGATCCGCCTGTGGACCACCGTCCCCGGCGCATCGACCTCTACCGCTACGGTCGTCTCCCAGTACACCTACGACAGCACCGGCCGTCTGCGCGAGCAGTGGGACCCGCGGATCTCCCCGGCCCTGAAGACCGCCTACACCTACGACAGCGCCGGCCGCGTGCTCACCTTGACCCCGCCCGGCGAACTGCCGTGGACCTTCGAGTACGGCAAGGCCGGTAGCAACGCAACGGCTGGTGACGGCATGCTGCTGGCGGTCTCCCGTCCGACGCTGAAGGCCGGCACCAAGGACGAGCAGGACGGCGGCAAGGCCGTCACCTCCCTCGTCTACGACGTCCCGCTGTCCGGCACCGAGGCCCCGAACCAGGTCTCGCCCGGCGAGACCGCGACATGGGGTCAGACGGACGCGCCGACGGACGCCACCGCGGTCTTCCCCGCCGACCAGGTTCCCGCCTCCCACACGGGAGGAGACCTGAGCGCGGCCGACTACGACAAGGCCACCGTCACCTACACCAACGCCTCCGGCCGCGAGGTCAACAACGGCCTGCCCGGCCGGCACCTGACCGTCAAGCAGTACGACCGGTTCGGCAACACGATCCTCGATCTGACCGCCACCAACCGCGAACTCGCCCTCGGCAACGTCGACTACCAGATCAACACCCAGAGCGAACTGGGCATCCTCGCCGCCTCTCCGGCCGAACGCGCACGCCAGCTCGCCACCGTCTCGGAGTACTCCGCCGACGGCAAGCGCCAGCTCGAGGAATCCGGACCGCTGCACCTGGTCACCCTGACCAAGCCCCTCAAGGGAGACGAGGACAGCCCCGACCTGCCGGCCGGCGTCCAGATCGCCGCGCGGGAACACACCGTCAACCGCTACGACGAGGGCCGGCCCACCGACGGCACCGCCACCGTGACCGACCAGATCACCACCGCCTTGGTCGGCGCGGCGATCGACGGCTACCCGGGCGACGGCGACGTGCGTACCACGGCCACCGTCTACGACTGGGCCAAGGGCCTGCCCACCAGCGAGGTCACCGACCCCAGCGGCCTGAAGCTGACCAACACCACCAGCTACGACACCCAGGGCCGCGTCACCAAGACCACGCTGCCCAAGTCCAACGGTGCGGACGCCGGGGCAATGGTGACCCGCTACTGGTCGCCCACTGGGACCGGCACCTGTGAAGGACGCCCGGAATGGGCCGACCTCGTATGCTCCACAGGCCCGGCCGGAAAGATCACCGGAGGCGGGTCCAACCCCGACGAACTGCCGCTGAAGACCACCGAGTACGACCGCTGGGGCAGCCCCGCCAAGGTCACCGAAACCGCCAACGGAGTCACCCGCACCACGACCAGCACCTACGACGCGGCGGGCCGCCTGAAGCAGACCCAGATCACCGGAGGCATCGGAACTGCGGTACCGGCCCAGACCACCGCCTACGACCCGGACAACCTCACCGTCGCCACCATCACCAACGGCACGGCCACCATCCGCCGCGCCTCCGACCTGCTCGGCCGCGAGATCAGCTACGACGACGGCGCGGGCAACGTCACCCGCACCCAGTACGACAGCCGCAACCGCCGGATCCGGGTCACCGACTCGGCCCCGTCCACGGTCAGCTACGACTACGACAACCCGGCCGGACTGCCCACCCGCATCCACGACTCGGTCATGGGCACCATCGGCGACGTCACCGGTTCCTACGACTCCGACGGCCGCCTGTACCAGCAGAAGCTGCCGTGGAACATGGACGTCGAGTTCAACCTCGACCCCACCGGCACCGAAACCTCCCGCTACTGGCACTGGGAATCCGGCTGGACCGTCCAGGGCGAGACCACAAGCCAGAACATCCACGACCAGGTCGTCGCCCGCACCACCTACACCGGAGGCGGCGCCTACCAGGAGTACACCTACGACCAGGCAGGCCGCCTCACCCAGGTGGACGACTCGCAGAGCGGCGTCACCACACACCGCGGATACGCCTTCGACAACAACACCAACCGCACCTCGCTGACCAACACGATCGACGACATCGACGGAGGCGCGCCGACCACCAGCACCGTCAACTCCACCTACGACAGCGCCGACCGGCTCATCGACGACGGCACCGCCTATGACGCCTTCGGCCGCACCACCGCACAGGCCGGCGGCGCCCAGTACGCCTACCACACCAACGACCTCGTCCGGCAAATCACCGCGAACGCCAAGCGCACCACCTGGGCCCTGGACGCGGCTGGCCGCATCGCTTCCTGGACGACCGAGGAACAGGCTGAGGACAGCACCTGGAAAGCGTCTGACAGCAAGACCAATCACTACGGCGCTGACGGTGACAGCCCGGACTGGACCGCGGGCGGTGACGGAACCATCAGCCGCAGCCTCGAAGACCTCACAGGCAATCTGATCGCCACCACCAGCGGGGCCGGTGACGTCGTCCTGCATCTGTCCACACTGCACGGCGACATCGGCATACAGCTCCCGCTGGCGGACGACAGCACCCCGGTCGTCAATACGTACGACGAGTACGGCAACCTCCTGCCCGGCACCGATCCCACCCGCTATGGCTGGCTCGGCGGGAAGCAGCGCTCCGCCGAGACGCCCAGCGGGGGGATCATCATGGGTGTACGCCTTTACGATCCCAGCTCGGGACGCTTCCTGTCGGTGGACCCCGTTATGAGCGGTGGCGCCAACGCCTATTCCTACCCTGCCGATCCGGTCAATCAGTACGACCTCGACGGGAAGCGCTGGACGTGGAAGTTCTGGCGTTACAAGAAGGTCCGCAGTTTGGGGGCTCGGGGACTGGGTTACGGTCTTGCCGGCGCCAGTCGCTTCATGGGTTACAAGTGTGGATACCGCTACGGCATGAGAGTGTGCCGAGGCGGATGGGGACTCCACGCACGCGGGGGCACTACCCTCGGCACTACCTACTTCACCTCGAACAATCGCTCCTACATCACACGAGACCGCATCAGACACGAAAAGCGACACAGGTCCCAATGGCTGCGCTACGGTCTCGGCTTCGGGATCCGCTACTTGCGCGCAGGGGCAAACCCTTGCCGCAACAGGTGGGAACGAAGGGCGGGCTGGCGAAGTGGAGGCTACAGGTGCTGATCAAGTCAGGCCGGTCGAACCGAAACGCCCTCAAATCCAGCGTACTTGCCCTGGCACTTCTCCTCGGCGCCTTGGGAACCTCGTGCGGACTCGTCCCCGAGCACCCCGGTGACGAGGGCATGCTCCTGGGATTTCGGATCACAGACCGCACCGTCGAAGTGAAGGTCCCTCTGTGTCCTGGAGACAAGGTGTCCCGCGTCGAGGTATGGGACCCGGGAAGCGAGACGGCGAAGGAGAAGTTGCTGTGGTGGGGCGAGGGGCCGACGGGCGCAGCATCTGGTAGTGGGCAGCTGTACCTCTGGTCGCCAGCTGGTTACCGGAAGGCGTCCACGGCTGTGAAACCCTCGGCGTTGCCGCATCTGGTCGACGTATCTGTCTCCTACGCTGATCAGGACGACTCCGCCGGCGATCTCGTGAACCTCGACGAAGTCGCAAGACATCACCCGACGGATGAGTACTGGACGATCACAGGGAAGTCCATGAGCGCCCAGGAAATCGATGGGCAGCTATCATGCCCACAATGATCGCGGACGAAGGGTCGCGCTGTCGGGTGGTTCTCGCTCGTCATGGCCTCCTGATCCAATTGACAGCTCGATGAGAGAGGAGGAGCCCTTGAGTAGACTCCGTCGGGCTCCTTCCTGGGCGAACGTAAGCAGATGACCCGCTGACGCGAATCGAGCGTCGGCAGATCCTCAGCCCCGTACTGGCGCCATCGACCGGCGGTAAGTACGGGGCTGAAAACAGTGAGCTGTTTCACCGCTGCCGCTCCAGGTGAGGACGGCTGCTGCGATCGACGTCATTCGACCCCACCACTAGCACCGCCAACTCCACCTACGACAACGCCGACCCGGCTCTATTCACGAGTCGTGGTTCTGGCTCGCTTTCCGTGATGCGCGCACGCTGAGTGACGGCTGGTGCTCCGATCAGGCTTCGGAAAGTTGCCTGAAAATGATCAGGGCCGATCTTGGTGTGGTCGACAGTGCGGCGTCGTGGAAGAGATGTCGCCCCGCCTGGAGGGCCTGCTGTTGCCGTCCATCGCGGACGTGTCGGTGCTGTCGCTGGACGTGAGGCACGAGGCGATACGCATCGACGTCTGCAGTACGGCGGCTGGGGCGGCATGCCCGGACTGTGGGAGCGAGTCGACCCGGGTGCACAGCTCTTACCTGCGGTTTCCTGCGGACGCACCGAGCGGGGGACGGCAGGTGGTCCTCCGACTGCGAGTCCGACGGTTCTTCTGTCCGGAGTCGTCCTGCGCTCGGCGGACGTTTGCTGAGCAACTGTCTGGGCTGGCCCGGCGGCACAGCAGGTGGATGGAGCGGTTGCGGTCGACTCTCACCGCGGTGGGTCTCGCCCTCGCGGGCCGGGCTGGCGCCCGGATGGCCCAGGCATTCGGGGTGTCCATCAGCCGCAGTGCGGTGTTGCGGCTGCTCGAAGCTTTAACGGAAACGGATGGAGCAGTCACCTTCGAGATCGGGCAGGGAGCAGAGAACCGCGGGCGCAGAAGATCGTCTGCGGCTGACCGGACCAGGCGAACGTCACCTGGGCGGCCGCCGGGGAGCGGCAGTCGCCCGCCTGTCTTGAAGCCGCCGCTGGTGGACGCGGGGGTACAGCAGTGGCCTGAGTGTGGTCCGTCCGGGCGCGCCCTTCATGCAGGGCGCGTATCGAGAGCAAGTCGGTGATGTCTTCGACGTGATAAGGGCCCCGCATCGGCGCCTGTGTACCGCCCGGCTCAACCGCCTGGGATCACAAACGGGCCGGGAGGGTGAAGGCGTGTCCGCACTGCGCGAACAGTGCTGTGCTCGGCGCATCCCCGCAGTCACCACCACCCCTTTAACGTGGCAGCGGGGGCGGTCAGCCGCTGGTGGCCCAGTGTCGGAGTCGGCGCGCTAGGTCTTTTGTCCGGAAACTGGCGGACAGCCATATCACCGCGATGGCGATGGTTACGGCGCACACAGATCCGAAGGCGATGATCAAAGATGCGTAGGACAGAGCGACAGCGGCGATCATCAGACTCAGCGATACGGTGCTCAGCAGTGCGAGGCTGCGGCCCGCGGATCGGTTCAGGCCGGCGCATCGCGTACGCCGCCGTTCCGGATGCTGCAGGTGACGGCCGAAAGCATCGTCCTGCTCCAGTGCCGTTTCTATCTGCTGCCAGATGTGCCGTTCGCGGGCCGACAGTGTGGATCCGTCCATGAGGCTGTCTCCATGCTGGAAACGGCGGCGAGCGCGGGGCCGACCGGGTTGGGTATTCGTACGCGACCCGACCGTGCGCGGTGCCCAGCCTGCGCCGTCTACCGGTGGTGGAAGGGGTATCCGGGGTAGATGTAGCCCGACCCCCAGAAGGGCGGGTAGTCGTAGAATCCGTAGACGCTCTGGTAGTAGTCGGGTTCGTCCGTGAGTTCGGGGTCGTAGGCGGGGGCCTGGGCCACGCGCTCGCGGGACTGGTCGATGAACACCTGGTCGTCGGTGATGCGGGTGACGGCGTCGACGGGGATGAACGACTTCTTCTCGCCGAAGCCGAGGAACCGGCCGTGTGCCACGAGCAGGAAGCAGACTTTGCGTTCCGGGGCGTCGATCAGAAGGTCGTCGACTGTGCCGATGTCGTTGCCGTCGGTGTCGGCCACCTTGCGGCCCCGCACATCTTCCTCGGGTGTCTGCACCGTCTGTTCGGAATCGCTCAGCTTCTCCAGAACCGGAGCCCTGTCGGTCGCCATCTGCCCTCCTCCATCGCTGCGAGTTGTTGACACACGCCGCCGACGGCCCGCGCCCCGTCGGCATGAAGCCGCCGGGGTCCGGCGTCGGGCGCACGAGACGCGTGCGTCGCAGCCATTCGGAACTTGCTAGTAGCGCACACGTACCCGACGGCCCGCGAGGCATTCAGTCCGCAGCCCTGTGTCTGCCGATGAGGCCGTAGAGCAGCGGCCCAGGCGTCCTGCTCTCTTGGCCGGATCCAGGACGGGGCCGTGTACAAGGGACGGCAGCCGCCTTTGCCGTGCACCGGTCATCATGACGGGCGGGCCAGTAGTAAGGGTCGGGTCGGTCACGAGACGCTGCCTTTGAGCTGGGCCGGTTGGATATGGAGTGCTTGTCTGGGGTGTCTTGACGACTGCGTGGCACGATGCTTTGCATGTGCTTGTTGCCTGCGCCCTGCCCCGCTGAGCTGATTCCGGATGCGACCGGCTTGGCTGCCTTCGAGGTCGTCTACCAGAGGGCGATGCAGCAGGGGGCCGTGTTCGTCGCCGTCGAGCGACAGGCCGAGCGCTGGACGGTGAAGGCCGATGTGCTCACCGCTCCCGAGCACATCGTCGGCGGCACCGTGTACGACGGTGTGCGCAGGGCGGTCATCCGTCTGATCCGCCGCCGGGAAATTCGCTCGGATTCCTCTGCCGGTCCGGTGTACTTCGTGCTGTACGACGTGGAGAGCGAGCTGCGGGCCCGTGAAGTCGCCGAGGCACTGCACGCGGCTCTCTATGGGGATATCGGGCCGCTGGTCCGTGCCGTGCCGGAGTCTTCCGCCTGACGGGCGCACGGACGGCAGGGACCGCGGGAAACGGGCTGTCCGCGGCTGGTCAGGCGCCCTGCTCGCCGCGGTGGCGGCGGCCAGGCGGCGCGTCGCGGGCCACCACACCCCTCTCCGCGGCCGTCTGCCAGGCTTTTCCGCCGACCAGTGATGCCAGGGGCGGCGCCGGATCTGTGGCGGGCGTCCACGAGAGGGAAGATCCCTGCTCGGTGCGTAGGGGGAGTACGCCGGTGGTATCCGCTGGTGAGGCTCCTGGTCACCGTTGGGAGCGATGGATGCGTTCGCCGGCATGAGGAGGACATCAGGTGGCTCAGCAGGTGCGTGAGGTCATGACTGCCCAGCCCGTCGCGGTCGGCCCCGACACTTCGGTGCAGCAGGTCGCGACCCGGATGCGGGATGAGAACATCGGCGCAGTGCTGGTCACCGACAGCGGTCAGCTACGGGGACTGGTCACCGACCGGGACCTGACCGTGCGGATCCTCGCCGACGGCGGAGACGTGACAGGCCGCACGGTCGGCGAGGCGTGCAGCAGCGAGGTGGTGGCTGTCGCCCCGGACGACGATGTGGACCGGGCGGTGCAGCTGATGCGGGGCAAGGCGCTGCGCCGGCTGCCGGTCGTGGACGCCGGGCAGCCGGTCGGCATCGTCTCCCTGGGCGATCTCGCCGTCGAACGCGATCCGGGCTCCGCCCTCGGTGAGATCAGCGCCGCCGACCCCGACGAGTAAAGGAACCGTGGAGCGCGGCGGCGGGCCGGCATACCACCGGACACGCGTGTAGGCGGCACCTTGTGACGCCCCAGCGCCCCGGACAGGAGCCGGCCCGGGTCGGTCGGCCCGGGCCGGAATCGGACGATGAGACCGCCGCGGAACTTGGACGGCTGCGCGAGGAGAACACGCAACTGCGCCACGCCATGCAAGCCCGTCCGGTGATCGACCAAGCCCGGGGCATGATCATGGCGATCGGTCGCTGTACGCCCGAAGACGCCTGGAAGGTACTGGTGGCCGTTTCCCAGCACAGCAACACCAAGCTGCACACGGTGGCCCGACAACTGGTGGCTACCACGGCCGGGCAGCCGCTGCCCGCCTCGATACGCCGCGCCCTGGGGCACGTGCTGCGCTCCCGCCACCGGTGATACGGGGGCAGCCCGTGGGTCGGTGCTACTCGCCGCCGCCGCTGCTGCCGCCCGCGTCGTCGGCGGGCGGGAGAACGCTGCCGGTTGTCAGAGAGCTGAAGTCGAGGGCTTCGGCCGCTTTACGCCGGGTCTGTTCCACGGTGCGCGCAGCGACGGCGACCGCGTCGCCGCGTTCGGCTATCAGCCGGTCGTAGATCGGCGCGGCAGCAGGCTGGGAGGCATCCACGTCTTCGACGGTCCGTTTCTGTGGGTGACGAGGGCGGGCTGGTCAGCTGCTGTGCAGTACGAAGTCGTCCTGGGGGCGGGCGCCGGGCAGCTGGTGACGGGCAGCGATGAGGGCCGCGTCGATGTCACGGGTGCCGGTGGACACGCACAGCGTGTAGGCGACGTCTGCCATCCGCTGCCGCACCTGCGCACTGTCCGCGTCGGCCGCGTGCAGGGCCGCGAAGGCTTCGTATTGGTCGATCAGATCCCGCAGCACCGCAGGATGAGCCATCAACATGAGCAACTCCTCCACGCAAGGGCCGGCAAACACCCGGCCACGGCCACGCTCCCCGATACCCGATTCTGCGCTGCCCAACCCCCGTGCGCCACACCGGAGGGCAGGCAGCACAGGGGCCCACGGCCGTCCTACACTGGCCGGGCCGCCCAGTTTCCGGACCCGCCCGGTCATCTGGAACTGGGCGGGCCAGTTGCTCGCCCCGCCCGTGGAGGCGACGCGCCGCCGGGCGGCCCAATGCCCGCCCAGGCCCGCGTGTGCCCGGTTCACAGGTAGGCAGCGGCACAGGCTCCCGCGCCGCTGCTTCGTGGGTATGTATCGGGCGCCGAGCCCCTCTCCGGGAAAACTGGTGGGGCGGCTGCCAGGAGATCCCGGCAGCCGTCCCACCTGGCGCTCGCGGCGTGGGGTCAGCCGCGGACGATGTTCTGTGCCTGCTGACCCTTCTGGCCCTGGCCGACCTCGAAGGTGACGTGCTCGCCCTCGGTGTGTTGACCGAACTAACCTGAGTGTTTGTGCAGTTCAGGGCATGCTTCTGCTAACTTCCCGCCATGCCCGACGAGAGACGTCCCAGCCGGGATCTCAAGAGCTTTGTTCTGCCCGAGATCGGGGAGTTACGAGACACGGAGGATCCCTGGGAGCCCTGCCAACTACTGGATCCGTTCGGGAGACCTGTTCAGCCTGCGGCGGTGTATTTCAAGGATCTGATGTCTTCGGACTGTTAGCCGTTGACGCCGCGGTCGTACGGCATGGACCTGCTTCGGTGGTGGCGCTTCCTGTGGGCTTTCGAGATCGAGTGGGATCGCGCGACACGTGAGGACGCCCGGGACTTCACGCTGTGGATGAAGCTGGCGGACAAGCCGGTACGCGTTCACTGGCGCCACCGCGGCAAGGACCCGGCCGAGATACCCCGGCCGTCCCGAACCGGCAAGTCGGCGCCGGGAACTCCGAACCCGGTGACCGGGAAGCCCGCTGTCGGCAAGAAGTACGCACCCACCACCCGGGCACACTGCGAGACGGTGCTTCGGGGGTTCTACGACTGGCACCTGGAGAACAACTCCGGATCTCTGCTGGTCAACCCCTTTCCACTCGTCCGCCACCGGCGCTCGGCACGAGCCAACGCGCATCACAATCCTGAGCAGGAACACAAGAAGCAGCGCACCGGCCTCTACCGGCCGAGAATCCCCAAGCGCATCCCACGCCGCATCCCCGACGAGAAGTACACCGAGGTCTTCGCGGGTCTCCGCTCCCACCGCGACCGTGCCCTGCTGGCCTTCTGGGTCGCCACCGGCGCACGCGCCGAGGAACTCCTCACCCCCAAGCAGGGAGATGCGGTCGTGGGCCAGCAGACCATCGGCGTGATCCGCAAGGGCACGCGCGACTACCAAGAACTCCCGGCCTCCCGTGACGCGTTCGTTTGGCTGCGGCTCTACCAGGAAGACGCCTGGAAGAAGGGCGTCCCCCGCGGCCGCACGCAACCCTTGTGGTGGACCCTGCGCCGCCCCTGGCGACCACTGGAGTACGACGCGGCCCGCATGATGTTCACCCGCGCAAACCAGCTCCTGGGCGCCAACTCGACCCTCCATGACCTGCGGCACACGACGACGTTCCTAATGCTCGACGACCCGAACATGCCGCCCGCCTACGTCCAGCACATCCTCGGCCACAAGTACCTGACCACCTTGGACATCTACAACCGCCCCACCAGGGACGACGTGATCTCGGCTGGCCTCGCTCACCACGCCCGGCAGGAGAGAAAGCGCACTGCTCCACCACCGGCCGTGCTTGCGCCCGCCTACAACCCTGAATCCCGCAACATCCTGTTCGGAGGCCGGTCGGCATGAGTCACCCTCGAAGCTCAGTCTCTCGCAGCAACGGCACACCTGCGGGGGCGTGAAGCGGTGGCCTTGTTGGCGACGTTTCCTCCGAGATCCAACCCTGAGTCGTGGCCGGCGACACAGGCATCCCGGAGCGAGGTAGTTGAGCGGCTGTCGCTGCCGGCCTTCGCCGCCCCACAGAAGCTCGGCCAACGCGCGCGTCTGGTCGGAGCCCACCTCATGCTGGAGTGGCTCGAAACCTTCAACGGAGAAACCTGGCAGCAACGGTGGGACGCGTGCCCGGCATCCCCCGCTTACGACGGCTGGCACGCGGAGACGATCAGCTGGTGGCAGCGCCACGGCAGGAAGCCGGGGCTCGCAGCTCTCCGCTCTGGACTCCTGGCCTTGATCTGCGCCGACGTCATCCGCCCCGGGTTGCACTGGCTCGTCGGCAACCAGTCGAAATTCCTCAGGCCGGCCATCGAAGCGGCACGCGATCCCGAGGGCTTCGCCCGGCTCAAGGCCGCTCTGCCCTCCGATCAATGGTCACGGCGTCCCGGGCCCGACGCCCTGAAGGCTATCGCTCGGATCATCGCCGCCCTCGGAGGCGGCGTGGACGACATCACCGTCGGCGACATCCTGGCGCTCCACAGGGCGACTCCGGGCAAGGCCACGGAGGCCGTTCGACTGGCCTACACGTGGCTGCGGAACCGCGACCAGTTCCCGCCCGATGCCCCGTCCACCCTCCACAACCTCACCTCTCGGGCCGGCCAGGTCGACGTCGACCAGCTGGTAGACCGCTACCACCTGCAGTGCAAACCCGTTCGTGATCTTCTTGTCGACTACCTCAATGAGCGACGTCCCAGCCTTGACTACAACTCGCTGAAGAGCCTGTCGGCCCACCTGGCCGGCCTGTTCTGGGCCGACCTGGAGCGTCACCACCCGGGCATTGACAGCCTGTCTACCTGGGCGCCGAGCACCTGTGCACCGCCTACCCGACCGGGCACCTCACCCCCGCCCAGACCGCCGCCTTCCGCGAGCACGCCCGCGCCGAAGCCGAACGCCTCGGCCGGGAGCGGCGCCGCGCCTCCCGCCAGGCCCGCCGCACCCTCGCGCCGATGACCGGCGACAGTCCACCCGCGGAGTCCCGGCTCGTCGCGGCCGCCGACGGGCGCACCCGCACCCAGCGCGAGCGCGACGCCGCGCTCGCCGCCTGCGCCTCCACCAGCCTGCTCGGGCTGATCGACCCCACCGCACCCCCTGCCCTCGCCGATCCGGAGAGCTGATGCCGCGCCACTTCGTCGACCTGGACGGGGCCAACGCCCTGCCCACCGGCCACTTCCAGATGACCGCCCGGATCGTGATCGACCTCGTCGCGCACGCGGCCACCGGCGTCGTCCACGGCCCGGCCGGCACCGGCAAGACCTTCGCCGTCGAAGCCGCCCTCGAAGCCGTCGACCAGCTCCCCGCCACCGACCGGCCGCAGGTGTGCCCGCTGACCTTCCCCTCCCGCTCGACCATGCGCATGATCGCCGACCAGCTGCTGCGCGAACTCACCGGCGCCCACACCCCCACCTCCCGCAACCGCTTCGACCTCACCACCAAACTCATCGGCCTGCTCGCCACCCCGATGCGCCTGGTCGTCGTGGACGAGGCCCAGCGCCTGAACGGCGACTGCATCGAACTGCTGCGCCACCTCCACGATCACCCCACAACCCGCTTCGCGCTGCTCTACGTTGGCGGCGACGGCTGCTGGGAGGCCCTGTCCAACGAGCCGATGCTCCGCTCCCGCGTCTTCCGCCGCCTGCCCTTCCCCCCCCTCGCCCCCGCGAAGGTCCCGGCGCTGATGCGCCGCTTCCACCCGATCTACGCCAGCGCCCTCGATGAGCTGCTGGTCGAGGTCGACAACTCCTACGGCCACGGCACCATGCGCGACTGGGCCGTCTTCACCCACACCGCCGCCGCCCTGTGCGCCGAGCAGAACCTGGCCACCGTCGACCAGAGGACAGTCCACAACGCCTACTCCCTCCTCGGCGGCGGCCTGCGTGACTGAGGCCCTGCCCACCACCACGGCGACCGAGGACCCCGCCGCCCGGCCCGTCGTCCCGCGCCGCACCGTCCGCGTCGTCATCGACGCCGCCGACGACCCGGCCCTCGGCCGGCGCCTGGCCGCGCTCGAAACCACCCGCCGGATCGTGGTCCGCCTCAACCCCGTACACTCCACCACCGATCTGGTGTGGGACGTCCTGGCCGCGGCGGGCAAGAACCCCGCCGCCGTCCACTCCCCGCGCCTGAGCGTCGCCGACGGGTGGAAGGCCGAGGCCGCCTGGCTGTCCGCAGCCCGCGTCACCGACGTCATCGTGGAACGCGCCCACCGGCTCCTGCCCGGTGAACCACTGGAGCTGGCCCGCCTCGCCGACCGCATCGACGCCGGTTGCCGGAGCCGATACTCATCGCTGGTGCGCCCGCGTGCGCCCGCGCCGCGCGCCCCGGACGTGTGACGCGGCTAGCGTATTCCTCGCCCCGGACGCATCTTCGTGTCTTCGTGACCCCGTGTGTTCAGGGCTTTTCGGCCCACCTGCTCGGGGCCTCTCGGGAGCAGGACGGCCGATCCGGCCGATCTGCCGGATGCATGCAGCCATGTTTGCGGGACACTGCAGCCGCATGAACGCGTGCTGGCTGCAACCTGTCCAGGGGCCGTTTTCCTTCGGTGGGGGTGTGGTGTGCTGACGATCAGTGAGGGGGTACTGCTGGCGGTCATCATCGTTGTACGGCTGCGCCGGCGAACTCAGGCGCGCAGCCGCAACGACGAGAAGCTGTCTGGTGCTGATCGTCATGGTGTGCGGCATCCGCGTCGCGCGACCGCGTTTGGGCAGGGTGTCCTGGACGTCGTGGGGCAGTTTGCCGCCGGCATCAACGACTCCAGCCGCTGACACTCCTGCTCCTGTGGGGTGGTGTGTGATCCGAGGTGTCGGGAGCTCGCATGCACTTCACACGTGGCGCCCGCCCGCAGGGGCGGGCGCTGCGCTGCACCGAGGCCAGCGCTCGGTTTCGGACCCACCGTCCCCTGCGGCTGCGAGTTTTTGGTCAGGAGGGGGTTGTGTCGGATGTCCTGCGGGTGCGCCAGATGCCTGCGCCAGCGAGCGCTGCGAGGAGGAGGGCGGATCCGGCGGCTACGCCGGCGATGTTGAGGTGCGGGCCGGTGTTGCTTGCCATGGTGCCGACGCCGGCGTCCATGGCGCCTTGCGGGTGGCGGGCCGGGCTCAGGTTCAGGGCGAGGTCGGTGACCTGGAGGTTGGTCGGGAACGTTCCCTTGCCGTTCGCCGCTCCGGTGAGGAGGTCGACACTGTAGAGATGGGCAGCGCCGTCGATGTGGAGGGTGGCGTAGCCGTGGTTGGAGCCGGTGTTCGGGTCGTAGTGGATGTCGAAGCCGGCGGACGGTCCTGCCTTGACGCCGAGGCCGCCGGTGGGGGCGAGGTTGCCGGCGTTGGCCGGGGACTGCAGCGAGACGCGGTCGTTGACGGTGTCGATGTCGAACAGCGTTGTAGCTGTCGCCGCGTTGAGGTCGTTGTTCGTGTAGGCCGCTCCCGTGACGCCCTTCGCGGTCGGCGTCTTGGTGGAGGGCGGTGTGGCCGGGTTGGTCAGCGTGCCGTCGACGGTCGTAGTGGTCGGGGCGGCCTGGTCGTCGATGTTGTGGCGCAGGTTCTGGCCGGTGTCGCTGATCACCCGCAGGCGGTTCGCGGCGGGGTTGAAGTCCACTCCGAAGTACTCGCCCTCAAGTTCCACCGTGAGCTGCGAGACCTTCTTCGCCTGTGCGCTGATGGTGTCGAGCGTGTAGATGCCGCCCTGGTTGCCGACGCCGTAAAGCTTGCCGTTCTGGACGCGGAAGTCGATCCCCACGAGTTTGGTGTCTTTCACCAGCCCGGAAACCTGGCCCACAGAGCGCGCGGCCGCCGGCGAGCCCGTGTGGAAGGCGACAAGCCGCTGGTCGTGGGTGAGGCCGATCGCTGACAGCCCGGCCTCTCTGTGGGCGTCACCTGCCGGGGCTTCGGTGCGCGCGGGGGTCTCGGTGGGGGCTGCTGCGGCCGCGGGTGCCATGGGCCACAGGGCCGCAACGGCAAGGACGGGGGCGAGGGTGGATATGCGCACGGGTGTCTCCTGCAGAGTGGAGGGAGGGCCGGGCCGACGCCGGCTTCACCTGGCGACACAAACACGCAGGCCACCGCGCTGCCGCTCACAGCGGCCGAACGGGTGAACCGTTGCCTGACCCGCACGGCATTGGGTGCATGCTTTGATGTCGGCTGCGAGCGCCCGGCGGGCCTGCTTCTGCTCGATGCCTGTGCTGTTCCTGCCTACGTTCCAGCAAGTCGCCGGTGTGGACGTAGAAGGGTGGGCTGTGCCCGTTCAGGCCCCGTTCCAGGAGCCACTGGGGCGGGGCCTGCCGCGCCTCGATGTCTTGCTGAGGACACGATGTAACGGGAGTCGATAGGGTCATGGTCACTATCGGTTGCGTCTCGTGATGAGACGTGGGGAGAGCGGGATGAACCCAGAGCCATCAGTCAAGGCGAATGGGTCGGGAATGTGTCTGACTGTGCAGGTCGGCGGGGATATGGACTATAAGACCGCCTCGTTCTTCCGTAACCGCCTTCTGGAAGAGACCCAGGGGCAGCGGTGTGTGGTGCTGGACTTGTCCGCGGTGTCGTTCTGCGATTCGGCCGGGCTGAATGTGCTGCTGATGGCCTGGCGGCGGGCGGACCAGGCCGGTGCTGTGTTGGCGCTGGCCTGTGTGCCGCTGGATCTACAGCGAGTGCTGGTCATGACCGGGATGGACACTGTGCTTCAGGTGTATGGAACCGTCGCCGAGGCCAAGAACGGGCTGGTGGTCGGCGGCGGGACCTGACGCTGGTTCTGCTGGACCGGGCCGCGAAGCTGAGCAATCAGCTGTGGGCCCGAGCATGCGATTCTCATGCGGCGCTGAAGTCGTGTGCGGAGCCGTCGCGCCATTCCACCATCCGCGGCTGATCGAGGATGTTGTCCGGCTGGGCGATGCCAGCGCCTTCGAGGAACACACCAGGTCGTGGTCGCTGTGCGCGATGCCGAGGAAGACGTCCTGCCCGTCGCGGGACAGAGTGACTCTCCGGTCTCCCGAAACGGAGGGCCGGTGCACGACGACGGGCGCACGGCTCACACCTCCGGGGGCCTCCGGACCGTGCTGCGGGGCGAGCGGACGTGACGGTCCGGCCGGGGGGAAGAGGTGGCTGTCCCCGGCCGGACACGGCACACGGCTGTACGCGGGTGCGGACCTGCAGCAGCCGTTCCCGCTACGGTAGATGGCCGGGGGCGTAC
Source organism: Streptomyces sp. NPDC058985 (assembly GCF_042740985.1). Classification (NCBI taxonomy): domain Bacteria; kingdom Bacillati; phylum Actinomycetota; class Actinomycetes; order Kitasatosporales; family Streptomycetaceae; genus Streptomyces; species Streptomyces sp. NPDC058985. Next base: position 11,174 of record NZ_JBHYJX010000036.1, on the reverse strand, counting down.
CCGCCCGCGCAGCGAGGCGTTCAGGTGTAATCGGCCGGAGCGCGAAGGTAGCGGTCGGTCACGCCCGTTGCATGATGGGCACAAGCGGTCCGTCGGCCCTCCCGCCGGCGGGCCGCCGGAGCTCCGTCAGCGCCATAGAGTGAGCTGTCGTTTCCGCGCACGCCCACCTCGCGTTACGGCACCTGGTGATGCGTACAGCTTCCGCCCCTCGACGGGAGACGCAGCGCCCGGTACCAGGGCCCCACCACACCGCTTCATCGACGGTGTCCCGGACTCCCTGTCACGGCGGCACGCGGATCAGCGGCAGGAATCGTTGAGCATGTCATTTATGGCCAGCGTCGAACGGCGCCTCCTGCGTGGACGTCAGTCCTATGCGTTGAAGAGCACCCCGCCCAACGCGGTGATGCCATACAAGCGGACCTCACGCGTGGTCGCTGTGCGCGGAGCCAAAGACATCACGCCCGTCACGGCCTAGCGTGACCTGATGGCCGCCCCAAAGAGAGGGACGGTGCACGACCAGCACGCTCGTCACCTCCACCTGGCTCCTGACATCGGGCTTGAAGGCGAGTAGCCGTGACCAGTCCGGCCGGGTGCGGAGAGGCCTGCGTCCCCGGCCGGACACGGCACACAGCTGTACGCGGGTGCGGGCCGGCGCAAGCTGTTCCCGCCACGGTAGAGCGCGATGACGACGCTCGCTCGCGCGATGAGCGGTTCCGGTGAATCCGACGGGGAACGGCAGGGGCGTTACAGAGCCATGCGTGTGGATGATCGACACAACCGTCCCGCCGGACCTCCAGCCAGCCGAACACGGAGCCCGCGTGGAGCCAAACGAGTGAATCTCCGTGCCCTCGACCATATGGGGTTCGTTACCGCCCATGTGACGCACGCGCTTTCCGCCCCACGGAGGCGCTTGCGGGGCCCTGGTCAGCCGCGCCCGGTGCCAGGGCCCACCTCCCCGCCCCTCCCCGGCCACCTCTGAGTCCTTCCCGTGGCTGGCCTCAACACGTGGAGACAGGCGAAACCGAGCAGTGAGGCCTGACAGGTCGCCAGTCGAGCTGGTGCCAGGGAAGTGCATCGTCCGCTCTCCTACGGCCTGGCAGGACATGCGGTCCTATCCACACGCTTGGGGGCAGGGAGCCTACGCTCTCAGCGGCCGGAGTGGGTTGATGCCCGCGGCAAGCTGCTCCACGACATCCAAGACGGCCTCTCCGTACGCGGTCGGCGCGACGAGGATGCCGTGGACCAGGATGATCAGCGCTGGCGGCTTCTCATCGTTGCGGCTGCGGGCGTGAAGCCGTCGGCGCAGCCGGACGGCGATGATGAACGCCAGGAGCACCGGTACGCGGGCAGAAGGCGGCGAGCCGGTCGACGCTCGGCCGAGGCCCCGGCGGGCCGCCTCCTGTTGGTGCTCGCGGACTGGTGCTATCGCTGGTCGATGGGCAGGGCCAGGTCGGTTACCTGGTGCTTCTTCGGGAAGGCGCCCTTGTCGGTGGCCTTGCCGTTGAGCAGGTTCACCTCGTACAGGCGGTAGGCGCCGCCTGTACCGATGGCGGCGAAGCCGTGGTTCATACCGCTCGCGGGGTTGTAATAGATGTCGAACCCGGCGTTCAGGTCGGCGTCCACGCCGAGGTTGCCGGTGGGGGCGAGGGTGCCGGCGTTGGCCGGGGACTGCAGCGAGACGCGGTCGGTCATGGTGTCGAGGTCGAACAGGGTCGTCGCGGTCGCCGCGTTGAGGTCGTTGTTGGTGTACGCGGCGCCGGTGACCCCCATGGCGGTGGAGGGCGGGGTGGTGGGATTGGTGAGCGTCCCGTCGACGATGGTCGTACGCGGGGCGGCGGGGTCGTCGATGTTGTGGCGTAGGTTCTGGCCTGTGTCTGAGATGACTCGCAGCCGATTGGCGGGCGGGTTGAAGTCCACGCCGAACGCCTTGCCGGAGAGCGCGACGGTCAGCTGCGAGACCTTCCTCGCCTTCGCGTTCGTGTTGAGTGTGTAGATGCCGCCCTTGTCTCCGACGCCGTACAGCCGCTCGTTCTGTACCCGGAAGTCAATGCCGACGAGCTTCTTGTCTCCGGACAGTCCGGACACCCTGCCGAGGGACCAGGTCTTGGTCGGCTTGTCGACGTCGAACTCGACCAGGCGCTGGTCCTTGGTCAGACCGACTGCGGTGAGCCCTTTGTGCCCGGACTCGGCGGGCGCGGTGGGGGCTGCGAGTGCCGGGGCGGCGCACAGGGTGGCAAGAACGATCCCCGCGGTCGCAACCGTACATTTGCGCATCTGCTGTTTTCCCTTCAGGAGGCCTCGGGCAGGAATGCCGAAGGCTCTGCGACTGATCCGTCCCAGCACACCGGGCGGACTGCACCCAACGACGAAAAGAACCCGTCCGGCCCAGTCGGACTCCCGCGGACGGCTGTGCTTCCGGTCGCCTCGAAATTCGTAATCCGGCCTCTCGTTCGGCTGGTTGGGTTCCTTCGGGTGAGCTTCCCGCGTTGGCGCAATCCGGTTCACCGTCCGGCGCGGATAACGGTCGTCCGCCGCGCATCCTCAGGAACGGCGACGGGCCGACCTGCGAATGAAACGCACACGACAAGGAGAACGAAATGAAGACTCGCGCGATCGTGACCGCAGGGCTTCTCACTGCCGGCGGTGCCCTGGTGCTGGGCGCGGCCGGAGTGGCGTCCGCCGACAGCGGCGCCCAGGGTGCGGCTGTCGGTTCCCCGGGTGTGGCCTCGGGCAATGTGGTGCAGGTCCCGGTGCACGTGCCGGTGAATGTCTGTGGCAACACGGTCAACGTAATCGGTCTGCTCAACCCCGCCTTCGGGAACAGCTGCGCCAACATGAGCGGCCACGGCTGGGGCGTGGGCCACTGACGGATCAGGCACTCGGCGTCCGCGTCCCGGCCAGCCGCCGGGATGCGGACGCGCAAAGGTGGCACCGTAGTGAGACGAGAGCCTGCAGCCCTTTTCACGGGACGAGGAACGTCCATGACGGGGCTCCGCGTCGTCCGCGGCGGGCTGGCTCTGCTCGGCTTTCGCTCCTCGCCCCTCTTCGCGCCGGCCGCCGCGCGGGACAGATGCACAGGTTCGTCCATTTTGGTGTGTTCGTCTCATGCCCGGTCCGGACGGTGCTGTGAGCCGGTCGCGAGAGCAGGGGCAGGGGAGGGCGTCACTCCCGGTCGCTCAGCGCCATCGCCACACCTGAGACGGTTCCTCCACGCGCGGCTGCCCCAAGGCCAATCCGGCGCCCATGTTGGCTCCGGATAAGTGTTACCAGCCGACCTCGGTGGCCGGAGTCGGTCACCGTTCCCAATCGTCCACCCTCGCAGGTGGGCCGAGGAAGGAATTCATCGCATGAGGAACCGACGTGTCGCACGGATAGCCGCACTGACCGCTCTGCCCGCGGCCGTGGCTCTGTCCGCCGCCGCTCCCGCGCTCGCCGCCGACAGCCAGGCGTACCAGATCAACCTTGAGCAGCTGAACGGCTCCGGATCAAGTGGAACCGCCCTGGTCAGCCTGGAGGGCACACAGCTCACCGTGAAGATCCAGGCCAAGGGCCTGACACCGGGAGCGCCGCACGCCCAGCACATCCACGGTTCTACCAAGGGCGTGGACTTCCACTGTCCCGACGCGAGCGCCGACAAGAACGGCGACGACATCGTCTCGACAGTGGAGGGGCTGCCCTCCTACGGCGACATCAACATCTCGCTGACCACCAGTGGGGACACCAGCAAGGACAGTGGCCTCGCGGTCGACCGGATGCCCACCGCGGACAAGGACGGCAACCTCTCCTACGAGCGCACCATCAGCGTCTCGCAGGCCGTCGCCGACCACTTCAAGGACCTGCACATCGTCCAGCACGGCATCGACGTGAACGACAACGGGAAGTACGACGCGGACGCCGGCAAGAGCGAACTCGACCCGAAGCTCCCCTTGGAGGCCACCGCCCCCGCGAGCTGCGGCATGGTGCGCGGAGCGTCCATCGGCGAGATGCCCGAGGGCGGAGTCGAGACCGGCACCGCGGCGACCGGCGGCGAGGACTCGACGCAGATCATGGCCCTCGGCGGAGCCGGTCTGATGGCGGCCGCGGTGGGAGCGGTGGTCGTGTGGCGCCGTGCCGGTGAGCGCTGACCGGGTGCCTTCATGAGCCACGGGCATTCCCGGCGGAGCCTGTTGCTCGTCGCCGTTGCGGCGGTTGCGGTGCTCTCCTGCGTGCTCCTGGCCTTGGGCCTATGGCGCGCAGGCGACGAGTCACGTACAGCACCTCAGGCCCCGTCGGTGACCGAGTCCGCAGGGCCGGAGGCGCCTGCTGTCATCGGAACGGGACGGCCGACCGGGGCTCCCTCCACGGGAGGGAGCCCCGGCGCCGATCCGACGGCCGCTTCCCTCGACCGCTCCGCCCCCACCGAAGTGCACATCCCCGCGATCGGTGTCTCCTCCACGCTGGAAGATCTCGGTCTCGACCGTGGCGGCGTGATGGAGACCCCCCGCAACCCCGGCCTCGCCGGCTGGTACACGCCGGGACCCACGCCGGGTCAGCAGGGTCCCGCCGTCATCGCCGGCCACGTCACCTGGAACGGTGACCGATCCATCTTCTACCGCCTCGCCGAACTCTCGGCCGGCGACACCGTCACCGTGGACCGTGAGGACGGACGTACGGTGACCTTCACCGTGGACCGCGTCGAGCAGTACCCGAAGAACGAGTTCCCCACCGTCGACGTCTACCGCAACCTCGATCACGCCGGCCTACGACTCATCACCTGCGCCGGTGACTACTCCGCCGACGGTCGTTACGCCGACAACATCGTCGTCTACGCCACCCTCACCCACGCTCAGTAGCCCCCGAGTCCGCCCATCGTGGCATCCGTCGACCGCGTCGAACGGCTCGTACTTGGCCGCATTCGACACCATTCAGAGGTGCGCAGGGCCGTTGGTCGAAGAATTGGCACAGTGAGGGACCTGACAAAAATTCATCAGCAGACGCCATGGATGAAAGGACGCACGGCTCATGCCCAAGAGGATGGACGAGCCCTGCCGGCAACCAATACAGCGTCCCGAAGCTCTCAGCACCGAAGGCCGTGTGCCCCGCAGGTAGACGATGCCGTGCCTTGGTGGTCCCATCCCTACTCGTGGGCGACACCCTGTGAGGGGAACCGCACCGCGGCGCCCGTCAGAATGGGAGGGGCCGGTGTCAGTTGCCGCGGCACGCCGCGCGTCCGCCGGTGCCGGGGTGCGGCGTCGCACTGTGGGGTACGGCGCAGGCTGTTCCTGGAGGGCAGCACCATCGTGGCGAGTGATGGCGCCGTGATGTGCCAGAACGCCCGCACCGGTTCTGACAGAGCGTGGACCAGCGCGGCTCGAGCTACCACCGGTTCGGCGATCACCACGACCTCAGCCGTGAAGGGCGGCAAGTCATTGAGCCAGTCCGAGACCCGTCGGCAGAGCTGGCGTACGGACTCGCCTCCATGGGGGGTGGCGTCCGGGTCCGTCAGGAACTCGGAGAGCCCGCAGGGTTCCGTGGCGGCGACTTCGGCAGTCGTGCGGCCTCGCCACGCGCCGTAGTCGAGGTCGCACAGCGCGGGCTCGGCCTTGGCCCCGATGCCGAGTACGCGAGCGGCCCATGCGCAGCGGGCAGTGGGTGCCCGGAACACCATCGAGTATCCGGCCAGGGCAGGGACGAGAGCGCTCGGTGCGGGCGGCGCGACCTCGCCGACAGCACCATCACCGAAGACCGTCCTGCTCGCTTCGTCTCTGGAGATCGGCTGGAGAATTGTCAGGCAGATCATGGCAGCGGTCTCCCATCTGTCTGGCCGCGGGCGGTGCGGAGGAACGACCCGCTGGCTCCAGCGTCCGGCATGGGCGCGCTCTGTCCCATCTGGCACATGTCTGAGGTCTCCCCGCCGACCGGATGGAACAGCGCCGCCACCTGGCGGCTGTCGGTGTCTGCGCCGGGAAGCGAACCCGGTGGTGGGTACTCACTGAGTCAGTGGGCTCGATGGTGAGTGGAGAAGAGAACGCATGATCCGCGTGATGGTGGTCGACGACGAGGCGCTGATCCGTTCAGGCTTTCAGCACATCCTGGAGGCGGCCGGTGACATCGAGGTGGTGGCGGCCGTTCCCGGCGGGCAAGCGGTCCGGACGGCGCAGGAGCGACGCCCCGCCGTTGTTCTGCTGGACATCAGAATGCCCGACATGGATGGTCTCGCGGTGCTGGCCGAACTGCGCCGGCTCCCGCAGGCCCCGGTCGTGGCCATGCTCACGACGTTCGGCATGGACGACTACGTCGCAGCGGCACTCCACTCGGGTGCGTCCGGCTTCCTACTGAAGGACACCGACCCGGAGCGACTTCCCTCCCTGGTAAGAACGCTGGCAGAAGGCGGCACTGTCTTGTCCTCGGAGGTCACTCGCACCGTTGTGGACGGCTTCCTGAACGCGGGCCCCCGCCAGGACGCCGCCCGCCGCCTCCAACGGCTCACCGATCGCGAACGTGCCGTGCTCGCCGCAGCCGCCGAGGGCCTGACCAACGCCGACATCGCTACACGCATGCACCTGAGTACCGGAACAGTCAAAGACCATGTGAGCGCAATCCTTGCCAAACTGGAGGTCAGCAGTCGCGTCCAGGCCGCCCTGCTTGCGGAGCGCGCCGGGTTTCTCAGGCCAGCACGGGGCAAGGAGGAGCCATGAGCCGGCCGCCTGCCCCGCTGCTGGACGCCATCCTCGTCGCAGCGGCATTGCTTGATGTCTGGGTCCATGCCGACACCTCCGAGCCACTGCGCCTGGCCAGCGCCCTCTTGGCCGCCTGCGCCCTTGTCATGCGACGGCGCCTGCCCAGGGTCACGTTCCTGCTCACTCTTCCTGCCGTTCTTCTGTCCGACGCGGTCTTCGCCGCGCTGGCCGCGCTGTACACGCTTGCCTCCCTTACGCGGGATCGCGCTCTGTTGGTAGTCTGTGCCGCGGTGTTCACTCTCGGTAACCTGGTTGCTCTGCCATCGCCAGGATTCGACTTCTCGGCTCCGTCGATCTTCATCGCTCTCGGATACACCGCGGCGACGGCGGCCGCGCCGGTGTTTCTCGGCCAGCTCGTGCAGGCCCGGCGTGATTTGTCCTCACGCCTGGCGGAGATCTCCCGAGCACGCGAGTACGAGCGACAGCTGACCGCCCAGACAGTGCTGGCCAGGGAGCGCACCACACTCGCTCGCGAGATGCATGATGTCGTCGCTCACCAGGTCAGTCTCATCGCTGTGAGAGCCGGCGCACTCCAGGTGGGAAGCCGCGACGACGACGCAAGACACGCCGCTGCCACGATCCGGCAGCTGAGCGTGCAGACGCTCGAAGAACTGCGGCACATGGTCAGCGTCCTGCGTACCTCGGGCGGCAGCCCGGTGGAACTGATTCCGCAGCCCTCTCTTGGTGATCTTCAGCGGCTGATCGATGACAGCGGTATCGAAACCGAACTGCAGATCAGTCTGCCGGGCAGCGTCCCCCCGCCGGTCCAGCGCGCCATCTACCGCACCGTTCAGGAGGCGCTGACGAATGTACGCAAGCACGCGCCGGGCGCCCGGGCAACCGTACTAATCCGCCACGAGAACACGACCGTCCGTGTCATGGTCACCAATGGGCCACCAACGCGCGCTGCACTGTCCCTGCCGGGCGCCAATTACGGTTTGGTCGGTCTGCGTCAGCGTGCGGGGCTACTGGGTGGCACCGTCAGGTACGGCCCCACGGAGAATGGGGGTTTTGAGCTGTCGTTGGAACTGCCTGTTACCGGCAGACGGTGAGAAAGGCCTATTGGCTCTCCACGGCCACGGCCACGGCCACGGCCACGGGGCTTGGGCAGCCTGGCCGTCGTGCCGGACCTACCCGAGCCACCCGGGCTACCCCGCCCGCATCCTTGCTGTCTTCTACGACGCCACAAGCCCTTCCGGGCCAATGATGTCTGCAAAGCTTTCGACCACGAACTGCTGCCAAAGAACATTGAGGTCAGCCGCGCCAAGGTGAAACGCCTGGTCAAGCCCGACATCCTTGCCGAGGTCCAAGCTGGCCGTGTCACCGGGAAGCAGCAAGCGGCCGGGCACCAGGACCAGCAGCCGTGACCACGACCGATCGGCCCCCCCCGGATAGGCGCCGCTCTTGCTATCAGGTCCACTCAGCAGGCGCAGCCGCGTCTGGACGTGGTCGATCATGCTCTTCCCCGTGCCTGTCGGCCGCAGGTCAATGGCAGGGGCCGGACGCTTCAACCGCGCCCTGCTGGACGTGTGGGCCTACGCCCACCTTTACCGATCACAGTAGGAACCCCCGCCAGCCGCGTCCCCAACCTCGCAGGGAAATACAGCCAGGGTTGTTTGTCAGCCTGATTGAGGAGAGGGCAACGGGGACCCGGAATCGTTCCCGGAACCGGACGCTGGCCCCGTTCGCTCCACGCACGCGCTGGGCGGGAGGGCTGGTGTTGGCCGGGTGGGCCACCAGATGCGTGGGCCGGCGCTGATGACCAGGGAGGGTACGACGAAGAGCCGGACGAGCAGGGTCTCCAGAAGGACGCCGACGGACACGATGACCCCGATCTGAGCGAGGTAACGCAGAGGCATCACGGTCAAAGAGGCGAAGGTCGCGGCGAGTACGGCACCGGCTGAGCTGATCACACCGCCGGTGGCCCGCAGACCGCGAAGTGTTCCGACCCGGTGGCCTGCCGTCCCCAGCACCTCCTCCCGCACGCGGTGCATCAGGAAGATGTTGTAGTCGACACCGAGTGCGATCAGGAAGACGAAGGAGAACAGAACCAGCGAGGGCTCAGTCGCCGCAGACCCGTACAGCATGCGGAAGACCAAGGCCGACAGGCCCAGCGATGCCAGGAAATTGAGGACGGCGACAGCGACGAGAACCAGAGGAAGCACCAGGCTGCGCAGGAGCAGAAGGAGGAGCAGACTGGTCACCAGAAGGACAGCCGGAATAACCCGAGCGGTGTCAGTCTCGGTTGCCGTCTGGACGTCATACAGCTGAGCTGGAACTCCGCCGACTTCAGCGGTTCCGGACGCCGGGGGAGGGACGGAGAGGCGCAGGCGCTCGACGGTCTGCTGGGCGCGGGCGCTGTCGGCTGCGCTGTCCAAGGTGGCCAAGAGCACACTGCGTCCGGTCGGCGCAGTGCCGGGGGGTGCCTCGCTGACCTGTACGACTCCTTCAGTGGCAGTAGCCGTATGTCTGACCTGATCTTTGTTGTCCTGGTCGGTCAGGATCGCGGCAGGGGTTCCAGTCCCGCCGGGGAAATGCCTTTCCAGAGCTGCCTGTCCTTGCGAGGATGCGGAACCTGCTGTCACCGCCTGCCGGAGTGGCAGACCGTGAGGCGAGAGCGTGAGCGCCAGCGCCGCGCAGGACGCCAAGAGCCCCAGTCCCACCAAACCCGTCACACGCCCGTGACGGGCCACCACGCGCACGGGCGCCAGCCGAGTCCGAACTGTATTCAGGGCCCTTAGCCGTAGCCGCGGCCGTGAGTGAGGTGTCCGGTGCTGGACCAGGAGTGTGGCGGCCGGGACGAACGTGAGGGCAGCAAGGGCGCAGCAGCCCATCGCTACCGCACCGGCCGGAGCGAGGACGCGGTGACCGGGCAGAGTGCAGAGCAACAGCGTGACCAACGCACACCCCACCGAGGCGGCGCTGGCTGTGACAGGAGCCCAGGATGCAGTCCACGCCGCACACATGGCCGACACACGCCCGTCCGCCCGCCGCGACTCCTCCTGGAAGCGGGCCCACAGCAGCAGGCCGTAGTCCGTGGTGGCGCCGACCACTAGGACTGACAAGATCCCCCGGGCCTGCTCGTCCACCATCAGTCCGGTCCGCGCACTGATCCACGCGAGAACGGAGCCGCTCAACAGCAGAGCCAGCACGGCACTCGTCATGACGATCAAGGGCATCACCATGCTGCGGTACACGAACACCAAAATGACCATCACCACACCGAACGTGGCAAGCAGGAGACGCAGGTCAAGACCATCGAACGAATCGTCTAGATCAGCCTGCGCCACGGCCGGTCCCGCCAGCGCCACCTGGGTGCCCTCCAACTGCCGCGCCGCACGCAACACGGCGTCAAGACCACCCTGCCTCCCACTCAGAGCACGGTCCGGCGAAAGCGCCACCACGCCTGCCAGCGCCTGCCCGTCCTTCGCAACAGTGACCGCCTCCACCCGGGCCACTGCGGAGGGCAGCGTGGCAAGGCTGTGTTCGGCCCGTTGGCGGTCCAGAGAGCTGAAGCGGGGCGTCGGCACAGCACGCTGTCCGGCCTTCTCCCATACGACGACCGCGGGCACCCCTCCCCAGGCCCCCGCAGTCCGCAACTGCGCGGCGACCCTGCTGGACTCCATGCCAGGGTGCACGACCTGAACACTGTCCCGCGTCGGTTCCGGCCCGTCGGCGATCCGGACGATCGACACGACACCGGTCACCACCCAGCACGCGATCACCACGGCAGGCAACAGGGCACTCATCGGCAGTCGCAGCAGACGTAGCACCGTGCAGATACCCCAATACGCTTAGGAAAGTACTCAGCGGGCATAGGGAGGATCCGGCAGACAGAAGAACCAGCCGGGTTCGACGAGTTCGGTGAGAAGCCGCCAGCTCGGGCAGAGACCACGTGCAAGATCTCGGTCGGTCGAGAGCGGTCAGCCTCCCCCTCTACGGCTCTGGCGTGCCATAAGTGACGGCTGGGACGGGTGAGGCGCGTGGCATGCAGAGGACCACATTGATGGTTGTGCCCGTTCGTTGGTGCATGGCTCTCTTCCCTGTTCGGGAGCTCGGACATGATCGCCGAGACTCCGAGTGGAATACGCGGCCCCGCCAGGCGGGGATGGGTGTCAGTCGCGCACGCAACCCCAATGGCCCAAACGTCAGCATGTGGTGGCTGATCTGCTCGTCCCCTTGCGCGGCTATGAGTCCGGACAGGGGAGTGGCTCGGTCACACCGGCACCGAAGGGCGGAAGATCGCGGGTCGGACGGCGCACACGGCGGACGTCAGCGTTTCGTCATGGGTCGTGACCGCTTTCGGGGCCTTCTGCTGCCTACGGTCGGGACATGCGAGTCCTCGCCACACGGCTTCCCTCCTCCCCGGGCTTCTGGCGCAGCCCCCTGCGCGGCCCCCGGTTCACGTCCGTGCTCGGCATCGTGCTGCTCGTCGGCATCACCGTGCTGTTCGTG